>NZ_AP031573.1:0-315883 GCF_041154745.1 Flavobacterium sp. CFS9 | reverse complement strand
CGATTACAATTAATGCAATACCAAAGAACAAAATATAGAGATGATACTCTTTGTTTACGGTCTCTGTTTCCGGTTTTCTTTCGATGAAGTAGCCAATTCTGGTCTTGATCCGGAAGAATTGGTATACGAGAAGGGTCAGAAAAGCAATCATCGACAATCCTAACATAATAAGCTTAGGGTTGTTGTAAAATATGATATCTGAATTGATGACATACCACTTCGTAATAATTGATTTCAGGGCATTACCAAGTATGGCAACTCCTGGGATCAACGAATTGAAAAGACTATAGTTCGCTACCATAGAATTCGGGGGTATGTTTGGTTTAGTAAATCTTTTATTTTGAAAATTTCAACAGAGCAGGTTAGACTCTTTTTTAGTTGAAATTTTATATTTTTTTAAAAATCAGACTGACCGATAGCGTCAATAGGATCTTCTTTATCCGTTTTTATAATAGCGCAATATATGGCATAAGTCATGGAGTAGCTAAAAGGAATGGTGAAGATTATCCCAATACAAAATGCACAAAGACCAACCAGCATAGCTCCAGCTATAGTAATCATCAGTGCTATAAACATCAATGGCTGCCTACTTATTAGGAGGAAACTTGATGAAATGGCATCAACTGCTTTTAAGTTCCCAAATACGATAAGCGGAATGGTTAAAAAGGTAAAAAAGGATAACACCAGTGAAAAAACTAATCCTAATGAATTTAATTTTTGAATTTCTAAAAAGGTAGTAACGATAACGCTAAACAATGAAATTAAAAATGTAGCGAGGAAAATCTGTGAAAAATGACGGCTTTTGTAATACGAAAAGATCGTAGAAACATTGAACTCCTGATCTTTTTCTGCACAATCAGCCATTTTTAAAAATCCGGCTGTAAAAGGGCTCATAATTGCCGATACTAAGGCTGTTGCCATAACATAAATGATTATGTTGATCTGAGACAGATTTTGAGGCTGAAAGTTAAGCAGGTATAATTTTGTCAATTTATCAACGCTAAAAATAGCATCTACTACAAGATAAGCGACAAGTCCAAAGAATACAGAAAAAACTAAAAGTATTAATCCCGCGTAGACGGCTATTTTTTTATAATTTTCAAAAGCATGATTGAAAACAGTTGAAAAATCTAAGGTATAACCATGATTTTTAATGTCTTTGATCTGATCGGATGTAGATTTCATTTTCAGTTGAGTAGAATTATTTTATATCGACGAAATTTTAAATAATTAATGCGCCGTAAATATAATATTTTTAATCAATTTGATATGAAAATCTGGAAAACAATGCGAAATTGTTTTTTTTAGACATTACAACCAGTTCAATAAACGTTTTAGGGATATCAGTTTGTCTTTGTAGGGGGCGTAACGCATTGGTAAATCGAGCCAGTTTGCTTTTTTAACGACAGCTTTGTGATGCGAAAAAATATCAAAGCTCAATTGACCATGATAAGCACCAATACCACTATGACCAACTCCTCCGAATGGTAATCTTTTGTTTGAGAAATGAACCACAGTATCATTGATACAGCCTCCTCCAAAGGAATGGGAAGTAATTAGTTTTTTAGCAAAATTTTTATTTTCACTGAAGACATAAAAGGCAAGAGGTTTTTCATAACGACTGATCACGTTGTGAATATCAGCTTCTGTTTCGTAAGTCAGAATAGGAAGGATAGGGCCAAATATTTCTTCTTTCATGACCGGACTGTCCAAAGCGGGTTCTTCAATTAAAGTAGGGGAGATATAGTTTTTTTCAGCAGCTGTTTCTCCTCCAAAAATAACCTTTTCACGTTCGATCATACTGTCTAGGCGTACCCAGTTTTTGGTATTGATGATGCGGGCAAAATCAGGAGATTTGTCTATTTTTTTACCGTAGGCTTTTAGAATTTCTTCTATTAGAAAAGAAATAAAATTGACTTTCATGTTTTTCTGAACCAGGATATAGTCCGGTGCAATACAGGTTTGTCCGGCATTCATGAATTTTCCCCATACGATTCGTTTTGCGGCCAGTTTTAAATTGGCAGTTTCGTCAATGATACATGGGTTTTTTCCACCTAGTTCTAAAGTTACGGGAGTTAAATTTTCGGCAGCAGCTTTGGCTACAATTTTTCCAACAGCAACACTTCCGGTGAAGAAAATATAATCCCAGCGCTGTGCCAGTAGTTTGTTAGAAACTTCAACACCGCCTTCAATAACTTCCACATGTTTGACATGAAAGGTCTTCTCAATAATTTTAGCAATTACTGCTGAGGTATGAGGCGTCAGTTCTGAAGGTTTCAAAACAACTCTGTTTCCGGCGGCTACAGCTGAAATTAAAGGACATAAAGCCAATTGAAACGGGTAATTCCACGGAGCAATTACCAAAACATTTCCATAAGGTTCTTTAAAAATATAATCGGTAGAAGGAAAATTGAGCAGAGAAGGCAAAACACGTTTTGGTTTTGCCCATTTATTAATGTTTTTAATGGTATCCTTTAGATCCGAAATTACATAGTTGGTTTCGGTTAAAACAGCTTCAAATTCAGGCTTTTTAAAATCATCGTACAAAGCTTTTACAATCAAATCCTCGCTTTTCTGAATGTTGTACAACAATTTCTTTAACGTTTCTTTCCTGTAGGCAATGTTGTTTTTATAGTCCATAGTGTATAATCCGATTGATTTTTTGCTTCTGCAAGTTAATCGATAAAACTTGAAATTTTAACAATTAAATCATAAAATCATATCGCATTCCAAATGGTCTCGTCGGGAACAGGAGCGATTATCGTGATATTTTCTTTAGAAACGGGATGTATAAAAACTAATTTTCGGGCATGAAGATGTATTCCTCCGTCAGGATTACTTCGATCAAAACCATATTTTAAATCACCTTTTATAGGAGAGCCAATCGCAGCCAACTGGGCACGAATCTGATGATGACGGCCGGTATGTAAATTGATTTCAAGTGCCACATAATTTTGAAGCTCTTTGAAAACAGTATAATCCAGACTGGCCAGTTTACTGTCCGGAACTTCCTTTAAATGTGCTTTTGAAGTATTGTTTTTCTCATTTCTTTTGAGATAATGAACGAGTTTCGCAGAGCTTTGCTGCGGTTTATTTTTAACAACAGCCCAATACGTCTTTTGAGTTTCACGATTACTGAACATTTCGTTCATACGTGACAATGCTTTACTGGTTCTGGCAAAAACAACAATTCCCGTTGTAGGCCTGTCCAGACGATGAATCACCCCCAGAAAAACGTCTCCGGGTTTATTGTATTTGTCCTTAATATATTCTTTTACAATATCAGATAAAGGTTTATCCCCTGTTTTATCTCCTTGTACAATATCACCCACACGTTTGTTGACCACAATGATGTGATTGTCTTCGTGAAGGATTTGGAGGTTGTTTTTATTAGAAACGATTTTCATTTTAGACTCTCTTAGACTTCTTAGATTTTAGACTTGCTTAGATTTGCTTGGATACTTTTGAACTTCACAATAAGGTTGTCCTGAATCTTGATGTCATTTTAATTATTTCTTCTAAAAGTGGGATTAATTCAGTTATGTCTTCTTCATTTATAAAACCTAAATCGGATGAAATAAGAAGTTGTGTTTCTACTTCGTATGCTGAACCAATTGCGATTTCTAAAAATTGTGCGAATTCTTTATTGGAATTTCTTGAAGAACCTTCAGCTATATTTGAAGCAATCGAAACAGAAGCCCTTCGTAATTGATTTGTTATCCCAAATTTCTCTTCACTTGGAAAATTAGCAGTTGCATTATAAATTTTTGAACAGAAGAGCCTGCTTTTCTTCCATATTAGAAGTTCTTTAAATTGATGCATACTTTATTGTTAATAATGTTTTATAAGACAAGCTTAGATTTTTAGATTTGCTTTTTTTTAATATTTAAATACACAGATTCTAAGAAGTCTAGCGTCTAAGCCGGTCTAAAAATCTAAGCAGTCTAAGTAAGTCTAAATTAATATTGTTCCCCTGAATTTGGAAAATCCTTTGATTTTACATCGGCAGCATATTGACTGATGGCTTGTGTCATTTCTTCGTATAAGTTTAAATAACGACGTAAGAAACGAGGACTGAATTCATTGTTCATTCCTAACATATCATGAATTACCAGAACTTGTCCGTCTACACCGCCACCGGCTCCGATTCCGATTACCGGAATAGAAATGCTTTTGGCTACCTGTTCGGCTAAATGTGCCGGTATTTTTTCTAAAACAATACCAAAACAACCAATTTTTTCCAGAAGTTTAGCATCTTCAATTAATTTTTCAGCTTCTTCATCTTCTTTTGCGCGAACGCTGTAGGTTCCGAATTTATAGATCGATTGAGGTGTTAAACCTAAATGCCCCATTACCGGAATTCCTGCGTTTAATATTTTTTTGATAGATTCTTTAATTTCTTTTCCTCCTTCAAGTTTTACAGCATGTCCGCCGCTTTCTTTCATGATTCTGATCGCAGAACGCAAAGCTTCTTTTGGATCTGACTGGTAACTTCCGAAAGGTAAATCCACCACTACTAAGGCTCTGTCTACAGCGCGAACTACAGACGAGGCATGGTAAATCATTTGATCTAAAGTAATAGGCAATGTCGTTTCGTGACCTGCCATAACGTTTGATGCAGAGTCGCCTACCAGAATGACATCGATTCCTGCGGTATCAACAATTTTTGCCATTGTAAAATCGTAAGCTGTAAGCATTGAGATTTTTTCTCCATTGCTTTTCATTTCGATTAATGACTTTGTGGTGATTTTTTTATAATCTTTTTTTGCTACTGACATTTTTGAGTTTTTTTGAATGTGTAAAAGTATTGAATAATTATAGATTGAAATCAGCAATAGAAGATTATTTCAATCGTAAATAATTTTTCGTCTCTGAATTCTATTCTAAATTCGCTGTCTTCCAGTTGTATAGCGTATAGATGTGGGTGTTTCATGGAAGCACCGATATAAGTTCCGTATTTTTCAATAAATGCTTTTTCGGTCAGAGTATGATCCAGAGAAGCTGTCGGGCTGAAAACAAGTTTGTTGTTTTCGTTGATAAAAACCTTTGTTATTTCGGCCTGATTTTTCTTTTCGTCTACTGATACTTCAAAATCCGGATAGTAGTAAAAGAGCTCACTGAGGTAAATGCCGCATTCGTCGCTTACTGTTGCTTTTTTAGGAGGTTTCCCAAAGCTTTTGACTAAATCTTTTTGCGAAAAAAAGAGTGATTTGGTTTTAATTCCTTTTAAAACAAATTCCGCTTTTTTACTGAAAGCTATAATTTCTTCTGGTTTTTTGGTTTTAGCTAATCCTTTGGCAATAGCGATATTCAGTTCCGTATCGGCCAGAAGTTTTGGGTCGTTTAATTGTTTTACAACTTCATAATATCTTTGATAAGCAGGCGCCAGTTTTGTATTTTCACTGTTCCAGGCCAATTCTACAATTCGTTCGCCAATTGTTTTGCGTTCTGCAACCGCATTGACATTCAGCTTATCAAAATCTTTGAGTAAAGAATTAAAATCGGGTCTTTTTCCAAGGAATTTCCCAAGTGTAAATTGTGCGTACTCGGGATCACTGTGACCTTGTATGTTTACCCATTCGTCCGGATTTTTAGGGAAATAATTTACCGCTACAGGATCTCCGGTGAACAGAATAGCTCTGATTTTTGAGTTTTTGTCCGGGAGCGCTCTTGCTTTTAAACCGGCGACTAAAACAAAAAGATGGCTGCTGCCGTAGTAATTGTCATTCCCTTCAATAATTGGATTTTCAGGGTCAATTATTTTAACATCTTTTGCGTTTAACCTTGTTGCAATAAATTGCTCAGGAACATAACCTTCAGAGAAATTGTCGGATTTTACTTTGTACCACCCATTTTTACTTTCAGAAAGAAGCTGAACTTCTGCACCATATTTAAAATAACCTAAAAAATCACCAGCCTCATTGGTTGAGGTATACAAACGGGTATCAGAATTAAGAAAGTAACGTTCCTGCGAATACATCAGAGCAGAGCAAAGTAGTATTGCCGTAAGTAAGAAGTGTTTTTTCATGAAGTTTACTTTAGAGTTTTGACGCGACACGAGCGATAGCGAACTGACGAAGTAATTCCACAAATTTACCGAATTTAAATAGGCATAAGATAAGCACTAAATAATGAAAATTCGGCAAATTTGTGGAATTTGAAGCAACTTTTTAAGATTTAGCAATCCGCCATGTTCACGGCAACTGCTAACCCACCCTCTGAGGTTTCTTTGTATTTGGAATTCATGTCTTTGGCAGTTTGCCACATGGTATTGATTACTTTATCTAAAGGCACTTTTGCATTTTTAGAATCGGTTTCAAGGGCCAGTTCAGCCGCATTGATAGCTTTTATGGCTCCCATTGTATTTCTTTCGATACACGGAATCTGAACCAAACCGCCAATAGGGTCACAAGTTAAGCCTAAGTGATGTTCCATAGCAATTTCGGCAGCCATTAAAACCTGAGCTGGAGTTCCGCCCATTAATTCGCAAAGTGCCGCTGCCGCCATCGATGACGAAACGCCAATTTCGGCCTGACAGCCTCCCATTGCTGCAGAAATAGTGGAGCCTTTCTTGAAAATACTTCCAATTTCTCCCGCAACCATTAAGAATTGTTTGATTTCTTTTTCGCCTGCATTATGGTTTTCAATTACCAAATAATACATTAAAACGGCAGGAATTACACCCGCACTTCCGTTTGTAGGAGCAGTAACTACACGTCCTAAAGAGGCATTTACCTCATTCACGGCAAGTGCAAAACAGCTTACCCATTTCAGGATCTGACGAAATTTAACCTCCGTTTTTCTGATTTCTTCCAACCAGCTTTGCGGATCTGTATAATTAGATAAACCGATTAAATTCTGATGCATGTCAAAGGCACGTCTGCGAACATTTAAACCGCCCGGCAGAATTCCTTCTGAATGACAGCCAATGTACATGCATTCTAACATGGTATGCCAAACACGCATTAATTCGGAGTGAATTTCAGCTTCGGGACGCATCGATTTTTCGTTTTCATAAACAATTTCAGAAATCGATTTATTTTCGGTCACCGTATAATTTAAAAGCTCAACAGCATTTTGAATCGGGAAAGGGAAGGCACATTTGATAACCTCGTTGTTTTTTGCATTTGTACGCTCTTCTTTAACCACAAATCCTCCTCCAATCGAATAAAAAGTAGATTCATATTCAGAATCATCAGCTTTATAGGCTGTAAATTTTAATCCATTAGCATGAAAAGGAAGGAAATCTTTATTGAAAACAATGTCCTGAAGAAAGTAAAACGGAATTTTATATTCATTTGCGAGAATAATTTCGTGTTGTTCTTCAATGTTTTTAATAATACCGGCTATATTTTCGACCGGAATATATTCGGGATCCTGCCCGCTTAATCCCAACATTACCGACAAGTCAGTAGCATGACCTTTTCCGGTTAAGGAAAGTGATCCGTACAAATCGACTTTTACACGTGTAATCTGGTCTAAAATTGATTCGTTTTTCAGCTCCTCCAAAAAACGTTCAGCGGCTCTCCATGGTCCTAAAGTGTGTGAACTTGAGGGACCAACGCCAATTTTAAGCATATCAAAAACAGAGATACATTCTTCCATTGTGCAATTTTTATTAAGACAAAGATAATTGAATAATGCAATCCCGCTCAATTTTCTATTGTTAATGTTGCAGTTTTGTTAAAATAAATATTAAATAATAATAATTTGGCAACGAAACAAAATTAATTACTTAATATGGCATTTTCGTAGAAAGTTCGCATTTTTTTTAGGTATTTTTGTAATGAAACAATCACTAAAGAAGCCGTTTTTTCTGCTTTTCGAAGAAACGACAAATAATAACTTCTGAGATTTTATTTTGCTTTTGGCGCTTTTTTTCTGCGGAAAACTAAAATATTGTTAAGAAGATAAAATTACATTATGATAGAATTTTTCAGGCATTTTTTACAAGAATTCGAATTACCACTCAGTAATCCGGTATTGATTTTTTCTTTGATCCTTTTCATTATTCTTTTATCACCGATTTTACTGAAAAAAATAAATATTCCGGGAATTATCGGACTTATAATTTCGGGAGTAATCATTGGACCTCACGGATTGAATATTCTCGCCAAGAATTCGGCGGTTGATTTGTTTTCGACAATCGGACTCTTATATATCATGTTTATTGCAGGTCTGGAATTGGACATGAATGAGTTTAAAGCCAATAGGAATAAGAGTTTATTATTTGGATTTTTCACCTTTATCTTACCCTTATCAATTGGATTTCCGGTTTGTTTTTATCTGTTGAAATATGATTTTAATGCCAGTTTTTTAACAGCGAGTATGTTTGCCACTCACACACTGGTGGCGTATCCGATTGTGAGTAAACTTGGAATCGCAAAAAATCAGGCAGTGGCTATTACGGTTGGAGGAACTATTTTAACAGATACTGCCGTTTTGATTATTTTGGCGGTGATTATGGGAAGCAGTCAGGGAAGTCTGAATCAGGCTTTCTGGATTAAACTGACGGTTTCACTGGCCATTTTCTCGGCCATCATGTTTTTGGTTATTCCAAGAATAGCGAAGTGGTTCTTTAAAAAATTAGAAAGCGAAAAACACGCCCACTATATATTTGTACTTTCAGTGGTATTTTTTGCAGCGTTTTTAGCAGAGGTAGCGGGAGTAGAACCTATTATTGGAGCATTCGTTGCCGGTTTAGCGTTAAACCCTTTAATTCCGCATTCATCAGCTTTGATGAACAGAATTGAGTTTATTGGGAATTCTCTATTTATTCCATTTTTCCTGATTTCAGTGGGAATGCTGGTAGACATCAGCGTGATCCTGAGCGGACCAACTGCTTTAATTGTAGCTGGAACTTTGAGCGTTGTGGCCATTTTTGGAAAATGGATCGCAGCCTTTTTTACGCAGATTGTATTTCGATATACCAAAACCGAAAGACAGCTTATTTTTGGATTGAGCAGTGCTCATGCTGCTGCAACTTTAGCCGTTATCTTGGTTGGATTTAAAGCCAAAATCTTAGACGAAAATATCCTGAACGGAACGATTATTTTAATTCTCATTACTTGTATTGTGGCTTCTTTTGCGACAGAAAAAGCAGCTAAAAAGATTGCGATTTGCGAAGAAGAAGTTTCAAATGAAGATGCCAATGGTGATCAGATTCTGGACGAGCATATCCTGATTCCGTTAGCCAAAACGTCGGCTACGGAAAGTTTGTTGGATTTTGCACTTTTGATAAAAGATAAAAAATCATCTAATCCGGTGACGCTTTTAACGATTGTACCGAATAACGATCAGGCAGAAATTAACATCTTAAAATATCGAAAAGCGGTTGATAAATTTGTCATTCAGGGTTCTGCTTCAGAAGTAAAAATCAATACGATTGCCAGAATCGACCACAATCCGGCAAGTGGAATTGCGAGAACGTCCAAAGAAATCATGTCGGATATTGTGATCGTGGGATGGCCTAGAAAAACTGGCTTTCTGGATAAAATTTTCGGTGAAAATGTAGACTCGATCATCAATAATGTCGATAAATGTTTATTCATCTGCAGGTTTCAAAGAACATTTATTGAGGAGAAAAGATTGGTTTTTATCTGTCCGCCTTTTTCTGAAAGAGGGGTTGGATTTCCCCTGCTGCTGCAAAAGATCTCCCGATTGTCTCAGGAATTAAGTATTCCGATCGTTATTTATTCAGAATACAAAACACATGAAGCTATTGTGCAGATTGCGGCTAAATTGAAATTAAATGCCAAACTAGGTTTTAAAAGTATTTTGAACTGGGATGATTTTGAATCGATTTCGGACGAAATTAAAGCTACTGACCTGATTGTTTTCAATCTGTCCAGAAAAGGGTCCGTTTCGTACCAATCCATTTTCGACAGATTACCGCAGAAATTTGAAAAATCATTTAGTGATAACAACCTGATTCTGGTTTATGCACAAGAAGACCGTAAAGAGACTGCTATGGATGCCTACGATGATTTCACAGCAACACCATTGACAAAAGGTTTGGAAGCTATAGAACAAATTGGTCGTGGTTTGGGTAATATTTTGAAAAAAGGTTAGAATAAATAAATTGTAATTCTAAGATGGTACTAAAATTTCCTTTAATTGTATTGACCTTTTTAACTCTTACAGTAACTGCGCAAAATAAAATGAAAAAAGCCGAAGAACTTATAGACAAAGCCGATCCGGGATGGACTCTGGTCGAAGACTGGATTAAAACAGCAAAGAATAAAGTAGAAATTTTACCTGTTGATGCCTTAAAAGCAAAAGAGGTTTTGTATAAAACTCAGGTTACCACGCGCTCGCCAATGGGAGCTATTGTGTACCATACAGGAGGTCTTTTGATCGACGATGGCTGGATTAGAATTTTAGGTTCGGGAAATGCAAAATTCAATCGCACGCTTCCGGATTGGAACAAAGGGAAATCTTTCAATGATTTTGGCGAAGCAGCACCTTTTTTATTGGTTGCTGATGATGCTATTGGAGGTTTCTACCTTTTAAATGGAGGAGGATTGGGCACTGATGTTGGAAAAATGTATTATTTCTCTCCTGATAATCTCGAGTACGAACAGCTGGATATTACGTATTCTGAGTTTTTAGGATTCTGTTTCGACAATGATCTGGATAAGTTCTATCAGGGCAACAGATGGAACGGATGGAGAGCCGAAGTATCAAAATTAAAAGGTGATGAAGTTTTTAACTTTTATCCTTTTTTATGGACAGCTGAAGGAAACGATATTAATAAAAATTCACGAAAGATAATTTCGGTTCAGGAACAATACGGACTGAATTTAGATTTGCGAAAACAACTGGGTTTTGATAAATAGGAACCTGATTTTTTAAACTTCTAAAAAGAGCAATTATGAATCATAAAGCGATATCGATCCGGCCTTTTATCGGAGCCAAAGATTTTGAGATTTCCAGAAGTTTCTATCAGGATTTAGGTTTTGAAGAAGGAGTTTTAGATCCTAAATTTTCTGTTTTTAAAACGGGAGATTTGGCCTTTTATCTTCAGGATTATTACGATAAAACCTGGAATGAAAACACCATGATTTTTTTAGAAGTAGAAGATGTCGATTACTATTACA
Source organism: Flavobacterium sp. CFS9 (assembly GCF_041154745.1). Taxonomy (NCBI): domain Bacteria; kingdom Pseudomonadati; phylum Bacteroidota; class Flavobacteriia; order Flavobacteriales; family Flavobacteriaceae; genus Flavobacterium; species Flavobacterium sp. CFS9. Next base: position 304,784 of record NZ_AP031573.1, on the reverse strand, counting down.
ATCAGCTTTTAGCCCTTAACTTAACGGAAAAATACGGAGTAAAACTAACACCTATCGTTCATCAGGATTGGGGAAGTGAATGTTTTTTGCACGATCCTTCAGGTGTTTTGTGGCATTTCGGGAAGTTTAATAAGTAAAATTAACCGACCGTCGTCTGACAGAATTATTTCGTTTTTGCTTTTTCCAGGTTTTCTTTTACCCTGAACTTTACAATTTTGGTAATTAAATCATAAGGCATAGGCTGATGTAAAGGAAACTGTACAGAGCCTTTTCCAGATTTGTATTTTGACAGTTCTTCTTTAAAAGCATCATGTCCGCTGGGCAAAGCATAAAGTCCGATATGATTTTTGAAAGCCGCAAAATAAACTACGATTCCGTTTTGCTCAAAAGCAGGCATGGAATAACTTATTTTTTCTTTGGCATCGGGAGCTGCGTGCTGAATGGTCATTCGAATCCTCTCTAAGACTTCCTGAACATCATTTGGAAAATTACCAATATATTCATCAATGTTTTCGGGCTTCTTTGTTTCCATACGATTGTCTTAAATTGTTTAAAGTTTCAGGTTTCAGGTTCTTGGCTGTTTATTCCAATCCTTTAGGGAATCGATCCAAAACTAAATTCAGCTGGATTTTATGTTCTAGATAAGCTTTTGCTCCGGCCAACACTAAAGTAAATCCTTCCGTAGAATTTCGTACCTGATCAATTATTTTGTCCAGATCGCCTTTTAAACCTGAATTGGTGATGCTTACAAAGGTGTCATTTTCGTTTAACGGACTAAATATCCATTCGACTATTGAGGTTTCGTTAGGGGCTCCCCATTCGATTACGATTTTTTTATTTTCTTCTAAAACATGAGTAGTCACCGTTAATGAAAATCCATACATTTCCCAGGTCCATTCAGTAGTAGTGTTTTGTTCCAGTTTTCCGGAACTTTTTGTAAACCAAAATTTACTGGTGATTTCCGGATCTGTAAAGGCCTGAAAAACTTCTGAGACAGGTTTTCTAATCAGCATTTCGGCTTTTGCGAAGTGGTTGTTTTCTGTTTTCATGTTTTCTGTGTGAGATGTGAGATGTTAGATGTTAGATGTGAAAAGTGAGATGTAAAAGTTTAAAATTTATCTTTTCAGGGCTTCTAATTTATGAAATTTATGGTTTAGTTTTTAGTAAACAGCTAATAATCAAAAGTAAAAAAGAGATTATGGAAGCCACGACCCGGAATAGGTGTAGATTGTTCCATTTTGCTTCAAATTTACTTCTTAGGAGAGCTGCTTCCTGAATTGAAATAGGAACCAGATCTGTTTTATCCAGCATTTCGTTAAGCGGAATGTTTCCTAAAATAGTAACCAGAATAACGCCGACAAAATAGATAATGGCAGCACTTGCAGTAAGACTTAAAAGAACCGTATTTGATTTATGAAAATATGCTGTTGCAAAAGAAAACAGTAAAGAACCAAAAAAGACCAGAAAGAAAGACGGGTTCTGAATGCTGCGATTCATGTTCTGAAAAGCCCTGAGATAACTGATGTCATCCAATTTTCCAATTCCCGGAGTCACAGTATTGCCCCAAGTAAAAAATATTCCGGCCAAAAGCCCTGTGAATAAAGTAGCCAGCAGTAAGGTAATTGTTTTAGTATCTGTAATAAAAGTGTCCATAATTTTTATTTTTTGTTTAATACTGTAAAATTAGAAGTACTGATTCGCTGATACTTGTTCTGAAAGCATTATGATTTGTCTGAAAAGAATTTCTCCGGAACTATTTTTCAGCCACTAGGATTGTGTTGCATCGATCCATTTTCCGGTGGTTGGCGGAACATAGTTTTTCATTTGATACAATAAATTCTCAATAGTATTGCTTACCAGAAGCATTTCCTGATTAACGGATTTTAACAAACCTTTCTCCACCATAACTTTGGTTAGTTCAATCAGAGAATCATAAAAGCCATCGATGTTCAGAATGCCGATTGGTTTTTTATGCAAACCTAATTGTCCCCAGGTGAGCATTTCAAAAAGTTCTTCCAAAGTTCCAAAACCACCCGGCAGTGCAATAACACCGTCACATAAATCATTCATTTTGGTTTTTCTTTCGTGCATACTTTCCACGACAATTAATTCGGTCAGACCTAAATGTGCAATTTCTTTTGATCTTAAAAAGTTTGGCAGTACACCAATTGCTTTTCCACCTGCGTTCAAAACTCCGTCGGCGACAGCGCCCATCAGACCAACATTTGCACCGCCGTAAACCAATTCGATATTTTGTTGTGCTAAAGTTTTTCCAAGCAAGGCTGCCTGTTCTTTGTAAATTGTGTCAGTTCCAAAACTGGAACCACAGAAAACAGTTATTCTTTTCATTATTTTTTTAATTCGTATACAAAATTATAACGTGATGGCTCATTGTAATAAGCAACGTTTATTTCTCCTATTTTTACTGCACCCAGTTTTTCTATGGCTTTTTGAGAACGGAAATTTTCCGCTCCAATATGAAACTGAACTTTGTCAACTGCTTTAAAAGCGTAATCCAGCATCATCTTTTTCACCTGAGCATTAAATCCTGTGCCCCAAAATTTTCTTCCGTAGAAAGTATACCCAATAAAAACCGTTTTGTTTTCAAGGTCATATTCATAAAATCGGGTGCTGCCTGCAATTTCTCCGGTTGATTTATCGATGATCAGAAAAGCACCTTTGCTTTCCATAGCACCTTCAAAGAAATTTTGAAAAACTTCTCTTTCATAACGGTTTTTATTCGGATGCTGTTCCCAAATTAAAGGATCTGAAGCGACTTTGTATAATTTTTCAAAATCATTTTCCTGAAGCGGAATTAATTGGACCAGATCATCCTCCAAAATTTCAGGCTGCAGATTTAAAAGCGGAGTATTCATTTTAATTTTTTTAGTTACACAATAGTTTTAGGAATTAAGCGGGAGGCGAAAGCCGAATACAGCGAGTTCTCCCTGCATAAAGTCTAAGTCTTCAGATCTTTTGAAGCCCAGTTTTTCATACATTTCCCAGGCCGTTTTCATGGCTAAAGTGGAATGAATGATCAATTGAGCACGTTTGTTTGCAGCAGCTTTTTGGATGCATTCCTGTGTTAGAAGCTTACCAATTCCTTTTCCGCGGGCAGTTGGCGCAACTCCCAGTAATCGAAATCCGGCTGAGTTTTGTTCCTGAGTAGCAATCCCGCCTGAACCATAGTTTTTCATATCATTAAAATAGACCACAGCACCAAGAATAGTATTGTGTTCGTCAGCAGCGACTAAAAGCTCGGTTTGCGGTTGAAGTGTAAAATCGCCAATATTAGCCAGCATTTTGTAATAGTTGGGCTGCTCATTTTCTTTAGGGAAACCTTCTAATTGTGAGTAAACACTAATAAGGATTTTTCCTATTTCTTCAAATTCGGAAGGGAGCGCATTGCGCAGGGTATAAGCTGAAGCAATCATTATTTATTTTATTAATTGAAGAATGAGGATTATTTTATGCCTTTCCACCATTGCTGAAATTGCTGTTTTTCATTTTTTAGTTCGACTAATTCCCCGATCATCGGAGTAATTAATGGAATTGGGTTTTCCGATAAATTATTTAATTCAGTTACTTTTTTCAAAGGTTCGTCCCAGGAATGAGGGGCTAGTGAAAACTTAGAAGAATGCACCGGAAATACTCTTTTGGCATTCAAATCTTTCATGGCCTTGATAACGTCTTCGGGTAAATTATGAATGTATTTCCATGCAGGATTGTATTGGCCGTTGTCGATAAGAGCGATATCAAAAGGCCCAAATTGATTGCCGATTTCTTTAAAGTGAGTATCATAGCCGCTATCGCCGCCCAGATACATTTTAAAATCTTTGGTTTCCAGTACAAACGAGGTCCAAAGCGTGTTGCATCGTTTAAAGCTTCTGCCTGAGAAATGCCTTGAAGGAGTGGTATAAAGCGTTAAATTCTGCTCGAGTTCTATTTTTTCAAACCAGTCTTTTTCGATTATGCTTTCAGTTGGAAATCCCCAAAACTCAAAGTGAGAACCTACCCCAAGAGAACAGATGATTTGTTTTGTTTTGGATTTTAATTGAAGAATGGTTTCATAATCAAGATGATCATAGTGATCGTGCGTGATCAATAAATAATCAATTTCCGGAAGGTCGTCGACCTTGTAAATATCAGTTCCTTTGAATGCTTTTGTAGTACCTGGAATCGGGGAGGCATTGCCGCTGAGAACAGGGTCAATTAAAAAGCGTTTCCCTTCAAGCTGGATGAAATACGAAGAGTGTCCAAACCAAATCAGTACCTCTTTTTCAAGAGGCAGTTCCAGTAAATTGGTTTTGATGGATGGGATTATGTCAGACGGGGTTTTCCTGTCTACTTTTTTAAGAAGAAAATCATATAAAACCTGAGGGTACCCGTAACCTTCAGCCAATTCCGGTGTAAAGTTTTGATTTTCGAATTTGCCGTTTTTAAACTGAGGTGATTTCTGAATCAATGCCAATCTTTCTCCTGAAGGTGCTTTACCAAATTTTGGATGCTGTAAAAAGAAGTATAGTGTAAGGCCTAAAACCAGAATTATAAGTAGAAAAGGTGTAATCATTTTATTGAGGGGGATATAGTTCTTGTATATGTTCGACTGACACAGAGATCAATTTTTTAAGAATTTCTGGGTCAATATCGCTTAATTTCTTGACATAAATGCAACCTTTTTCGGCTTTGTGTTTTCCAAATTTAGAGAGTAGCTCCTCTCTTTTTTCAGGTGACGCGTAAATATAAAGTGAAATGGCAGCTTTTCTTGGTGAAAAAGCCACCAATGGAGCATCACCTTCGCGACCACTGGCATATTTGTAATGATAACTGCCGAAACCAACGATGCCGGGTCCCCACATTTTGGCTTCAAAACCTGTTTGTTCCTGCATCAGTTTGATCAACTCAAAAGAATCATTTCGTTTGGTCGTATCTTCGACAGCATTGATAAAATCGGCAACACTGTTTTCTGTTTCTATAGTTTTATTTTGTGCCATTTTTTACAGATTTAAGACATTACTTTTAATCTTTAGATTTTTGAATCTGAATCCGGAAGAATAAAATTTTTTAGAACATCCCATTTTCATTAATCATTTCGGTAGGAATGGATTGCCCTAGATCCCAAAACTCCACAATTTTATCCAATTCAAAACGCAGGATATGCACGACAGCAAAACCAATATCAGAAGGAGTTTGTTTCAGATGCGAATGTACAGCGACAAGATCTTTATCTTCCAGAATATGGTGTATCGTCAAAGTTTTATTGGGATTCTTTCGTGTTGATTCTTCCATGGCTAGCATCAGCGTTTCAGCATCTCCTTTAAAATAAGCATTGTGATGTTTGAAATTCTCGCCGGCATGTAGACGAAAAGCTTCGTGTGAATGTCCGTTTGCAGCGAGTTTTAAAAAGTCGCGTGCGATTTCTTTCTTAGTCATGGTATTTAGATTTAAGCTAACTAAGTTATGAAATAAATTGCACTAAACAGACCTAAGTGTTTATTTTTAAGATAGTATATAATCTACAATGGCTTGAGAATGTATTCTTGTAGTGTCAAAAACTGGTACAGAAAAATCGGACTGATTAAGCAGAAGCGGAATTTCGGTACATCCTAAAATGATACCTTCGGCACCTTGCCGGATAAGTTCATTTGCAATTTGGATATAATTTTGCCTCGAATCAGGATTGATAATTCCTCTCCCAAGTTCTTCTTTTAGAACATATTGTACGTAGTCTCGCGTTTCCTGTTTTTCGGGTATCAGGACATTCAGTCCAAAACTTTTAAGACGATCTTTGTAAAAATCCATTTCCATCGAAAATGAAGTTCCTATAAGCCCAATGGTCGTGATTTTTTCTTTCGTAATAATTTTTGCGGTTTCCGTTCCGATATGAATTAGCGGCAGCCCAATTTCATGTTCGATTTCATTAGCAAACATATGTGCCGTATTTGCGCATAAAACAATCGCATCAACACCGCTGTTTTTCAAACTTAAGCAGGCATTCAGTAAAAGTTCATAGGAATGATTCCATGTTTTTTCCTGAACATCGCCAAAATTCAACGAATAAATCAGACATTCAGCAAATTGGAGACCTCCTAATTTTTTATTTACTCCTTCGTTGATCAATTTGTAATAATCGATGGTAGAAACCCAGCTGATTCCGCCTACAAGCCCAATTTTCTTCATTATTTTATAAAGCGGAATTTTATGATTTAGAATCTTTTTTCGCGAATAATTTTATAGCCAGATACGCTGTCGGTATATAAGCAAAGAAAAGATCGGCGATCGTAAACCAAACCGGTGAAGGTAATGAACATACATTTACAATTCCCCCAAGCAAAAAGAAAGCACCAATAACCAGTCCTAGTTTTGTTTTATTACTGATGGCAATTAAAACGGTTGTTCCGGCACCTGCAAACGTACCTATTGCATGTGCGAGAAAGGGAAACAGAAAATGTTTGGGTTCAAACAAATGCATAGTTGCTTTTAGCCCCTCCATAGTTGTAACGTCAGCACCATTGGGAGGTGGAATGACTGAACTGCTCATTAATATGATAGCCATATTGACAATGCTTCCAACAAAAAGTCCAAGTATAACTGCTAATGTATTTCTTAAAATGGGGTTCATAGTCATCGTTTTAGTAAAACGAATTTATGAAATTTATAGTTGGTATTGCAATTATTGAATCTTGTAATTGTATTTTTTATTCTTTTTCAGAAAGTTTTTTCTCGTTTTCTGTTTGAGGTTTTCCGGTGGCGTTTGGTTCCCCTTTTCCGGTTGTAATTAATTTAAGCAGACTGTTTCCGATATAATTGGTCCACGCACCTCTGCAAATTTCAAAACATTCGTATTCCGGTACTAAACCCACGTGGGTAAAACGAAGTTCCGTCTTACCGTTTTTTTGCGAAATCTCAAAAGTTGGGTGAGTTCCCGTCCATTCCGTTTTATCTTCCGTGAATTTGAAGTAGTTTTGCTCTACCAGCCAGACTATTTTCTGATTCGGAATTACTTCTATGATTTTTACTTTACAACGATGGATATCTTCGTAATGATAGTCAAATTCATCGTTTAGTTTCGCACTATTGCCTTCGATTTCTTCCGACCACCAGCCGCGAACATTCGTAACAGCATCGAAAACTTCCTGCGGAGACTCGTCTACAATTATAACTGTGGTAAAATTTGTTGTACTCATCTGATAATGTTTTAAACGTTATAATACAAATTTAGAATTTAATTATCAATGTGTTAGGGGTGTTAAGAGACAAAATTGAGGGGCGAATCAGACAAGGTTTTTTATAATTAGATAATTAGACAATTAGATAATTAGATTGTTAGGTTTTCGGCTTGCATCTTACATTTTATAAATCACATTTCATATCCCAAAGCGAGAGCAGTTCAGGAGCGCCTTAGGTCTACTCAATTCTTTTGACCACATTGTCGAGATCATTCACTACAAGTTTCAGAATGATTTTATGGTGTGGGAAATATTTTTGTATATCGTTTCTTAATACAACAAAAGGCTCAACGGTCGACGGGTCGTCTTTAACCGATTCGTTGCATGAAATAGAGATTTCGTAGTTGTTATTGATTTTTTCTAAGTAAACATACTTGGTTATGGCATCATCAAAAAAGGTTGTTTTTTGAAGGGCCTCAGCAATTTTATCTGCTTCGTTTTCATTAATATTGCTTTGATAGGCAATTTCATGATTCATAATGCCATATTTTTTAGTTGACTCTGTGAGGCCTCTGTTTGCTGTTTCGGTTAAAAAGGCAATACTGAATATTCCGCCAAGAAGAACTGAAATACCAATAACCGAAATGAGAATGATTCTCGGCCAGGCAAAATGTTCGCCGCCATTTTCGAGGTGTTTGCTAATTTGTTTTTCCTGATATTCTTTGGTGAAATAAGTGGCAATTGCCATATAAATTAAAGGGAAAACGATATTTGGAATCTTAGCACTGATGTGTTCCGGAATTAAGAATATCAGGGCAAAGATAAAAATAGTTGCAAGTATGGTTATAATCCAGGTTCTTTTAGCTTTGCCGGAATCACCAAAAACCTTAAAATTCTCCGCTAAAAAATACCCCGCAACCAAAGGCCCTCCTAAGAAAGTGCCAACACGGATTGCGTTGTCGGTATAGATTTTTTCGGTTGGTACTTCTTCAAAAACTGATTTTTCAATTGCTGTTTCTTCCATAATAGAGTTTTGGGGTATTTGTCTTTTTTAATTTGGTTTTGATGGGGTAAAAATAGGAATTACAAAGAGAATCTTGTCTAGTTGAAAAGTCTTTTATACTTTATATTCGGGTATTGTTTATCGTATGAGTATCTATTTTCATTTCATCAGATGTATTTTTGCAGTTTGCTGCGGACTGTTCTTTTAAATTGTAACAGGCTGTTTTTTTGATGAACAAAAATACAGATTTAATCCCGAAAGAAAAGAAGCAGAACAATTTTTAATAGTAAGCTAAATTGCGAAATAGCTTCTGTAAAATGATAATATTCCTGGTGATTTTAGAAAAGAGATGAAGTTAATTGTTATTTTTAACCAACCATCTAAAACCAAATTATTTATGAAGAAAATATTCTTTGTAGCAGTTCTGCTGTTTGTCATTACTTTTTCTGCCTTTGCACAATTAAAAGCACCTTCAGAATTTATTCCGAATTACGGAAAACAAATTAGTTATTACCATCAGGTTGAAGAGTATTTTAAATATCTGACGGAACAATCGCAATCGATCAAAAAACAAAAATACGGCACAACCAACGAGCAGCGGGATCTGAATGTTTATTATATTTCGGCTCCTGAGAATTTGGCCAATCTGGAACAAATCAGAAATAATAATTTAGCTGCAATCGGACTATCAGATAAAAAAACGAGTGGAGTTGAAAATAAAATTATTGTCTGGCTGAGTTTTAATGTTCACGGAAATGAGTTTGCCGGAACCGAAAGTGCCTTAACCGTGGCCTATGAACTTTTGAATTCCTCCAACGAAGCTACAAAGCAGTGGCTTAAAAATACCATTGTAATTCTTGATCCATGTATCAATCCCGACGGTTATTCAAGATATGGAAACTGGCTGAGAGAAATCTCCGGAAAAAAAACACATCCGGGTTTGTACGACAGAGAGCATATGGAAGTCTGGCCAGGCGGAAGATACAATCATTATCTTTTTGATTTGAACCGCGACTGGGCCTGGCAGACGCAAATTGAATCGCAGCAGCGCATTAAATTGTACAATCAATGGATGCCACAAGTGCATACTGATGTGCATGAAATGAGTTACAATTCCCCTTATTTTTTCCCGCCGGCTGCAGAACCTCTGCATGAATTTATTGAACAATATCAGAAGGATTTTTATACGGTTTTAGGTAAAAATATTTCGCAGAAGTTTGATAAGGAAAATTGGATGTACAACACCCGAGAACGATTTGATTTATTTTATCCGAGTTACGGAGATACTTATCCGACCTATAATGGAGCCGTGGGGCTTACATTGGAAAAAGGCGGAATAGGAGCAGGACGTGAAGTAACAATGGAAAACGGCTCGAATGTTACCATAAAAGACCGTTTGACGCAGCATGCAGCCGCAGTTTTGACGGTGGTAGAAAGCGCTGCTTCACAAAAAGAAGTATTACTGAAAGGTTTTAGGGATTTTCATATCAATGCTCGTAAAAAAGCCAAAGGGGTTTACAATACGTATGTTTTGAAAAATAATCCTAAACTGGAACAATTGGTGGAGCTGCTTCAAAAGAATGATGTTGAATATAGCTATGCGGACGCTTCAGGAAGTGCTTCGGGATTTCATTATCAAACCAAGAAGAATGAGAGTTTTAAGATCGAAGTCAATGATTTGATTATTAAAGCCGATCAGCCAAGATCGGTTTTAACGCAGGTTTTGTTTGAGCCCAATCAAAAGTTAAATGACAGTTTATCGTATGACATTACCGCCTGGGCGCTTCCTTTAGCTTATGGAGTTGACGGTTATGCGGTCAAAAATAGTGTTCAGATTAAAACAAAGAATACCATTGCGTCTGCAGAAAAAAACATCCCGGAATCCGTTTACGCTTTTTATGTTCCGTGGAATAACAGAACGTCCGCACAAGTCGTTTCTTTATTGCATCAGGCGGGAATAAAAGTACGTTCGGCCATGAAAAAAGCAGTTTTCGGAACGGTTACGGTTGAACCGGGAGGATTAATTGTCAGTAGGGCAGACAATCCAAAAATTACTGATTTTGAAAAGACAGTCAGTAATATTATCAAAATCAAAACCGATTTTAGTTTTATAACAACAGGATTTTCGACCAATTCTAAAGATATCGGAGGGGAGAATTTTACCTTACTTAAAGCGCCAAAAATATTAATGCTGTCCGGAAAAGGAGTGGTTTCAACTGAGTTTGGAGCGACCTGGTTTTATCTGGACGAAACGGTTGCTTATCCGGTGAGTATCGTAGAAACGGCAAATTTCAACAGAGTTAAATTGTACAATTATAATACTTTGATTCTCTCAGACGGTAGCTATGACCTGGGGGAAGATCAAAAAAAACAAATTGATGAATGGGTAAAAAATGGCGGAAAAGTTATTGCCATGGCCAATGCAATCTCATTGTTTCAGGATCGTGAAGGATATGCTTTGAGTATGTTTGCGAGTAAAGAGGATAAAGAAAAATCAGAAAAAGAAGAGAAAGAGATCGAACTTAAAAAGCGTTTTCTGGACTTTGAAGGTTCTGAACGAAGAGAAATCTCGGGTTCGATTCCCGGTGCCATTATCGAAAATAAACTCGATAAAACCTATCCGATGGCTTTCGGCTTAGGAAATACGTATTTCAGTCTTAAAAGTAACGAAAGATCATTCTCATTACTAAAAAAGGCAATCAACGTGGCATACATTCCGAAAGATTATGTGAGCTATGGATTTGTAGGTAACGATATTAGAAAAAAACTGAACGAAACGGTAAGTTTTGCTGTGGACAAAAGAGGCGACGGAGCCGTAATTTATATGATGGACAACCCGCTTTTCAGAGGTTTTTGGGAAAATGGAGTTTTATTGTTCAGCAATGCTCTTTTCTTAGTACGTTAAAAAACTAAAAGCTTTATTTCTGCTCTTCAAGTCTCTTTGAAGAGCGGATTTTTTTTTTGATGAACGTCAAAAATAGGTCAGGCAAATACTTCTTTCACGTTTTATTTTGTACTCTTTGTCAATTCAAACAAAATATAGGGGCCGTGTTCTGATAAGCCTCTCTCTTTGATGGTAAAACCTTTTTGCTGATAAAAAATAACAGCTTTAGTGTTGTTTTCAAGGCATTTGAGTGTAATTGGAAAATCGGTTTTCTGAATGGCGGCTTGTAACAAAGCGCTTCCGATACCTTTACTTTGATAGTCTTGATCTACATACAAATGATGTATGAAACGATTTTTCATCCAGATCGAAATAAATCCAACGACAGTTTCATCAATTCGCGCGACTAAAATTATTTCTCCTTTAGTTAAGGAATCAAAATCTTTGAGTTGAAATACTGACGAATCAAGCCAATAAAAAGTAGATCGCCTTTCTTGTAGGAATAAGGTTCTTAAGATGTCATAATCGTTTTTTTGAACCGGGGTTATTTTCATTCCAAATTTATTTTAGCCTGATTTTGTTTGTTATTGAGTTTTCTGATCCAATAAACAATATAGAAGCCGCCAATTGTTCCTGGAATAAACCATCCGTAGATGCTGGGAATAAATTGGTTTACTACAATAAAAGCAGTAGTCGCGGAGATATAACCGCCAATCATTTTTCCTAAATGTAATTTAAGCCAGACCCTTTGAAGCTTACTCTTGTTTTGGAACAGCAGAAAATCCCTGGTCGAAAAAATGAGCCCGACGAGACCCAGAACCGTAAGAACAATATTAATTTTTTGGTTTACAAGTGGATTGTATAAAATCATTAAAATTCCCGTGATGATCATAATTCCGGATATGATTTTATCCGTTTTTAAATTGATGCTTTTGTTTTTGAATTGTAAAGCCCGATAGCCTGTTATAGTGAAATAAGAGCTAAACAGACCAATTGAAAATAAAAAAGGACTCTCATGTTTAGGCAAGCTTGATATAATTAAAGCCGTTAGAGCCGATAAAAGCATTGTATAGTAAAAAAGCTTTCCGGATTTTTTATGGATATTTTTTCCTTTTTTAGATGCTAACGAAAGGAATCCCGAAAGAAGCGCAATGCCGCCAAACAGAGCATGAAAATAGATGAGTATTTGTATTAGTTGTTCTTTCTCCATTTAAAAAATTAAAGAGTTTTTAGGATTGCTTTTTAGTTCAAAGACTGAATATAATACTTTTTAAATTATTTCAATCGTATTAAAACTCCCTTACGCTTGACAATGTTTTTATAGTCCCACTGAATTTCTTTTGCTTTTTGAAGCCAGCGTTTTATATCTGACGGAACAATTTGATTGCTTGAGGTATAGCGGAATTCTGCAGCCTTGAAAGAACCTTCATTAACAAGTTGTTCTTCATCAAACGACTGACCGCTCCAAAACAATAACCGGACATCCCTTTTTAGTTTGCTGTAGCCTACAATAGGATTACCTTCTAAAAACCAAACCGGATGTGCGTGCCAGATTTTGTTTTCGGCATCCGGCAGATTTTCGTCGATTAAAGCAGCGAGCTGATTGCAGATTTCCTGATCAGAGCTGCTTTGTGCATGGTTATAATCTTGTACGGCTGTATTCATGATGATAAGAGGTTTTAAGTTTTATCGATGGAATGAGTTAAAATACGTTTTTTCAAATTTGATTTAAGTGCCTAAATGGATATGTTGATTAAAAGTAGCCGAAAAGTGATTTACAAACTCTTTGGTGTATTGTCCGGTGGGATCGAGATCAGGATCTAAAATGGTAATTTCAAGTCCGGTTAACAGATTACTCTGAAAAAGGAGAGAAGTCAGCTCGTTAAATTCGGCATAAGTAAGTCCGTCTGGAGTTCTGCTGTCGACGCAAGGCATTATGCTGTCATTCAAAACATCGACATCGATATGCAGCCAGAAACCATCGAGATTTTTATTTTCTATTTCTGAAAGAAATGATTGTACGCTTTTCAAAATACCTTGTTTTCGCAAGTGGCCCAGACTAACATAGGCAGCAGAAGAGTTGCGAATTTCATTTTCATACTCGTCGTCATATTCACGGTTTCCTACACACCAGAGATTTTCTTCTTTGATATAAGGACGCAGATTTAGAATATTGGTTAGTTTGTCTGCTCCGTTTCCGGTAACTATCGAGGCTGCCATTCCGCCAACTCCTCCGGTTTCGGATAGCGAGACATTCATAAAATCGGTATGACCATCAAGATAGAATAATCCGTAGTTTCCTTTTTGTTTTAAGGCTATAGCTGTTCCTAAAAGTATACTGCAGTCTCCGCCTAAGATAAAAGGAAATTTGTTCTGAGAAAGTAAATTGTTTATCAGATAAGCTTGCTCTCTGGCATAATCGATTAGTGAATTGCTATTGAGAATTTGAGTTTCAGGATCCCGCTTATTTGAATATTTTGGAGGATCAAGTCTAGTAATACTTTTAGGATGAATGATTTTATGAAGCTGGTGTTTCCATAACCAGTCAGGCAAGTTTTTTACGCCCGGTTCTTTTCCGGGTTGAGGTTCTTTTAAACCCAGATTCGACGGAAATTCAACAATGCATATTTCTTTCATAATCCTTTTTATTTAGTGATAAAGTTATGAAAATAAACTACGCACAAGGCCTTAAAGCCCCTAAGTTTATGGCTCATAATTGCAAGAGAACGAATGAATTTTTCTTTAAATAATAAATCCGACCTGCGATAACAAGTCGGATTTTAATACTTTAGGATAACAGTTTCTAATCGTAATAAGAATTAGATTTTATTATTCCAGTTTTTTAATAAGCTGAATCGAACCTTCCTGTAAGGCTTTATAATAATCACCTTTTTTCAATTCCGGTAATACATAAGTTGATACAATGTCTTTAATTTCCTGATCACTCATTTTAGGACGTAGTTTATTGACCCCCTGAATCTGAATTTGTCTCAATTGCTTGCTTAAAACAATTAAAATTGAAGAATCTATCTTTAATTTAGAAACCAGATATTGTTCTAAATCTGAAGAGTAATCTGTAAGGTTAGTGTATGGTGCTATTGAAGAGAGAGTTACAATAGTAATTTTAGTTTTAGTTTTTGTTTCACCGGCTTTTAAAAAGTCGCTCAAACTCTTGCTTTGGCTTGAAGTAAGTATTTTTTCAAAATCATTTACGTAATTAGTAGATTTTGCAAAAATATCGGGTGTTTCGGTTTTGGTTTGTGCAATAACCATTGCAGGTAAAAGAAGAGCGAATGTTACTATGAGCACTATTTTTTTCATGGCAGATTTGTTTTGGGTGCCGCAAAATTAGTGCTTTATTATTAAAAACAAGTCTTTAAATTGTTATGATAAATTTTTTTTTAAACAAAGTAATATCATTGCAGCCAAAGGGAGAAATCTCACAAGAAACTTCACTAAGTTAAGGTCTAATCTTTGTCGATTTACAATTGAGATTTGATTCACCTATTGGTTATCGTTTGAAAAGAAAGGGATAGAAAAAAATCCAACCTGTATTTACAAATCGGATTTTTAGGTATTGTTTATTGCAATAAAGGAATTAAATGTTCCCAGTTCAGTTGTTTTGCAAAGTCAAGCGCGGTCTTGCCGTTGCTGGTTTTAGCTTTTGTGTCTGCTCCCGATTGCAGTAAAACTTCAACAGAGGTTTTATTTCCTGCAATTGTTTCGCGATGTAAAAAAGTATAACCTAGTTCGTCTGCTACGCTAAGTTCTTCTGGATTATTTTTGACAAAATCAATAAGGCTTTCTTTCATGTTTTTGCTCATTGGGTGCTCTATGAGGTTTTCCGGTTTTTCTTTTTGATCTGAAACCACCAGAATATCGTTGTAATCTCCAAAATCTAATCCCCAGGCTTCGTCGTGGTCTTCCCTTTCTTCTTCATTCATTTCTGAACGCATCGCCTGTATTGTAAAGGCTCCGTAGGTCTTACCCTGAGTAGCAAATAGCCAGTCGCTTATTTGATTTACGGGAATTTGTACTTCATCGCCATTATTAACATTGGTTAAATCGTTTGGCTGATTGACTAAGATGCCATAAATAGTATCACCGTCAAAATTGATATCATTAATCCACATATGCTCTACTATAGTCTCGCCGTCTATTTCTTGCATAAAAGCCAGTTTTACACAGGCAACGTCCAGTCCCGGAATTATTCGGCGGTATTCCCATGATAATTCTCTCCAAAAATATTTAAAGGTTTCTTGTGCTTTTTGATAGGCTTCGATCATTTTTGGACTTTCTCCGTCGGCAAAGAATGTAGGTGTGTTTTCCATTGTGTATTATTTTATAGCTTTTAAAGAATTTTAAGAAATTTTAAAACGAATAAAAAACCGATTTGTTTTGCAAATCGGTTTTCTTGATCATCAAAAAAGTCAATTTAGAAATTTACATCGTCTGCGATGTTTCCACCTTGTTCTGCGGCAAATTTAGCGGCATACTCTTTTTGTTTTTCCTGTTGGTAATTGAAGAATTCATTAATGTCTTCGGAGTTCCAATTTTGATTTTGCTCCGTCATCCATTGCATGGCAACAGATTGGAAATCTGCTAAATTGATTCCGAAGTTTTCCAGAATCCACTGAGCACCATCAATTCCGTATTCGTAAGCTGCCTGTCTTGCTCCGGCAAGTTCTTCATAAAAATAACGATCTGTTCTGATTCTTTCAAGGTTAGCGGCTCCTTCTTCCGAAGTTTCGGCTTTCAGATTCTCTAATTGCGGAACGGTTACATTTTCAGCATAATATTGTCCAAACAAAGTCGTAACAGTAAACGAAGTATCCTCTCCCATGCGCTGTGGCCAGATAGTATTTAGCTCTTCCCAAACTGCCGGTTCAAATCCCATTGCTTTACATACTTCAAGATAATCAATTCCGGCGCTTATTTTAAGACACATTGCCGTATAAGTTCTTAAATCTACTCCATGTACTGGCTCTAAAAACGGATTGTTATCATCTACTTTTACAAATCCTGAAGTTTGAACTCCCGTATACTTTAATGAATTAGCATGTTCAAAACGAATCATTTGGTCTGAGTCACAGTTGTTCCATTCCTTATATACTTCTCTTCTGTAATTGAAGTAAATATTTTGAACGTCTTTTTCGTCAAGATTTTCTCCACTTGCACGCTCGTCTGCGATCCAGGCTTCAGATCTTTCCGCTACTTCATTGTCGAAATCCTCTACAGAATAATGTGTGCCGTGTAAAGTTTCGGGATCATATTCTGTTTCCTGATAATTATCTTCATAATCATTTTCATAATTATTGTTTGAAGTCTGAGCTTCATAATTTTGATTTTCCTGTTTGTTGTCTCCGGTTAAGGCTCCAAAAAGTTTTTTAAACATTTTTCTGTTTGTTTAAGGGTTAATAAATTATAAATGTTGTAATTGGTTTTGATACATTTTTTCGTTGTGTTCTTTCAAATCGGGAGTGATTTTGTTCCATTCGTCATACATCGCACGCAAATAGATCTGATGCAGTTTTGGCGCATTTTTAATCACAAACTGTCTTTGTTCTTCAAGTTCATCCATCTTTGCCAAAATTTGATTCAGTACTTTTTTATCCGATTCGTGAATTTTACTCAGACTTAATTCATGACGCTGATGGTACAATTCACGCTCTTTGTTATTTTCGATTTCAAAAGCTTCATATAGATGTGCTGTTCTTTGTTCAGCCAGACCTCTTGCAATATTTTGCAGATTTCTGGCTTGTGTGCTGGGAGCAAATGTATTTTGGGTATTGCAATACGGACACTGAATATAAGTTTCGATTAAAAAGATTTTTTCGATCTCAATATTCCCTCCACATTGTGTGCAGTTGAATTTATTTTTGATTGCTTCAAATTCGTCCAGTATTTTTTTGTACTCCATTTCAAGATCACGTTCCTGTGTTTTTTCAATCTGATTTCTCCAATATTCGTATTGATCTTCAAAATCATTATGACGATCTGAACAGACGTTTCTGAAATCTGATACTAAATTGTGATGTTTGCTTAGGACAGAAATTTGGGAACTGTAATGACTGTAAACGGCAATAATTTTTTCTTCATAAGTAACTCTCGCTTTTTCTCTGATATTTGACAATTGACCATTTACACCGGAATACACCCTGTGAAAAGCTCTTTTGTATAAATCATCATCATTTTGAAGAATCTCTTTCAATTCGGGAATTGCAGCAGTTGCAAATTCTTCCAGTTTGGCTTCGAGTTTTTCTAAAAAGTTAAACCATCTTTCCTGTGATTGCTGAAGCTCCGAATACCATTCCGGAAGAGCTTCGTCTTTTTGTTTGTTAAATAATCCGAACATTACTTTATAGGTTTAAATTGAATTGTCTTCTTTTTTGAGGTAAACGCCATCTGTAAGCTTTACGCTCAAAAACTCAAATCCGCAGTAGGCACAATGCGTTAGTCCGTCTTGTTTAGCTCTTCCTGCGCCACAGTTTGGACAGTCTTTTGCATTCATTTTGGCTTCGGTCATCTCCGTTTCTCCGCCATAATTCGTTTGCTTTTGTGCATTTTCTTTAAGCCTGCTCAAAAATGAATTTACTTTTTTCTCTTCCATTACAACTGACTTAATAATTCTGTTTTCTTCGATTTAAATTCCTCTTCGTCAATTAAACCGGCATCAAACAAAGATTTTAGTTTTTGAAGTTTTGAGGTCAGATCGTCTTTTATTTCTTCTTTTGGAATTTCCTTATTCTGCTGCAGCTGATTTAAAAGGATTCCCATGCTTAAGGCATTTTGAGTTGCCTGGTGAAGTGCCGTTCCTTTATCACCAATGGCAGTTGCGGTATTGAATTTGGTAAATTTATCCATATCGGTTACCATATTCATATTGGTGATTTTGTCGTAATGTGCTGTTACTTCTTCCGGTAAGGTTACGCTGGTAATAACAAACTGAGTCAGCTCAATTCCGAATTGCTCAAAATAGGGTTTGAGATAAGGTTCTATTTTTTTTCCCAGTTGCGTAATGTTTCCGGCAACATCGGTAACCGTTATATTTTCGTTTGCTAATACTTCTCCAAATTTTGGAGCGACAAAATCCCTTAGTTGATTTTGCAGTTCAAAAATGGTCAGCTGCTGGTATGTTCCTGCGTATTGGCGAAAGAATTTGGCAACATCTGTAATTTTAATATCAAAACTTCCAAAAGCACGAATTCTGATTTGTCCAAATTGAGGATCGTTTAGAAGAATTGGGGCAGGAGTTCCCCATTTGTTATTGATAAACTGATGTGTATTGAAAAAATAAACATCGACTTTAAACGGGCTTTCAAATCCGTATTTCCAGCCTTTTAGTTTGCTTAGAATTGGAATATTTTCTGTAGACAAAGTATGTAGTCCGGGTAAATAAACATCGGCAAGCTGACCTTCATTTAAAAGCATGACTTGCTGACTTTCGCGAACGGTTAATTTTGCGCCATTTTTGATTTCTTTGTCTTCGTCAGCGAATTTCCACATTAGTAAATTGGGATCACTGGTAGTGGCTTCTATTATTTCTATGAAAGGTAATGTCATGAATCTCTTATTTATAAGTAATAAAAATAAGAATTATAAGACGACTACAATACTTTTTTATGTCAAGTTTTTAACATTTTTTCGTTTGTTAAATTTTATGACTTTGTATTGTCCTTTCGACTGAAAGTTGAAATCGCCCAAGAAATTACGCATAGTAAAGTCCGGATCTTTGTCGATTATAGGAGTTTAATTTGCTTCTCTTATTCATTATCGCCCGAGTCTCCCTTTGATCAAAAGGAAAACGAATAGACGAAGCAAATCCGATCTGCTTTCGCAAATCGGATTTTATAAAGTTTAACTTGATTTCCATTTTGTTAGAATTTCTAAAAAATCATTTTGCATGCTTTCAAAATCATAACTGATTTTTTTCTTCTTAAGCTTTTCAATTGTTGCATTTAAAGAAACTAAAATATGTTCGGCTATAGCCTGTTTTTGTTTGATATAACTCAAATCACTTAATTCTTTCTCGAAATTTATTTCATTTACGATCTTCCCTTTTTGAGAATTAAAATTACCATATTCATATCGATTTCTTAGGAAATACCCGTGGCTTTCAATTTCTTGTTTTGAAAATATTTTGAGTAGTTCCGGATAAAAATCTTTTTGTTTTAATTTCAAACTTTCATCAGCGATTATATAATTTGTTTTACATGAATTATTATCATAAAAGCTATAAGAGCATGAAAATATTATTTGATTAATGGCTGTACCATATTTTTCAGGTTTCATTTTTAAATCTAATTCCGGCTGAAGCTCTTTATCTATACTCTCAATGACTGATTTAGAATTTTCATAGCAATTACTAATTGTCCGTGTAATCAAAATAGGGTTTTTAGGAATCCAGTTTCGTTGATTGGCTAAAGTCAAATCTTGTATATCTTCTTGAATATTATATTCATTTAAAATGGTCTTTTTTTCAGATAACATTGGGCTTTCAAAATAAGAAGTTCTGCCTTTTTCCATTGTAAAGCCATCTTTTCTTTTAGACCATATTGCATCCACAAATCTTGGTTCACGAAATTTGTTTATGAAACAGGTTTCGGGATTTCCATTAAAAAACATTCCTTTTACGGCTTGTAATGGTTCATGTTTTCCCCAACCAACTATGGCAAGGCTTTCACAAATTTTTACTGCATTGTTCCAATCACTTACATTTTTGTATTCTGCAAATTTTAAAAACTCATTAATTAATTCTTCTCTTAATAATTTTTGGTCTTGTTTCTCTAGATATTCTTTGAGTTCCTGAAGAGTATCTAAATTGTATATTGAATTCATAGATGAATGTGTGTTTTATAAAACAATAAGTTTTTATTAAAAGTATAAAATCGGTTATTAAGATGAAGGAATTCATTTTCATAAAAAATCCGATTTACTTTTAGCAAATCGGATTTTATAAATTGAAAATTATATATAACTCTGTATAGACATTACATCTTTACATTGTATATTTTTACAAGTGAATTACTTCGCCATAAGCATCAGCAACAGCTTCCATAACAGCCTCACTCATGGTTGGGTGAGGGTGGATAGATTTAAGAATTTCATGACCTGTAGTTTCAAGTTTACGGGCTACAACTGCTTCTGCAATCATATCGGTAACACCTGCACCAATCATGTGGCATCCTAACCATTCTCCGTATTTCGCATCAAAGATTACTTTTACGAATCCGTCAGCAGCACCGGCAGCTTTTGCTTTTCCTGAAGCTGAGAATGGGAATTTACCAATTTTTAACTCGTAACCTTTTTCTTTTGCTTGTTTCTCCGTTAAACCTACAGATGCGATTTCAGGAGTTGCATAAGTACAACCCGGAACGTTTCCGTAATCGATTGGGTCTACGTGTAAACCTGCAATTTTTTCTACACAGTTAATTCCTTCAGCAGAAGCTACGTGAGCCAAAGCTTGCCCTGGAGTAACATCTCCAATAGCGTAGTATCCGGGAATGTTAGTGGCGTTGTAAGCGTTTACTAAGATTTTATCTCTGTCAACAGCGATTCCAACTTCTTCTAAACCGATGTTTTCAATGTTAGTTTTGATTCCAACTGCCGAAAGTACGATGTCAGCTTCAAGAACTTCTTCTCCTTTTGCTGTTTTAACGAAAGCTTTTACTCCGGCACCTGTTGTATCAATACGTTCAACAGATGAGTTGGTCATTACTTTAATTCCTGATTTTTTCAAAGATCTTTCAAATTGTTTTGAGATATCTTCGTCTTCTACAGGAACTACATTTGGCATAAATTCTACGATAGTAACGTCAGTTCCCATTGAGTTGTAGAAGTGAGCGAACTCCACTCCAATTGCTCCTGAACCTACAATAATCATAGATTTTGGCTGAGTTGGTAAAGTCATTGCCTGACGGTAACCAATTACTTTTACGCCATCTTGTGGTAAGTTTGGTAACTCACGAGAACGAGCACCAGTTGCGATGATAATATGGTCAGCGCTATATTCAGTAACTTTATTGTCTTTGTCTGTAACGTCAAGTTTTTTACCTGGTTTTAGTTTTCCAAAACCTTCAATAACGTCAATTTTGTTTTTTTTCATTAAGAATTGAACTCCTTTGCTCATTCCTTCAGCAACACCACGGCTACGTTGAACCACTGCAGGGAAATCTTTGTCGAACTCAGAAACTTTCAATCCATAGTCAGAAGCATGTTTTAGATAATCAAAAACCTGAGCTGATTTTAAAAGTGCTTTTGTTGGGATACATCCCCAGTTTAAACATACACCACCTAAGTTTTCCTTTTCAACTACAGCTACTTTAAAGCCTAATTGTGAAGCTCTGATTGCTGTTACATATCCACCAGGACCGCTTCCTAAAACAATAACGTCGTATTTCATTTGTTTGGTTTTTAGTATTTATTGCCGATAATGAAGTTTAATTCCGAAACTCATTTATCGATTTCTTCTTTTGTTATTTGTGCTTGCGAATTTAAGGATTTATTTTAAAAAAATAGTAAGATGTAAAAAGTAAAAGTAAAAAGGTAAAATGTGGGATGTGAAATGTAAGATGTGAAATGTAAGATGTGAAATGTAAGATGTAAGATGTAAGATGTGAGATGTAAGATGTGAGATGTGAGATGTAAGATGTGAGATGTGAGATGTAAGATGTGAGATGTGAGATGCAAAAAGTAAAAAGGTGAAATGTAATACCTACGTTTCACCTTTCACCTTTTACAATAAAAAAAATTAAACCTTTACATGTCCCCAGTTTTCACCGCTGGCGATGCGTCTGATTTGCATTTCGCTGACACCAAATTGTTTGGCAATCATTTTTAGACGTGTTTTTTGCTCAGGACGCGCGAGAATCTTCTTGATTAACATGACTTTGGTAGTCGTTAATTTTCGCCCGTCGGCTTTTAAATTGTGTTCGATCAGATTCTTTTTTGCCTGAATAACGCGTGGACTTTTACGGCTGTGCGCCATCATTTCGACTTTTGTTGCCCAGCATAAATTTTTTACATCGTCATTGCTGCGGTTGTAATCCAGATGGAGTACATAAGTCTGTTCTTCTGATTCTTTTGGGATAAAATAATGAGCAACTAATTTGTACAGAAAAAGATATTTGTTGACAATTTTGTCACCATCTTTAACCTTAAATCTAAAAGTAGGATAACCATCGCTTAAACCGCCTTTTAGAATACGTCCGTTTTGAATTTCATCAGTAAAACTAATTAGTCGGCCTTTGTTTGAAATAGCATATTTAAGTTGTAATGAGGCGTTTATTTCTATTTCTTTGAATTCTTCGTTAGGATAAAATCTGTTTTGTGGCATTTTCTTTTGCATTTGAATTTTGTCTCTCAAAGATAAATAAATCAAAAAAAAAGAATGCTATCCTAAACTCTGTGAATCAGCAGATTTATGATTCTTATAACGCTAATTTAACTTTTTTAAGAACTTTTTTAGCATTTAGAAATCTAGTTCGCCACGGCAAATTGAGAGTCGTAAAGGTTTTTATAATAGCCGTCGGTTTTAAGGAGTAATTCCTGATGGGTTCCTTGTTCTACGATCAGACCTTTATCCATTACCACGATCTTATCAGCATTTACAATTGTGGCCAATCGGTGTGCGATGATAATCGAAGTTCTTCCTTTGGTAATCGTTTCGGTAGCACGCTGAATGAGTTCTTCTGAATAGGTATCTATTGAAGATGTGGCTTCATCTAAAATTAAGATACTCGGATTGCTGACATACGATCTTAAAAAAGCAATTAACTGACGCTGTCCTGACGAAAGCATAACGCCTCGTTCTTTTACATCAAAATCATAATTATCCGGCAGACTCATAATGAAATCGTGCACGCCAATTCTTTTAGCAGCCTCTAAAACCTGATCACGACTGATTTCGGGATTGTGTAAAGTGATATTGTTGTAAATCGTATCGGCAAACAAAAAGACATCCTGTAAAACCACGGCAATTTGTTTACGTAATGAAGCCAAAGTATAATTTTCGATATTATGGCCGTCAATGCAAATTGTACCGCTGTTAATTTCGTAGAAACGATTCAGTAAATTGATTATAGTCGATTTTCCAGCTCCGGTCGAACCTACAATAGCTACAGTTTGTCCTGAAGCGACTGACAAATCGATTCCTTTTATGACTTCTTCTTCCGGAATATAACTAAAACGTACGTCTTTAAATTCAATACTTCCTTCAAAAATAGGAGCTTCAATTGTTCCGGTATCCTGAATATGATCCTGAGTATCGATGATATCAAAAACACGATTGGCGGCAATCATCCCCAATTGCATTTCGTTGAATTTATCCGCAATCTGACGTAACGGATTAAACAGCATTCCGATAAACATGGTATAGGAGAACAAATCTCCAAAAGTTGTAAAATGATCTCCGTTGAGGATTTTAAATCCACCATAAACGACAACTACTCCTAAGGTTATAGAGGAAATAATATCGGCAATCGGGAAAAATATTGAGTTGTATAAAATGGTTTTGATCCAGGCAACTCTGTGTTTGTTATTGATTTCTTTAAAATTATCCGCTTCAATTTGTTCGCGATTGAAAAGCTGTACGATTTTCATTCCCGTAACACGTTCCTGTACAAAAGAGTTCATGTTGGCAATCTGCGTACGGACTTCTTCGAAAGCGACTTGCATTTTACGTTGGAATATTCGGGTTATGTACACTAAAATTGGCATAGCAACGACTACAATCCACGTTAATTTCCAGTTCATGTAAAACATAAAAATAAGGACTACAAGCATTTTCATCAAATCACTAATGATCATAAAAAGTCCCTGACTAAAAATTCTGGCAATCGATTCAATGTCTGAAACGGATCTTGTGACCAATTGTCCTACAGGAACCAGGTCAAAGTACTTCATTCTGAAGCTTAGGATGTGTTTGAAAAGTTTGGTACGGATGTCTTTTACGATATCCTGTCCAAGCCAGTTGGCCCAATAAACGAAATAGAACTGAGAGAAAACTTCCATTAAAAGTACCGCTCCCATTAACATGATATAAAGAAGTAAACCTTCCTTGTCATGTGTCTTGATATAGCCGTCGACCGTTTGTTTTAATAAGTACGGACGAAGGGCTGCAAATATGGAGAGCGAAACAGCAAAAATAATAACGCCATAGTAGCGCCATTTATAGGGTTTGGTATATTTTAAAATTCGTTTGAATAATCCGGTATCAAATGCTTTTGCTTTCATTTATTTTTTTTAATGCTTTAGGCTATAAGCTTTAGGCAATAGGCTTCCACTTAATGGGTAAAGCCTATAGCTTACGGCTTAAAGCGTACAGCTATAAGTAATCGTAATCAATTTCGGTTAAATACAATCCGTGTGCCGGTACTGAAAACCCAGCTTTTTCTCTGCTTTTGCTGGCGATGATCGCTTCAAAATCAGTTAGAGAAATTTTATGCAAGCCAATATTTACTAGCGTCCCAACAATTGAGCGAACCATATTTCTGAGAAAACGATTGGCCGAGATGGTAAAAATCAGTTTATTGTTTTCTTGTTTCCAATATGCCTCAAAAACCGTGCAATCAAAAGTATTGACATCGGTATTTACTTTCGAAAAGCATTGGAAGTCGGTGTGGTTGAGCAAAATTTTTGCCGCCTCATTCATTAAATCAACATCTAATTTTTGATTGAAATACCAGCTTAATTCTTGTAAAAAAGGATTTTTAACGGTGTTGATATGGTATTCGTAGGTTCTTCTGGTAGCATCAAATCGGCAATGAGCGTCATCGTGAACAGGAAGAATATTAAAAATAGCAATGTCTTTTGGTAAATAGGAGTTGAGTTTGTGTATTAAATTTGGAATATCTAACGACGTTTCAATATCAAAGTGGCCATACATCTCTTCCGCATGAACTCCGGTATCCGTTCTTCCTGCGCCCATCACGTTTATGGGAGAGTTCAATAAAATGGAAAGTGCTTTGTTTAAAGTCTCCTGAACAGAAGAGGCATTGGGCTGAAATTGCCAGCCATGATAATTAGTTCCGTTATAAGCAAATTGAATAAAATATCTCAAGGTAAAGGTGCAAAGGTTTTTAAAGGTATAAAAGCTCTAAGCTACAAAGGTACAAAGGTTTTTTTTAAAAAGATGTTAAGGTTCTGAGATACTAAGAGGCTAAGATGCTGAGGAACTAAGTTTTTTGTTTGGTAGGTTCAAAGGATCAAAGGTCCAAAGGTTCAAAGTGGCAAAGGAGCAGAGTTTTTTTATTAGATAAGAATAATTTAAAGAATCTTAGCATCTCAGAACCTTAGCGCCTTAGCCCCTTAAAAAAAACCTTTGTACCTTTGCATCTCTGCGCCCCAAAAAAAAAGATAATGAAAAGAATCCTCCTGCTTTCAGACACACACAGTCACATTGATGATACCATTTTAAAATATGTAGCTCAGGCCGATGAAGTCTGGCATGCCGGAGACATTGGTGATCTTAATGTTACGGATACAATCAAAAAGTTAAAGCCTCTGCGATGTGTATACGGTAATATTGACGATGCGCAGGCGAGATTGGAATTTCCTTTACACAATCGGTTTTTATGTGAAGATGTTTCCGTGTGGATTACACATATTGGAGGATATCCGGGGAAGTATAATCCTAATATAAGAGAAGAGATGGCGACCGATCCGCCTAAATTATTTATCTGTGGACATTCACATATACTGAAAGTGATGTTCGATAAAAAAAATAATCTGCTGCACATGAATCCCGGAGCGGCCGGAAAAAGTGGATTTCATCAGGTTCGAACAATGTTACGATTTGTAATTGAAGGTGATAAAATAAAGGATCTGGAAATAGTTGAAATTGGTAAAAAGTAAAACCAGATTAAAAGGGTAATGGAATCTTGATTTTGACAGTGGTTCCTTCGTTTGTCTTTGAAGTAATTGACATAGTTCCTTTGTATTTTTTGATTCTCGCCCTGATTCGGTTAATACCAAAACCTTCAAAATAGTTTAGTCTTTCGGTTTCAAAGCCCTTTCCATTGTCCTGAATTACAATGATAAACTGATTGTTTTTTTCGGATAGGAAAATGGTAGCTTTTTGGGCATCACTGTGTTTGATAATGTTGTTGAAAAGTTCCGAAACAATAAAGTAAAGTTTCATTTCAAATTTTTCGATGTATCTTTTTTCAGTTGAAATGGTACTCGAAAATTTAAAATTGATGTGGGAATTCGAGTTTCTTTCACATAAATCTTCCAAAGCATAAATTAATCCAAAACGTACCAAAAGAGTAGGGACTAAGTCGTGTGACATATCTCGTAAAAGATCGTGTGCTTCTTGTAGAATAGACTTTGCTTTCTGAATTTCGTCTGATTTTATATCGTTTTGTGTGGTGAAAGTTTTTAAATGCAGTCCGACAGAAGATAATAAGGAATTAATGTTGTCGTGTAAAAACGATGCGATTTTTTTACGTTCAGCTTCCTGACTGTCAATGCCGGCATTAATTACATTGAGTAATATTTTTTGTTTGGCATCTTTCCGTTTAATCTTTTGCCTTAGTTTGTGGTTTTGGTAGAAAAAATAAAACAAAAAGAATAAGAGAATTATCATTACAATTGATAAGCTGATTATTTGTTTGTTTCTTATTTTTTCAGGAAGACAAGTATTGTTTTTTTTTGTATTTCTAACGACGGTTGTAGTGTTCGTTTCAGGAACTGTTTTTTCTTGAGCAACAATGGGATAGCTGTTGAAAGTGGTTAAAAGAATGAAAAATATAAAGTATCTGAAAAAGGACATAGAATGTGTGTTTTCTTAGAATGATCAGGAATTTATCAAATTGTTTTTCAGGGCATATTTTACCAGACCAATAGAACCTTTTATCTGTAGTTTTTTCATGATGTTTTTTCGATGTGTTTCGACCGTGTTTGTACTGATAAAGAGCTGTTCGCCAATTTCTTTTCCACTGTATTCTAATGCAATTAAAGTGATAATTTCGATTTCACGGGCGCTTAGAATTGGGTTGTCTACTTTGATATTTTTATTGAGTTTTGGATTGTTATGAGAGAAAATATTAAAGATTTTTTCTCTAACAGCATCGCAATAATATTCCTGTTCCTGATAAACGGCTTCTACGGCTTCGATAATGTTTTCTCCGGCGCATTTTTTTGTGAGGTAACCTTTTACGCCCAGTTTCATAACTTCTTTAATAATTTTCAGATCGTCGTAACTGGAGAGAATAATGATTTTGCATGGAACATTTTTTTGCTGAAGTTCTTTAACTACTTCGATTCCATCTTTTTTAGGCATGCTAATGTCCAGAATCAGGATATCCGGATTGTTTAGAGTAATATTTTCATAAACTGTATTGCCATCGTATGATTTACCTACTACTTCAAAATTTTCGACCGTCTGTAGTAAGTTGCTAAGGCCATCAATAAGTACCTGATGATCATCTGCCAGGTGTATTCTTATTTTATCTTTCATAATTATTTGAGGGAACTGAAATGCAAATAAATGAAAAAATATCTTACAAAGGTTCTTTTTAAGTTTGTTTTGACTGTTATGCAGGAAATTACAAGAAATTTAGAGCACAAAAAAACCCGAATTTAAAATTCGGGTTCTCTTCGCACAAAAAATTTAAGTTTATAGGTTTACCTCAAACGGTCTACAGATTTTACAAGATCTTCATCCTTTTTGATGGCCTTATTAGCTAAAACTAATAATACGATAGCAACAATAGGTAGAAACATCCCAATACCTTTCTCTGATACAATGGTAGTAGTATCTCCAGATAAATTTAGAGAACGATATACAAATAATCCCAATAAAATTAAATTTAATATTATGTTCAGTCTGCCCATTACAAACTGATTTTGTCTTTTTTTGTATGAAATAATACTAATGATAGTTAGCATTGTACTTAGACCTAATAATATGGTGTAAAGCTTATCCTGCATAAAGTAAAAAGGCTTACCATTGTTTAAGGTCCAAAGCGGAGTGAAAAACAGTAATACCCCTGTAATTAAAAAGGTAAGAATTAAATATACAGTCTGAATTCGTTGTATCATGGTCTAAAATTGTTTTACAAAAATATATTTTCTTTTTTTAAAATACTATTGTATGATTAAATTTTATTCGTATTATTGCATCATAATACCGTAAGCACTTCATACTGCGGTCAATCGAAAAAAAATATCTACCTATTCTTTTTACAATATTTCCGTTAAAATAATTAAATTCATAGAACATTCATGTTTGATATTTCTGCATTAAAAGAAATGAAGCTTTCTGAGCTTCAAGAAATAGCTAAGTTAGCTAAAACTATAAAGTTTAATGGCGTTAAAAAAGAGACTTTAATCAGTCAGATTTTAGCACATCAGGAAGCGACTGTAGCGCCGCCGGCTAGTCCTGTGGCAGAAGCGGAAATAGTAGATGAAAAACCGAAAAGAGCAAGAATTGTTCCGGCAAAAAAAACAGCAGCAAACAAGAATACACCGGTTCTGGAATTTGATAAAGCAGAGGAAGCTCCTGATAAAGCAGAAGCTCCGATTGCAATAACTAAAACTCCGGCTATTAAAGCAAATCCTAAATCAAATCCGAAGATAAAAGGAAATGCAGCAGCAAAAGAAACAGGAGAAGTAAAGAGCGTTGAAACAACACCGGAAGTTCAGGAAAATATTGAGAATACTGAAAGTACTGAGAATACTGAGAATGCAGCAGTAGAAAAAAAAGGACCAAAAATTGTAAAGTTCAACAAATCAGCTTACGAGAAAAAGGTCGCTTTGAAAAAAGAAAAGGAAGCTACGAAAGAAGCAGTTCCTGAAAACGAAGTTACAGCAGAAGTTGCTACTGCTGAAAAAACAGAAGCACCGGTTCAGACCAAGAAGATTAATCCGAACCAGAATAAAAATCAAAATCAGAATCCCAACCAAAACCCTAATCAGAATCCAAATTCTAATCAAAACGGGAACGGAAACAACGGGAATCAAAATCCAAATCATAAAAATAAAAAGAATAATTTCAGAGATTCAGACTTTGAGTTTGACGGAATTATAGAAAGTGAAGGTGTTCTTGAAATGATGCCGGATGGTTACGGATTTTTACGTTCATCAGATTATAATTATTTAGCCTCTCCCGATGATATTTATTTGTCAACGTCACAAATCAGATTGTTCGGTCTTAAAACCGGAGATACTGTAAAAGGAGTGGTTCGTCCTCCAAAAGAAGGCGAAAAGTTTTTCCCTCTTGTTCGTGTACTTAAAATTAATGGTCACGATCCGCAAGTGGTTCGCGACAGAGTTTCTTTCGAACATCTTACCCCGGTTTTTCCTTCTGAAAAATTTAAATTAGCCGAAAAAGGCAGTTCAGTTTCAACCCGTATTATCGATTTGTTTTCTCCAATAGGAAAAGGACAGCGTGGTATGATTGTCGCTCAGCCTAAAACGGGAAAAACAATGTTACTAAAAGACATTGCAAACGCAATTGCGGCCAACCATCCCGAAGTTTACCTTATTGTTCTTTTGATTGATGAACGTCCTGAGGAGGTTACAGATATGCAGCGTAGTGTAAGAGGAGAAGTTATCGCTTCTACTTTTGACAGAGAACCACAAGAACACGTGAAGATTGCGAATATTGTTCTTGAAAAAGCAAAACGTTTGGTAGAATGCGGACACGATGTGGTAATTTTACTTGATTCGATTACGCGTTTAGCAAGAGCGTACAATACCGTTCAGCCTGCTTCAGGTAAAGTTTTAAGTGGAGGTGTTGATGCTAATGCATTGCAAAAACCAAAACGTTTCTTTGGAGCTGCCAGAAATGTAGAAAACGGAGGTTCATTAAGTATCATTGCAACGGCATTGACGGAAACTGGTTCTAAAATGGATGAGGTTATCTTTGAAGAATTTAAAGGTACCGGTAACATGGAACTTCAATTGGATCGTAAAATTGCCAACAAACGTATCTTCCCGGCTATCGATCTTACTTCATCAAGTACTCGTCGTGATGATTTATTACTGGATGAGAAAACATTACAAAGAATGTGGATCATGCGTAAGTATCTGTCTGATATGAATCCGGTAGAATCTATGGATTTTGTAAACGACCGTTTCAAGAAAACCAGAAACAATGAAGAGTTTTTGATTTCTATGAATGACTAAAGAAAGGGGCTAAGGTTCTGAGGAGCTGAGACTCTGAGTTTTTTCTTCTGAGATTTCTATTATATAAAAAAGGGATGAGTTCTTTGAATTCATCCCTTTCTTTTTATGTTTAGAAGAAAAAAGTTTCTTTATGAAATACCGATCGGTATTTGTGTTATATTTGTTTGGAGAATGATTATTGAAAACTGGAGAATGATGAATACTTCTGAATTTATATTGGATAAAGTGGCACCTGTTTTTAACAGGCAAGGATACGTTGGTACCAGTCTTACAGATATTACCAGAGCTACGGGACTTACTAAAGGGGCTATTTACTGCAATTTTGCCAATAAAGAAGAGTTAGCTTTAAAGTCTTTTCAATTGAATGTGGATGTAGCCATAACGCCTTTATTCAAAATCGTCGCGTCTACTACAGGAAGTTTGGAGAAACTTTATGCGATAACAAAATATCAAAGAAGTTATTATGATAGAGTCAAAGACAGAGGAGGTTGTCCAATGCTGCGTGTGGGAGTAGATACTAAATTTATCAATCCATTGTTGTTTAAGAGTGCTCAGAGTTTATCTGAAAGATTTATCACCGGACTTTCCAATATTATTAGCGAAGGCATTGTTAGTGGGGAAATCCAGAAGAATGTTGATCCGCTGCACTATGCAAAATTGCTATTGTCTTTGATAGAAGGAAGTTCTCTTTTGGCCTTTACGCATAATGATGGGACCTATATCACAACTGCTATGGATTTTATAGACCATGCAATAATCGAGAAAATTAGGAAATAAAAATTTTTTAACCCCTCAAATACCGATCGGTATTTGATAAAACAAAAGCAGAAAATGGAAAAAGTATTAAAAACAAAAAAGAAAATCAGGTTTCAGGATTGTGATCCTTTTAATCATTTAAACAATGCAAAGTATTTGGAGTACTTTATTAATACAAGAGAAGATCAGATTGCGGAACATTACGATCTGGATATTTTTAAATATATGAAGGAAACTGGCCTGAGCTGGGTAGTAGCATCCAGTCAGATTAGTTATATACGTCCTGCTTCTACAATGGAAACGACCCTTATTGAATCGCGATTGATTGACTATCGTGATAATGCTTTGCTGGTTGAAATGAAAATGTGGAATGAAAATGAAACGGAGTTAAAAGCAATTTTATGGATCAGGTTTATTCATTATAATATTGCGGCAAAAAAATCAGCAAATCATTCTGATGATTTAATGCAATTATTTCAATCGGTTGTCACACCTGTTGATCAGATGACTTTTGAAAACAGATGCCTGGAAGTTGTTCAAAGTCTAAAATCAGGAACAGTTGTTTAAGTAGGGAACGATGTTTATTGATTTTAAGAGGTACAAAGGTTCAGAGTCGCAAAGGCTCAAAGGTTTTAGCTGGATTTCAAGCTTAAAGAATGATTAGAAAGTATATAAAAAAACGAGGAGTTTTGGCTCCTCGTTTTTTGTTTCTTATTTTTAAAAGCCTTTGTGCCTCTGAACCTTTGCTGCTCTGAGTCTGCACAATCGAAGTTAACCTTATTTAATCGGTTTGTCAACTACCGGACGATCAGCTCTGTTCGCTAATTCCCAGGCGATGGAGAAGGCTAATTTTGTTCTTTTAGTCAAAGCATCATACTCAATTTTCTGAGGTTCGTCACCTTTTCTGTGGTAGTCTTCGTGAACTCCGTTAAAGAAGAAAACGGATGGAATTCCGAATTTTGCAAAGTTATAATGATCGGAACGCTCGTAAAAATGATTTGGATCTTTCGGATCGTTGAATTTAAAATCTAAGTCAATTTTAGTGTATTTTTCATTTTGTGCCACAACAATATTGTGTAAATCAGTGGAGAGTCTGTCAGCTCCAATTACATATACATAATTGTTTGTTTTTTCGTGTTCTACATCGCGACGGCCAATCATATCGATATTAATGTCGGCAATGGTATTGGCGATTGGAAATAAAGGATTTTCAGAATAATAACGAGAACCATGCAGGCCATGTTCTTCACCCGTAACGTGCAGGAACAGGATAGAGCGTTTTGGACCGTGTCCGTCTTTTTTGGCTTTTGCAAATGCTTTTGCCATTTCCATTACAGCTACAGTTCCCGAACCATCATCATCAGCACCATTATAAACGTCTCCATTTTTTACTCCTACGTGATCGTAATGTGCAGAAATAACCAAAACTTCATCCGGTTTTTCAGATCCTTCAATATAGGCCCAGATGTTTTCTGAATCCGGTAAGTTTTCATTTCGTCTGGCATTTAAAAATGAAGCAGGAATATGCTGGTAATAATCGGTTGCACCTTTAGGGAACGAAATTCCATGTTTTTTGTATTGCCCGATCATGTAAAGACCTGCTTTCTTTTGTCCTTTCGATCCGGTTTCTCGACCCTCCATTTCGTCAGAGGCCACAACATAAAGCATTGTTTTTAGGTCTTTTTCAGAAATAAAATCGATGTATTTAGACGGCTCTGAATTGTCTTTTAAGGTAACTGATTGTGTGTTTTTACACGAAAATGCAGTACCAATTAATAACAGGATTATGATTTTTTTCATATGATGTTTAGTGTAAATTGATAAAGGTATAGAAAATGTAGAAAACTAATAAAAATAAGATGACAGTAAAGTTTATAAACATCAATACGATGCTTTTAAAGAAGGAAATCCATCTGGTTTCGCCATAAAAGCGGTGGTGTGCCGGAAAAAAATAGTAAAACATCCAAAGGCCTCCCAAAAAATCAGTTATACTTGAAATAAAAGATAGTGGGCTGTCTTCTCCAAATAACCCAACCAATCTCCGGATAATAAATAAGATGGAGGTTACGAGAAGCAAAAATGAAAAATAATGTAAGGTGAATATTCCATGATCAAAATAATACCATCTTTTTTTACCGTGAAAGAGCCATAAAATGAAGGCAAATAGAGGCATTATAATGAAAAGTACTTTTGGAATGTTGTGTACAAAAGACTCTGTAAACTTGCTAATGAGTTCTTTTTTGGTATTGTGTTCTTTTACATATTTTACTTTTTGAATCATCCAGTAACTAAACGAATCTAATTTTTTTTCCTCCGGAGCATATTTTTGAACGGAATCAACTTCTCTTGTAAATTTGTCAAAACCATCTCCGGGTTTTAAATCATTAAGATCTCCTGTAAAAATGTTTTTTGGGACTTCTTTTTTGCGGCTTACGTTGAGATCAAAATCAGTCGGAGTTTCTTTTGAATGGCCGGGAAATAAAGCAATCATTAAAAAAGTAACAAAACTGATAAAGATGTATAAGCGTACAGGTGCCAAATAGGATAAACGTTTTCCGGCTAAATATTCTGAGGTTAATGCAGAGGGTTTAAACAAAAGGTATCTGATAGTACGCCAAAAAGTATTTTCATAATGTGTCAGATCTTCAAAAAAGTGAACGAACAGATAATGAAATGTTTTTCGGGATTCGGTGTTTTCCTGCCCACAATTGGGACAGTATTTTTGTTCAACAACATGTCTGCAGTTTAAGCAGGTTTTGTCTTTTCTAATCGGACTGTGTGACATTGATTGTAAATGGTATTGGTTTGGTTTTTTTGGTTTGTTTTTTTCTGCAACGAATAACGCGAATTTCCGTAAATTTTAAAAATAATTATCCAGAGTAATCCAGTTGTTTTTTTGCTGTAGATTAAAATGATTAAAAAGATCTTTTTCCTTTTTTTGCTATGAATTTTAAAATTATATAGTTGAGATTCGTTTTATTCTTTGGAAATCGCAGTTTTAAAGCTTATTTTTTTAATACTTCATTCAGGAAAAGCTGCAAATGTTCAAAAGCTCTTTTTGCTGCAACTGCGTTATAGGCTGCTCCTTTTGAGTTGTCATTTCCAGCTTCAGGATTGGTGAAAGAATGTACAGCATTGGCATAATAAATCATTTGCCAATCGGCTTTTGAATCTCTCATTTCCTGTTGAAAAGCTGTGATTTCTTCTTTTGATTCGTATGGATCGTCAGCTCCGTGGCAGACTAATACTTTAGTTGTGATGGGTTCAATTTTACGGGCGGCATCTCTGGCTAAACTTCCGTGAAAAGAAACCACTCCTTTTAGATTCAAATGTCCACGCGCAGCTTCAAGAACACCGGTTCCTCCAAAGCAGTACCCAATGGCTACAATATTGTCGGCGTTGGCTCCTGATTTGATCAATTCCTGTAATGCGGCATTGATGCGTTTTTGATATATTTCAAAGTTATTTTTGTAGTAACTGGATTGCTTTGCCGCTTCGGCGGTGTTTGCAGGTTTGTTTCCTTCGCCATAGATATCAGCAATGAAAACATTATAACCTAATTTGGATAAGTTTTCTGCAATATCTTTAGAAGCTTTGTCGATACCAAGCCAGGCCGGAATCAATAAAATACCGGGATTTTGAGCGCTTTTTTTAGCAGATTTTGCAAATAAGCCACTTAGAGCCTGAGAACCGTCAGTGTATTTTACAGCTTTTAGCTGCGCATTTATACCGTTGGAAAACAATAGGGTAGCAAATAAGAGAAAGGCCGAATTTTTCATAAGAGTACATTTTTTAACAAATATCAGAAATATTACGTTACAAAAAAACCTCGGAATGTATTTCTTCCGAGGTTTTTAAACGTTGTTTTCTTACAAGGAAAATCATTCACCGGGATGATAGGTTTTCTCAGCATTTTTGATCACATCTTCTTTGTAAAACAAGACTTCTTTAAAGCTTCCATTTCGATACATTTCGTTTTGATCGTTAAAATGTTTGGAGCCAGGATCTCCGCTATTGCCTCCGGCTAACAATGATTTTGCTTTTATTTTTGGACCAAATTCTACGGCACATACAAAACTGTTGCCATTGTAACCGTATCGTTTTTTGGAGTCTTTCTGATAACTGCTTTTGAAGGAAGGCAAACTTCCCCAGGAGCCAGGTCCAAAAGCGATTGGTAAGCTTGGCTGTGCGTCGTCATATTTTAAATCGATGTCACCGTTTGAACGCTGAAATCGGTTTATTTCTCCCCAGGCTACTTTCCAGGTTCCCCATTTTGAATTCAGTTCTTTTAAAACCGCCTGTAATTGCGGAAGCATTTGATTGGCTGTAGCATTGGAGGCAAATTTTTTAGTATTCTCGACCTGATCCGGTTCTCCTTCATCGATGTATGCTTTCAGTATAATCGGGTCTAATTTATAGGCCCATTCGACCGCTAAAGTTGTGGCTATTGAATTTTCTTTGGCATAATAATCCCAGTTTTTGAGTATTGAAATGGCTTCATTCAATTCGGGATATTCTGTTTTGTTTTTTTCGTAAACCGTAATCAGACTTGGAATTAAAATTTCAAAAATCGACAATTTAGTATCATATCCGTCAGCAATTACTTTGTCTAAAGTATACTGACTGCCTTTGCTGAAAATTCGAACGGCGTTTATTCCTCTGAAATTTTCTCCGTCAGGTGCCATATAAGGCAAGTAGTTTTCTCTTTTCGGACTGTTTTCTCCCGCAACAGTATAAGGTGTGGAGTTACAGTTTTGCAGCCATCCATTTGTTGGATTATACAAATGAACGGTTTCGTTTACTTCATGAAGACCTTTCCATTGCGTAGCCGAGACCGATCCGTCAATGACTTTCGACCAATTAAGGCCTTTGTCTCTGATGGGGATAAAATTTCCGTGCCAGTAGGCGATATTTCCTTTACTGTCTGCGTAAACAGTATTGTTCGAAGTATTGGCTTTTAAGTCCATCGCTTTTTTGTAATCTTCAAAACTGGTAGATTTGGTTCTGACCCAACTCTGAATTAAACTGGTCATCGAGCGATTGTTTGACTTTAGACTGATCCATTTTCCATCACGTTTGGCCATGATCGGACCGTTATTGGTAAAATAGGTTTTGAATTTTTTAGGGATTAATTTTCCGTTCTCTTTGTAACTTATTATAATTTCTTTTTCGATAACGGGGATTAGTTTTTGATCAAACTCATAAAATAATTTACCTTTTTTATCGACAATTTTTTCAGCATACATATCGGCAACATCAACGTTGGAGGAGGTGTGCATCCATCCGCAATGCTCATTGAAACCCTGATAGACGAAAAATTGCCCCCAGGTTACTGCTCCGTAAACATTTAAACCTTCTTCGCTGGTGACTTGTACTTCAGGTCTGAAATAAAAGGTGGTATGTGGATTGATGTACAAAATAGCGTTGCCGGCGGCTGTTTTTGATGGGGCAAATGCAAAACCATTAGAACCTGTCTGTACATTTTTTTCTCTTTCAACATAGGCTACTTTATCGCCGTTACCGGAATAAAAAGCTTTTAATTCTCCTGTTGTCAAATCGGCGGTACTGATGGCTCCGATACTTCCGTCGGTCCAAAGCAAAGGAAACCAGGGTTCGAAATGAGTTAAGAGCGCCGGTTTTACTTCGGGATGTTTGTAGAGATAAAAGTTAACAGCATCGGCATAACTGTTTAATAATTTTTTGAGCCATAAGGGCGCTTTTTTATAATCGGCTTTGGTTTCTTCGGTGTCTATTAATAATTTGATTTCTAAATCATTGTATAAGACTCCTTGCCCTTTTATTTCTGAAAGACGTCCCAGTTTTTCAATATAGTTCATTTCAATGCGTTTGAAATCATCTTCACATTGGGCGTACAGTAATCCAAAAACAGCATCGGCATCGGTTTTTCCATAAACATGCGGAATACCCCAGTTGTCTCTGATAATAGTAACCTGTTGGGCTAAATTTTCGAGACGAACGGCTTCTTTTGAATTGATTTTTTGTGCAGAAAGTGGAAGACTTGCGCAACAAAGTACAAGGGCTAATTTTATAGTTTTGGTAGTAAACATGTTTATTTGATGTTAAATTTTTGTCCGGCAGTATAAATGCTCATTTGCAGATTTTCGATTGAAATGAGATTGTTCTTTTTTGATCTCAGAATTCCTTTGGGATTTTTAACGACAATTACTTCACTTTCACCCGCAACTTCAATCTGATTGTTTCGGACGATGATGGCCGTGCTTTCGTCAATTCCGATTCCGGTTAAAGAAGGGAACTCGACTAATGCAGAAAGCAATCGGTTGTAACGATTTCTCTTTAAAAAGTGCTGATCGATGATTGCTGTTTTGAGTAATCCTAGACCTTCAGCAGTTTCGAGATTGTCGTAACGGATGTTGTCGAAAGTTCCGGAGTATTCTTTTTGCAGTTTCTGGTTTCCTGTAATCATTTTTTCAGACATTACTGCTGCTCCTGCGCTTGTTCCGGAAATGGTACTTCCGTTTTGATAGGCTTTTTGAATTGCCGTTTTAATGAGAGTATTTTGAACTATATTCATAAAACGCGTTTGATCTCCGCCGCTTATAAAAATCAGTTTTGCTTTTTGAAGTGAATCGGTTAACTTTTTGTTCTGAGCGGTTTCTTTATTGAAATTAAGCATCACAATTGGATTCGGAGTTAATTTTATCATTTGTGTTTTGAAAAAAATAAAGGAACTGTCCGGTTCTTCGCTGGACATGGGTAGAACGACAATGAAATCTTTTTTGGTTAATTCAGAAACACTTAAAACTTGTTTCATCAAAGCATCAGACCGATCGCCGCCGCCAATAATGAACAGTTTGCCTTTAGGGTTTTGTGCCTGAAGCAGACTAACCGTAAAAAGTAATATAACGATCAGGATTTTTTGATTCGAAAGATAGGAGGGAAATCGGTTTTTCATGGTTTTTTAATGGAGTTAATGCAGCTGGTTTATAAAATTTAAAAGAGAAGTATTGACGATGAAGAGAACATCTTTTATCTTATCTAAATCTACTTTTGAAGCGGTATCTCTGGTGGAGTGGTAATCGTCATGAAAGCCACTGAAGAAGGTCATGATGGGAATCCCTTTAGCAGTAAAAGAGGCATAATCACTTCCGGTATGTCCGTTGGTTTCCCAGAGATCAAGTGTAAAAGGTTTCGAAAGTTTTGTATTGCTGAGATTCGCAATTTCTTTTAGATAATCGTTTTCTTTTTGTGTTCCGATGCTTAGCATTCGATGTGTTTTGTCCTCGGGAGAATTTCTCGAAATCATGTCCATATTAATGGCGAGCAGTATTTTTTGCTTTTCGGAATCCAACTGCTGAACAAAATAGTCACTTCCCAAAAGTCCCATTTCTTCGGCAGTCCACGAAGCGAATAAAATAGTGAAAGGAGGTTTTATTTTGGTTTCGGACCATTTTTTTGCCAATGCCAGCATTCCGGAAACCCCTGATGCATTGTCGTCGGCCCCATTGTAAATAGAATCGTTTAGAATGCCTAAATGATCGTAATGAGCGGCAACAATAATAGTTTTAGTGGTGTCTTTCCCTGGAATCATTCCTAAAACATTGCGAACCGGAAAAGTTTGGGACTGCAATTCTATCGAGAAATTGATTTTTGTATTTTTTAGCAGAGCAGAAGCAAAGAATGGTTTTTGTGCCGCTTTTTTCTCTATACGTTCTAATGAAATGTTACTTCCGCTTAGCAGTTTTTCGGCAGCAGATTTACTTAGTTCAAAAACTGGAATGGAAGTGACAGCTGAATTTTCGATGGAATGAAAAGCAGTTTCTTTTTTAAATTTAACCCATCTTTTGCAATCAATAACAATCAATGCGCTGGCTCCTTTACTGATGGCAGTTTGAAGTTTGATTTCTTCCAGATTATTCTCTTCGGGATAGTACTTTTTGAATTTTTGATACGATACGGAAGTGCTGTCCGAATGTCCCGGATAGCCTTTTAGAACGATAACAATTTTATCTTTTGGATTCAGATTTTTGTAGTCATCATAGTTTTCTTTCGGTAGATTTAATCCATAACCTGCAAAAACGACTTCGGCTTCTTTTTGTAACGATTGTGCGATAGGGGTAACCTGAAAATCAGTATTTGGAGAAAGGAGAAAAGTTTCTTTACTGCCTTTTTTTATTTCAAGAGTAGTTTTCTTGACAGTGTGCTCCCCAATTTTGAAATGCTGATAATAACCTGATTTAGTGTCGTACGGAACTAATTGGTACAGTTCCATCATCGAAGCAATATATTCGGAGGCCATAAAAGCTCCTTTTTGTGTACTTCCGCGCCCCTCCATCCAATCGGAAGCCAGAAAAGAAAGGGTTGGGGAGAAATCACTTTTAGACGGACTGGGAACAACGATTTGCGAAAACAGGGCCGACTTACAGCAAAACAAAGTAAGTAAAAGCAATTTTCGTAACATCATTGTTTAAAATTTAAAAAGTAATTACAAAGAGATATTTCGTTTGAATGCACAGCCTAATTCAATAATAGAATCGGTTTTGGCGATGCCCGGAATACCATCGATTTTTTCATAAAGGATTCGGCGCATGTGTTCGTGATTTTTGGCTATGATTTTGATGTAAAGCGTAAAGGATCCCGTTACGTAATAACATTCTGTAATTTCCGGAATTTTTTTTAATTCTTCAATAATCCGGTCTGAATCAGAATCTTTATTCAGGGTTATTCCCGTAAAAGATGCCCAGTCATAACCTATGTTTTTTTCCTGGATGACAGGTTTGAT
This sequence comes from Flavobacterium sp. CFS9, assembly GCF_041154745.1. Taxonomy (NCBI): domain Bacteria; kingdom Pseudomonadati; phylum Bacteroidota; class Flavobacteriia; order Flavobacteriales; family Flavobacteriaceae; genus Flavobacterium; species Flavobacterium sp. CFS9. The sequence continues at coordinate 265,080 of NZ_AP031573.1, read as the reverse complement.
TCCACCAATTACACCTTGTTCGATCATTCTGTTTATACGCTGATGCACCATGGTGTTTGATATTTTCAAATTAGCAGCAATTGCAGAAAAAGCCATTCTTCCGTCTTTTTCTAATTCTTTAATGATGCTAATATCAAATTCGTCTAATATATCCATTCTTCTAAATTGTGTTTAATCTTAATGCTAATGCCGTTGCAGCTGTTATTTGTTAAATTTTGAAAATGTCTTTAAATGAGCGGCAATACTTTCGCATTTATAAAAGTAATTCTTTTTTTTAATTAACAAGGAGGAATAAGGAATTATAGAGTAAGTAATATTTGTTTTTTTATTGTTAAAAAATATAGTTTTTGACTTTAAAATTGTTTTAAAAAGTCAAAAATGTGAATTTAAGGCTTGTTGATGAGAAATTTTTAATACTTTTGTGTTTTGAACAATTTTAAATAAATAAAATTATGATTCATACTGAAAATGCCCTGTCGTCAAAATCAGAAGTTTTGATTGAAAAAGAAAATAAATACGGAGCGCATAATTATCATCCACTTCCTGTTGTTTTAGAAAGAGGAGAAGGTGTTTATGTGTGGGATGTAGACGGAAAAAAATACTTTGATTTTTTATCTGCTTATTCAGCCGTAAATCAAGGACACTGCCATCCAAAGATTGTGAAGGCTATGGTGGATCAGGCTCAAAAACTTACACTGACTTCGCGTGCTTTTTACAATGATAAATTAGGTAATTATGAGGAATTTGTAACGAAGTATTTTGGTTTCGATAAAGTATTACCTATGAATACGGGTGCCGAAGCAGTTGAAACGGCTCTTAAAGTATGTAGAAAATGGGCTTATGAAGTAAAAGGAATTCCGGAAAATCAGGCACAGGTAATCGTGTGCGAAAACAACTTTCACGGAAGAACGACTACTATCATTTCGTTCTCAAATGATGAAGTAGCACGCAAAAATTTCGGACCTTTTACAGATGGATTTATAAAGATTGAATACGATAATCTGGCTGCTCTTGAAAAAGCATTGGAGTCGTCAAAAAATATTGCAGGATTTTTAGTAGAACCTATTCAGGGAGAAGCAGGAGTTTATGTTCCTTCTGAAGGATATTTAGCTAAAGCCAAAGAATTGTGCGAGAAACATAATGTTTTGTTCATTGCAGATGAGGTTCAGACAGGAATTGCGCGTACCGGAAAATTATTGGCGGTGCAGCATGAAAATGTACAGCCTGATATTTTAATTTTAGGAAAAGCGATTTCAGGCGGGGTGTATCCGGTATCGGCAGTTTTGTGTAATGATGAAATTATGAATGTAATCAAACCGGGACAACACGGATCTACTTTTGGAGGAAATCCTGTTGCTGCTGCGGTTGCAGTTGCAGCTCTTGAAGTAATCAAAGAAGAAAAACTTGCTGAAAATGCAGAACGTCTTGGAATTATTCTAAGAAAAGGGTTAAATGAAATTGCAGAACGTAATGACTTAATTACACTAGTTCGTGGTAAAGGGTTATTAAATGCAATTGTAATTAATTGTGGTGAAGATTCAGATTTGGCTTGGGAAATTTGTTTGAAATTCAGAGATAACGGATTATTGGCTAAGCCAACTCACGGAAATAAAATTAGACTGGCACCGCCTTTGGTGATGACAGAATCTCAAATTCAGGAATGTCTTGAGATTATCGAGAAATCATTGAATGCTTTCAAAAATTAATTTTTTTTGATTTTAGTATAAAAAAAACATCCCGCTGAACGGGATGTTTTTTTTGAGTTGTATTTACTTGCTGTAACCTGGATTCTGGGTTATTTTTTTGTTGGCATCCATTTCCAAGATTGGAATAGGAAATACCAGTACATCTGCATCATAAGATAATAATTCAGATCCGTCGCCGTCGACACTTACATCAATGGAGCCTTTTGTTCTTCGGATATCGTGAATGGAAAAGCCTTCCATAGCTAATTCGAATTGGCGTTCTAATAAAATGGCATCAAGTGTTACTGCGGTCAGTTTTTGTGCATTGGCTCTTGTTCTGATGATGTTGATATCGTCAATCGGAGTGTTGCCTACCACTGTTCCGGCGCGAAAGTTAGCTTCGGCTCTGATGAGGTACATTTCAGCCAGACGAATAATCCCTACATTAGCAAACTGATCGGTAAATTTCAGGGTTAGTATTCTGTCGTTTACAGGGTTTACATAATTGAATTTTGCACGATCGTCGTTAGGATCTGTAAATTTTTTCAGATAAGGATCCCTGATCGAAATATCACCTCCGCGTCCTCCATTATTCTCAGCTGAATAAAAGGTATTGGCATCGTTTACTCCGGTTTGTTTTGTAATTTGGATAGCAAATACGTCTTCAGCCTGATCGGTGTCATGATTAAAGGCATCTGCATATTTTGTAGACAAAGAGTGTCCGCTGTTTTTAATGACATCATCAGCAGCGTCTCTTGCCAAAGCGTAGTTGCCCTGTTGTAGATATACTCTCGCTAATAGGGCTTTTGCAGCATATTTATCCGCATAAAAACTATTGTCTTTTGGAAGATTAGTATAAGCGAGATTTAATCCGTCAATGATTACTTTATATACTTCAGCAACGGTACTTCTTTCTTTTGATAAATCGGCGTTGAAATCATAAATGGCTTTGTCTCTTATTACAATTCCTAATTGATTATTAGGCTGACCGCTAACGTATGGTTTCGCAAAAAAGCGCACTAAATCGAAATAAGCAAGCGATCTTAAAAAATTAGCTTCACCGATCATTCGGGCTTGTTTGGACGGATCTTTTACTTTGCTGATATTGTCGATAACGGTATTAGCCGCGTTTATGATTTCGTAACATCTCGAGTAAGTTCCGGTGATGATTACATTATCAGCAAGCATTTGTTTGATATACATTTGTCTTAATTCCCCGAAACTTCCTCTGAATCTAAATTCAGTAGTGGCAGTTGCACCTGTTGCTCCCAGTAAATCGGCGTAAACTAAGATTCTTCCTCCGTAAGCATTTCCTCTTGCAGCAAGAGCATAAGTTCCGGTGAGTACATTGGTAACCCCTTCTTCTGTACTTAACGTTACAGAAGCGTCTTCTCTTTGCTTTGGTTCTATGTTTAATTCATCTTGACAGCTTGTAAAAAAGACTGCAAAAAACATAAATAATAGTATAGTGTTTGATTTCATCTTGATCGATTTAAAAATTGATATTTACTCCCATCGCAATTGTTCTCGCTGGCGGAGCCGAATAAAATTCCTGCCCAATATTAGGATTTGCTCTTGTGATATCGTCTCTTCGTGACTCAGGATCAGAACCTTTATAATTGGTAAAAGTCAATAAATTTACAGCGGTCATGTATACTCTTAAATTGCTCATTCCCATATCGCTTACTGTCTTTTTAGGTAACGAATATCCTAAAGTCAGGTTTCTTAAACGGATAAAATCTGATTTGTCCAGATAGCGACTTGAATTTTGGGTACCATTTGAACCGCCAAATCTCGCTTGAGGTACATTGGTAATGTCTCCCGGTTTTTGCCAACGGTCTAACTGATCCAGAGTCTGGTTGTCAAAATAATCGGCTGCTGTAGACTGATAAATTCCTGCAGTGTTGTAAATACTGGCACCCCATTCTCCCTGGAAAGTAAATGAAAAATCAACTCCTTTGTACAGGATCGTATTGGTAAGTCCTGACATTAAGGTTGGAAACGGATTCCCAAGAATGGTTCTCTGTGCTTCACTGTAGTCATTAGTGGTACTTCTGTCAATGCTTCCATCGGCATTTTTTGTGTTTTTTACAAAAAGTGCATCTCCGTTTGCGGGATCAACCCCTGCGTACTCTACCAAATAGAAAGACGAAATGTTTTCACCCACTCTATTAATGGTATAACTGCTTATTACATCAGCATTGTTGTTGGGTAATGATTTTACTTTGGATTGATTGGTCGTTAAATTGAAACTTGTTGTCCAGGTAAAATTTTCGGTGGTGATATTTTTGGTGTTTAAAGTGAATTCGAAACCACTACTTCTGATCTTTCCAATATTTTTGCTAATGGTTCCTAAATCACCACCGCCGGCACTTTTAGGAAGCGGAACATCAAAAAGCAACCCGTCCGTATCTTTTTGGTAGTAATCGGCCTCGAAAGTAATTTTATCTAAAAAGCCTAGCTCGGCACCAAAATCAATTTGAGTCGATTTCTCCCAGGTTAAATTATCATTTCCTGGCTGATCAAAGGTAAGTCCTGATTTTAAATTATAGGGATTTGTCTGATACAACTGGCGTGAAGCAAAGTTCCCAATTTCGGCATTTCCTAATTTACCCCAGCTTCCTTTTATTTTCAAATACGTTAAAACCGGATTTTCTTTCAGGAAATTTTCCTTTGATATTACCCAACCGGCAGAAAGTGCAGGGAAAACACCATAGCGTTCGTTTTTTCCAAAACGGGAAGAGCCGTCACGACGAATACTGGCTTTAAACAGGTATTTGCCATCAAAAGCATAGCTTAATCTTCCAAATTGAGATACAAATGCATAATCGATTTCCCTACCATGCCCTTCATTAATTTCGGCTCCTCCGTCGATCGTCTGAAAACCGTCGTTAGGGAAGTAGATGCTATTTACATCCTGATATCTATTGTTGTACTTGTTAAGTTCCATACCGGCAACAAGATTCAGAGCGTGTTTTTCTGCAAATGTTTTGTCGTAGGTAAAGTAGTTACTGAAAATATAATTTTCGGTATTTACCGAGGTCGCAAATACAGCACCGTCTGTTGCCATAAAAGGAGCATTTTTTCCTTGCCAGTAGTCTTCTGTTTGAGTCATGTAGTCATAAGAAAAATCAGAATTGAACTTCAGACCTTTTACTATTTTAAGTTCGCCAAAAACTTTTCCGGTAAGTCTGCGCATGATGGTTTTCCAAAAAGTATTGTCTTTTGCCAATAAATAGTTAGCATATTCTGTATTTGGGTTTGCCGTTCCGTCTGCCAGTCTTGCCTGTGATATTGGAGCCTGCGCTACGGATTGTAAAGGTGATGTAAAAGAGTTATCATCCTGCACTCTGTTGATGATGGCTCTTGAAAAACCAATGTTCATTCCCACAGTAAAACGATCTGATAGTTTGTGAGATAAGTTAGATCTTCCGGTTATTCTCTCCAGACTGTTACTGTCGATAATTCCGGTAGTGTTGTTGTAAGCTCCTGAAAAGAAGTATCTGGTTTTGTCGTCTCCGCCGGAAACCGAAAAATCAGCATCGGTGGTATATCCCGTTTGAAAGGCGATATCCTGCCAGTCTGTATCAATTTCTCCGTTTCTCCAATCTGTTCCCTGAGCCAGACGATCCAGTTCTTCTTCTACCGAGGCCAAATCGTCAACATTTTTTCCGGCTTCGCGTATTAATTCAACATATTGTTTTGCATTAAGCCACTTTCTCTTGTGAGTAGCTTCGCTGACACCTTGCGAGAAATTAAGAGAGAAAGTTCCTTTTCCGTCTTTTCCTTTTTTGGTAGTGATGATTACTACTCCATTAGCACCACGTGCACCATAAATCGCTGCAGAAGAAGCATCTTTTAAGACGTCAATAGACTCGATTTCATTAGGGCTCAAAGTCAATAATGGATTTGTTGGCGCTCCGTTGCTGGATTCGTTGTCTGTAATCAAGGGAATTCCATCTAAAACATATAAAGGCTGTGTTCCCGCACTAATACTGGCAGCACCACGAACTCTAACATTTATACCGCCTTCAACTTTACCATTTGTCTGAGTGATTTGTACACCGGCAAGTTTACCCACCAGCGCATTTTGAACGTTTGAAACAGGTATTTGCTGGATATCTTTAGCCGTAACGCGGGCAATATTGTCCGTTAAATTCTTTTTAGTCTGTGTTCCGTAACCAACGACCAAAACAGCTTCCAGTTCATTTTGTGTTTCGACCAGTTGAACGGTCATTAAATTGGAGGCAGGGACGTGTACAGTTGCAAAACTGACATAACTTACTGTTAGTACGTCTCCTTTTTTTGCTGTTATTTTAAAATTTCCGTCAAAATCAGTTTGAGTACTGACTTTTGTTCCTTTTACAAGAATGTTAACTCCCGGAAGCGGAACTCGTTTTGAGTCAGTAACTTTCCCTGTAATAGATCCTTCCTGCGCATTGGCTATTTGTATAAATAATGTGATCAATAGCCCCAAAAAAAACTTAAAGTTGATTTTCATTTGTAAATATTTTTGGTTAGTTTCTCAAATGTCTTAATTTTCTGTTAATAAGTAGTCTTTATTTAACATTTAATATCACTAAAACAATTGTTTTTGTGATATTTATAACAAAATGGTTTTAATTTACTATTTTTAGAGAAAAACAAAACACTTTGTTGTTTATTATGTAATTAAATTGTTTTTATGGTGTTTTAAATCTTAATATTTAGCCAAAATTGTAATTTTATGTTTGGTATTTTATGTTTTGTTTGATTATTTTTTAAAGTTTAATTTTTCAAACAAAAAAAGCGATTGTGTTGAAACAATCGCTTTTGGAAATAACTACTCAAAATATTAAAAAAAGTAATTATTTTTTTAGAGATGCTCCGCCGGGCATTACTTCCGGTTTTAGCTTAAATTTGCTATACTCTATAACTCCTGTCTGATCGGCCCAGTCAAAATAGGCAGCCGATAGTTTATTCACAATACCGGGATTCTGTTTGGCTACATTATTAGTTTCACCACGATCTGTTTCGATATCATAGAGTTCCCATTCGTAAGAGGGGTAAATCGATACCAGTTTCCATTTTCCATCTCGTACGGCTCTGTTTCCGGCTCTTTCCCAAAATAACGGAGCTCCTCTGTTGACCTCGGAAGCATTGTCGAATAAAACCGGTAGAAGACTTTTCCCTGCAAGCGGGTTTGATTTTGCACCGTTGTATTCTTTTGGATATTCAATTCCCGCCAGTTCATAGAAAGTAGGAGCAAGGTCAATAATGTGTCCGGTTCCTTTATCGATGCGGCCTGCTTTTATTTTGGAAGGAAACCAGGCAATAAATGGGGAACTGAAACCGCCTTCATGCATATTGTTTTTGTATTGCTGTAAAGGAGTATTTGATAAATAGGCCCAGTTTTGCTCCTGATAATCGAAGGAACCTGAGGTTCCAATCGGGCCATCATTTCGTACCAAACCTCTGCCTAACGGATTGTAGGTATTGAAACCGCCCTGCGCACCATTATCTGAAATAAAAATAATAAGGGTGTTTTTATCTTTTTTTAGTGCTTTTAGTTTGTTCAGAACTTTACCCACATTCTGATCCATATTGTCTACCATTGCAGCATAAACTTCCATTTTGGCTTTCCAGAATTGTTTTTCGTCATAGGTAAGTTTGTTCCATTCCGGTACTTCGGGATCTCTTGGTGATATGGTTTGATTGGCGGATAAAATGCCATTTGCTTTTAGTTTTTCGATTCTTTTTTCTCTTAAAACATCCCAGCCTTCGTCAAATTTTCCTCTGTATTTGGCAATGTCTGCCGGTTTTGCCTGAAGTGGCCAGTGCGGAGCGGTAAAAGCTAAATACAGAAAGAACGGTTTATTTTCTTTGTTTTGTTCGTCGAGGAAAGTCACTGCATTGTTTCCGATCTCATCGGTAAAATAATACGAATCGTCTTTTGGATGCAGCTCTTCATTGTTTCGAAGTAATTTTACCGGATAAGGAGTTTTTCCGAAAGGCAAAGGTTTGCTGTCGAAATAACTCGCAGCTCCTTTCAGGATACCGTAAAATTTATCAAAACCTCTCTGATTCGGCCATTGCGACTGATCTTCGGAACCCACATGCCATTTTCCTGATAGCAAAGTACTGTAACCGCCGGAACGGAAAACTTCGCCAAGAGTCAAAGATTCTTTGTTGAGGTACCCCTGATAAGCTGGCAGTCCAAGGTTGATATCAAAAAATCCCATTCCGGCTTTGTGCTGGTATTGTCCCGTCAATAGAGAAGCTCTGGTTGGAGCACAAATCGAGTTGTTGTAAAATTCGCGAAGACGCAAACCTTCACTGGCCAATTGATCAAGATTGGGTGTTTTAATTTCGGAACCATAATTGCCTAAATCAGAATAACCCATATCGTCGACCAGAATCAGGATGATGTTTGGTTTTGAAGAAGTGGTAGTGGTTTTGTTTTGTGCGGAAACGAAAAGTACTGTCGAAAACAAGAGATGGAGTGTGAGTAGTGTTTTTTTCATTTTAATTCATGTTGTGAGTTGCTGAAACTGGTTTCATCTTTTATTGAATCGGTTTGAGACCTGGAAACATAGCTTTTAAAAAGTAGAGTAAATTATGATTTTTTAGAACAACTCTACGATTTATTTTTGACGAAATGTGTTTTAGGCACAATAAGTTACGTTTTAAAGTGTTCAAAAAAAAGGATTCAGATTGTTATTCTTTGAAAAGTATAAAAGCGATGATCAGTGTGACAATGATATTGAACAATTGTGCTATTAAAAAGGCATATAAAGGTTTTCGGCTGGTATTGCCCAGTAAATCTTTAAATTTGGTTTCCAGTCCGATACTGGTAAAGGCCAGGGCAAACCAAATACCTTGCAGATTCTTTAAGCTGTCTTTTACTTCGTCTCTCACTTCGTCAGTCAAAAGAAATGAAAAGAGGAGTGAAGCCGCAATGAATCCAATGATGAATTTTGGGAAACGTTCCCAGATAACAGCTAAGGTTGGTTTTGATGCAACAGCTTCTTCCGATTTGTTCTGAGTATAAGTCCAGTAAACGGATATGGCAAAAGCAGCTAGTCCTAACAGTACATTTTGAGAGAATTTAACAATTGTACTAATTTTTAGAGCGGTTTCACCAACTAAAGAACCTGAAGCCACAACGGCTCCCGAAGTATCAATACTACCGCCCAGCCACGCTCCGGTTACTTCTTCAGGAAAGTTGAAATGTGTAGCAATTATGGGCATGAAAATCATCATGGGGATTGCGGTGACCAAAACAATAGAAATCACATAAGACAGTTTTTTTGAATCGCCTTTGATGGCACCAGAAGTCGCAATTGCCGCAGAAACTCCACAAATGGAAACAGCACTTGAAATCATCATGGTCAACTCGTTGTCGACCTTTAGTTTTTTGCATAGCCAGAAGGCAAAGTACCAAACTGATAGTACAACGACTAATGCCTGAATAAGCCCGAGTGAACCGGCTTTTAGAATGTCTGAGAAAATCACAGTGGTCCCCAATAAAACCAAGCCAATTTTGACAAAAACTTCTGTCGAAAGTGAGGAACGAAACCATCGTGGAAGGATGAAAAAATTACCCAGACAGAGACCTATGATTAAACTGAAAATTACCGCTTCGAGATTTAGACCTTTGATGGCGGTATTTCCGGAGATCACCAAGGCAAATACGGTTAACAGATAAACGATCGGAAAACCCAATAAAAAGTTTTTGACTGATTTTCCAATCAAAAAAGTTCCCAATGTTCCCACTAGAATTAAATATATAAATTGAAATCCGAGGATTTTCAGGTTTCCGAAACTAAGTACATCCGCTGCTAAATCTGATCCAGTTGACCATTTGAAAGTTGGAACCTCAGGAAGAAATAGAAAAAGAGAAATTCCGATGATGATAAATCCGAGGATCACAACCGTCCAGTCCTCGTGAAGGGTAAATCGTTTTGTTTGGGTTGGCATTGTACTATTTATTTTATGAGAAAAAGTTTTTTATTTGGAAGCCAAAGCAACATCGACATCATTTTTTAAATCTCCGAGACCTTCTTTTTTGAAAACAATTTTGCCTTTTTTGTATAAAATCAAAGTAGGGAAAACTTTTACTGTTTTTAAGTCGGCAATTACTTGCGGACTGTCTTCCAGGTCAATTTCAACGATTTTTAAATTGGTTCCGTATTGTGCTCTGATGGTTTCCAGAACAGGTTTTACTTTTTTGCAGGCACCACAGTAAATGGAGCCAATATCAACCAAAACATCATTGTTTTCTGTAATGATTTTGTTGTATTCGGCTAAGGTTAATTTGCTTTTTGAATTGGTATAAAAAGGTTTTCCGTTTCCAATCCAATTGGCAATGCCGCCTTCTAAGCTATAAGCTTCTTTAAAACCATTTTTCAGTAATGCATCAGCAAGCCAGACACTTCTGCCTGCACCGATGGAGTAAGTGAAAACCGGTTTTGTTTTATCTAAAGCAGCAATGCGTTTGGCATAATCTTTCGATTCCAAATTAAAGTTTTGTGCTCCATTGATGTGGTTCAGCGCAAATTCTTCAGGGCCTCGGGCATCAATGATCTGCGGTTTTTTTTCGTTTTGAATTTTAGCGTAAAAAATGTCCAGAGAGACGGTGTTGGTTGATTTTTGCTGTGCGAAACCAATTCCGGATAAAAACAGTATCACGATGGCGATCCTGTTTTGGATTGTTTTATTTTTTATCATGATCGTTAAGATTGAATTTGTTCATAGTAAGTCGGATTAGGCAATGTGTTTTCTACTTTTTGTCGTAGTGGAACTGCCAGCACTCCTTCAGCCAAAGCACTTCCTTCTTTTTTGGATTTGAAGATGGGCCAAAGAAACTGTGCGTACCATTCTTCTTGTTTGTAAGATTTCATTCCGTATGATTTTGGAAATTTTCTGGTGATTAAACCTGTTCCGAAAATAATGTCCCAGATAAAAAACATATTTCCAAAGTTCCCTTTAAAATGTCCTACACCGTCACCGCTGGTATCCGCATGATGGGCGTGATGAGTTGCAGGAGTTGAAATTAAACGTTCCAGAACCCACGCAATCGGATGTAAAACTTTGTATTTGTAAAACGGTTTGTCCCAGGCAATACTGGAGTGAGCGCCTAAAGTGATGAAACTTTTGATGACCAATACAAATAAAGCGGGCAATCCTAAACCTAAAAAAGTTAAAGTTGCCGTTAAGTAAATTTGCGAAAAGAAAACGGTGTAAATAAAGTTTTGTCTGGATGCCATCGCCATTCCCATGTACGGAGCGGAGTGGTGCGTTCGGTGAAAGCGCCATAAAAAAGGAACCTGATGGTGCAGACGATGGTACCAATACTGTGTTAAATCATCGGCTACTGCGATCAGGAAAAAGCCTCCCCAAAACGGAACCCACGAAAGGGAGTTGGCAAGATTGGGAATTAAGTACGGTAATGCAGTAAGACTGAAAAAAGCAACTACCGGAGGTAAAAGCAATTTAGGCGCCAGAAAACAAATGATATCTACTTTGCGTTCCTGACCCGTCCATTGATCGTCGTATAAACCTGCCGTAAATTCGATAATACCCAGAACCACCATAAAAGCTGTTAGCCCCCAGGTTCTGATGTTTTCGAAAGCCGGTTTGATAAATTCTAAAAATGATGGCAAGGCAATGTGGGATTGAGCTATTACACCATTCGTTAATTTGAAGTACAGAAAGATTGCCAAAACAGGCAGTGCATAAATGAAGAGACTAATACTTAAATCTCTGGTTAGTTTACTTTTTGAATTATAAGCTGTTGCTGCCATGATTTTTATTTTAAAAAGTTGCTAATTAAAGTTAGACCTCCCGCCAGAATGAGTAACGGAACTAAAAAAATAATCGCTCCCACGAGTATTTTCTTTCCTATAATTTCATAATCTGCTTTTTTCATGTGGATTGGAATTAAAAGAGATTCAGGTCTTTAATACATTGACAAAAGACCTGAATCTTTATTGGGTTAATTATTTTGAATTTCCGGGTCTGGTGGCTTGTTGGATGAGATCCTGTAATGTTTTTCCTTTGTCGGCTGTGGTGTTGTGGATCCTTCTGTTGTACACATCCTGCCAGTCTATCAATGGGTAAACATTATTTTCTTTAGCTTGTTCGTCAAACAGTTTTTTAAGTTCGGCTAATTTTTCAGGGTATTTTTTAGCCAGATCGTTACGTTCGTTAAAATCTTCGTTCAGGTTGTACAATTCCCATACGTCTGTGTCAAAATTACTTTCGGTTGGTTTTTCGTTTTTACCCAGCGATTTTTTTACCGCAAAAGAATCCGGCAGGTGAGCGGCTCCTGCTTTCCAGCCATCTTTGTAGATGGCTCTGTTTCCGAAAATGTAATAGTATTGAACAGTATGCAATGAAGGTGCTTTGGCATCGTTTAAAGAAGCATAAAAGGTAGAACCCTGAATCGCATCCTGTTTGATCTCCCGGATATATTCCGGAGTTTTAATTCCGGCAATGTCTAAAGTTGTTGGCAACAGATCGGTTACGTGGCTGTATTGATTTCTGATTCCGCCTTTTTCTTTAATTCCTTTCGGATAAAAAACAATCAATGGGTTACGTGTTCCTCCTTCCGATTGTGCATCTTGTTTCCAGTTTTTAAACGGAACATTCGTAGCCTGAGCCCATCCCAACGGATAATTGGTGTTGAGTCCTTTTGCCGTTCCGATTTCACCAATATTGTTTAGGTTTTTCTGAAGGTTTTCTTCATCAGATCCTCCCTGAGCAAACAGACTTTGGTTGATGGTTCCTTGTGTAGTTCCTTCTTTACTGGCACCATTATCGCCAATGGCCACAAAAATCAAAGTATTCTCCAGTTGATTGGTTTGTTTTAAATGCTCAACGATACGTCCAATTTCATGATCGGTATAGGTAAGATATCCGGCATACACTTCCATGAATCGGGCGTACACTTTCTTTTGATCCGGAGTTAGTTTTTTCCAGTCGGTAATCAACGGATTGCGTTCCGGTAATACGGCATTGGCAGGAATTACACCTAATTTTTTCTGGTTGGCCAGTACTTTTTCGCGATAAGCATCCCAGCCTTCATCAAATTTTCCTTTGTAAGGGTCACTCCAGGATTCTGCTACCTGATGAGGTGCGTGTACAGCACCCGGCGCATAGTACAAAAAGAAAGGTTTGTCTGGCGCTGCTTTGTGCTGTTTGGTGATGTAGCTAATGGCTTTGTCTGTAATCTGATCGGTTAAATGTCTTCCGTCAGGAGTAACATGTGCGTTGTCTTCTACCAAATCCGGTTTGTACTGATCGGTTTGTGATCCTAAGAAGCCAAAGAAATGTTCGAAGCCTTTTCCGGTAGGCCATCTGTCAAAAGGCCCGGCATCAGTAGCTTCTTCGTCAGGAGTTAGACCGTATTTTCCCACTGCAAAAGTATTGTATCCTTTGTCTCTCAGAATTTCGGCAATGGTACCTTTATCCGATGGAATTCTTCCGTCCCAACCAGGGAAACCGGCCGATAAAACGGTATGAGAGAAGCCGCTTACGTGTACTTTCCCCGAATTTCTTCCCGTTAAAAGAGCAGAACGGGTAGGAGCACAAATAGCCGTGGTGTGAAAATTGGTGTAACGCAAACCATTATTGGCCAGATTGTCAAAAGTGGGTGTTTGAATAAGACCTCCAAAAGCACTTGAAGCTCCAAATCCAACATCATCCAGTAAGATCCAGACAATATTTGGGGCACCCGCGGGTGCTTTTACAGGCTCAGGCCAATATTCTTTCGAATCGGCTAAAGTTTTTCCAATAACGCCTTTGAAATCAGCATTCGGATTGTTTTGTGCAAAACTCAGTTGCGCTGCAAGCAACGCAGTAAATAAAAGTCCTTTTTGCGGACTTTTAATTTTACTATTGTGTTTAAAATTTTTCATAATGTATTAGTTTTTGGGTTGTGTTAATTAATATCCGGGGTTTTGTGGCAATCCAATTGGGTCGATGTTTCTTTCGCTTTGTGGAATTGGGTATAAATTATTTCGTTCGGAAACAGAATTTTTGGCCAGTACTTTTTTGACTTCGGTAACCAAAGTTCCCCAACGAACCAAATCAAACCAGCGTTGTCCTTCCTGAACGAATTCTTTTTTGCGTTCTTCCTGCAGGGCAGCCCTGAAAGTGGTTTGCGTTAATCCCGCTAAATCAACTGTTGGGTCGGGCGTATTGATTGGTTTTCCGAAAGCTCTTCTTCTTACCTGATTGATTAATTCGTAGGCCTCGGGAGTTGGTGCTCCCTGTTCGTTTATCGCTTCCGCTAAAGACAGTAAAATGTCAGCATAACGAATTATCGGAAAATTGATGGCTACGTTTGAAGGTGTGGCCAGATTCGTTAAGTCCAGATACTTTTTGAAGATCGGTTTCGGAAAAGTGTATACGTTTGCCGTACCGGGAATTGGTAATTGTTTGGCATAACTTACATCACGTCTGGTATCTCCGGCAGCATAAATATCATAAAACAAAGCAACATCCGAAATAATATCAGCAGGTTCCGTAGCAGTGAATCCGGTAAAAGAAGTAGCCTGAAAAGTACTTCCGCTGGAACCATTTCCGGCCTGATTGGGTTCAAACTGAACGGAGAAAATATGTTCTTTTCCGTTCTTTTTGGTTTTAGTAAAAATATCCTGGAAGTTTTCAAAAAGTGCATATCCATAGCCGCCATTAATTACTTCTCTGGCTTTTAAAATAGCATTCGGATAGTCTTTTCTCGTAAGGTAAACCTTGGTCAGAATGGCTTTTGCCGCTCCCGATGTAGCACGTCCGGCATCTGTGGCAGGATAAGTTGCTGGTAAAGCTTCAGCATCTTTTAAATCTGAAATAATTTGGGTATAAACTTCTGCTACAGAGGCTCTTTTTGATTTTAAACTTTCTAATTGAATAGAGGTCGGTTCGTGCAAAACAATCGGAACTCCGCCCCAAAGGCGTACTGCCTGAAAGTACAGTAAACCTCGAATGAATTTAGCCTCGAGAATCAATCTGTTTTTAACAGCGTCCGAACCGGCTACTTTTGGAATATTATCGATAGCAACATTGGCTCTGTTTATTCCGGCATAGATTTGACGCCACGCCACCTGAACACGATCAGAAGTGGCATCATGCGTGAGACTGCTTAAAGCTCTCACCTGCGGATTGGTTGCCGAAACTCCCGCCGCGGCATAATCAGAAGCCATGTCGGTCAGGAAATATAAATTTCGGCCAAATAAACTCTGTTCTCCCGGATCAAGACTCAATGAAGCATAAACAGCAGTTAAGCTGGCAACAGCATCGTCCTGAGTTTTAAAATAATTGTCTTCGGTTACAAATGAGGTTGGTGTGACCTCTAGATCGGTGCACGATACCAATAGTCCGGCACTCAATAGGAATGTTATAATATGCTTTTTCATTTTATATTTTTTTTCTTAAAAAGTTACGTTCAGGCCTGAGATGAATGTTTTTGAATTAGGATAAGAGCCAAAATCAATTCCCGGGTATAAGTTGTTTTGCTCGTAGGAGCTTACTTCAGGATCATATCCCGTGTATTTGGTCCATGTAATTAAGTTTTCGGCAGAGACATAAAATTTAACGCTCTTAGCACCCAGTCTTTTGGAAAGGCTTTTCGGTAAAGTATACCCCAGAGTAATTAATTTTAATCGTAAGAAAGAAGCGTCTTCAATGTAACGTTCTGAAACAATCCCTAGTGGAGAACTGGTAGCTCTTGGTACTTCGTTGCTTGGATTCGTTGGAGTCCAACGGTCTTCTAAAGTAACATTAGCATTGGTGCCCAGAGTCGAAATTTCTAATTGCTGATTTAAAGCATTGAATACTTTACCGCCATAAGATCCCTGAAAAGAAAAGTTAAGATCAAAGTCATGATACGAAATCGTGTTGCTGAAGCTTGCGACAAATTTAGGTTGCGAACTTCCAAGATTTCCTTTGTCAAGAGCTGTAATGACACCATCACCGTTAGTATCCACATATCTTCGGTCTCCAACTTTTGTATTGGCTAAACTGTTGATTTTAGGTTGAGTGTTGACTTCGTCCTGAGTTTGGAAAATGCCATTGGTTTTGTATCCCCAAAAAGTTCCCAGAGGCAATCCTACTTTTACGGTTACGGGCTGCTGCTGTAATAAAGAGCCGTTTGGTACTACAGGAAAAAATTGATCAACGCCGTTTCCGATAGCCACTACTTTGTTTTTATTGGCAGAAAAAACGAAATTAGAATTCCATGAAAAGTGTTCTGTTTTTAGATTTTCGGTGATCAGACCAATCTCGATACCTTTATTTTCAACACCTCCAATATTTTGCAATACAGACGCATATCCTGAAATCAGCGGCACAGGTACATTGATCAGTAAATCATTTGTTTTTTTGTAGTACGCATCAAATACAAAATTGATTTTGCGGTTTAATAAAGACAAATCCAATCCCACATTATATTGATTGGTTTTTTCCCATTTCAAATCCGGATTGGCCAGTCGGGTAGGAGCTAAACCGGTTTGCAGTGTTCCTCCGAAAGCATAATTTACAGAACCCATCTGAGCCAGAGAAAGATAATTTCCAATTTCCTGATTACCCGTAGTTCCGGCTGTTATTCTTAGTTTAGCTTCCGTTAAGCCTTTAATATTGTTGGCGAAAGATTCATCTGTAATATTCCATGAAAATCCTGCCGAAGGGAAATAACCCCATAACGATTTTGAACCGAATCTTGAAGATCCGTCTGCACGGCCGGAAAGCGTAAAGTTGTATTTTCCTTTATACGAATAATTCACTCTGGTCAGCCATGATTTTAAGACACTTTCGAAAGCATCTGTAGAAGGTTTTACCGGGACACCATCTTGTAAAGCATTGTAAGTATTGGCATCGTTTACAAAGAACTGGGCTCCTGCATTCACCACTTCACCTTGTGTGTATTGAAGTGTATATCCACCTAAGGCTGAAAATTTATGATGATCTCCGAAAGTTGTGTTATAATTCAAAGTGTTTTCATTCAATACAGAACTCACTAATCGGTCTCCAACAGAACCAAAACCTTTCGTTCCGGCTCCCGTAGTTGTTGTTGCCGGAGCGTAGTAATTTTGCTTGGTATTGATAACATCACCGCTGACAGCCACTTTTGCGGTAAGTTTTTTGGTGATTTTGTATTCACCGAATAAACTGGTCAGAATCCTGTTGATTTTAGTTTCATTGGTCGTACTCACCAGATCATTTATCGGATTGGCAATGATCCCGTTAACAGCTGTTGCGTACGGATTATTGGTCAGGTTATAGCTTCCGTCAGGATTTTTGATCGGAACTACGGGGGGCTGATACAAAGCAACTACTAACGGATTAGGCTGTCTTCCGGCAGAAGAACCGCCATTTGTGCCAATACCATTGGCAACAGAATTACTGTAGTTAGCATTCACACCAAATTTAAAATTCTGAGAATAGTTTCGTTCATAATTGACACGTAACGAAATACGTTTAAAATCGGAGGCAATTACAATTCCGTCCTGTTGAAAATACCCCGCCGAAATCGCATATCTTGAGCGGTCATCACCTCCTGAAAAGGACAATTGGTGATTTTGAATCGGTGCTGCAGTTCTAAAAACAGCTGACTGCCAGTCATATCCTCCCGAAGTTTTTAAAGCTTCGATTTGGGCAGCAGAAAAAGAGGGTGCCTGACCAATGCTGGCCTGAACATCGTTGCGCAGGCTTGCCCATTGACTGGCATTCATTAAGTTCAGCTTTTTTGACACATTCTGGAATCCAACATAGCCCTGATAAGAGATATTGTCCTGACCTTTTGTTCCCTTTTTAGTAGTGATAATCACCACTCCGTTTGCACCTCGTGATCCGTATATGGCAGTGGCAGAAGCATCTTTTAGTACTTCAATAGATTCGATATCACCGGGATTAATCGTCGACAAAACATTGACAGTAGCTCCCGCATTGGCAACTCCGGCCGTACTGTTGTTATTGTCGTTATAAATTAAAATTCCATCCACGACATAAAGAGGTTCGTTACCGGCTGTAATGGAGTTTCCACCTCTGATTCGAACACTGGATGAGGCACCGGGACGACCTGAACTTTGTGTAACTACCACTCCGGGAATAGCACCTCGAAGTAAATTATCTGCCGATGAGGTCACCTGACTTAAATTGGCTTTTGGAACTGAAGCTACAGAACCTGTAATGTCTTTTCGTTTCTGAGATCCGTAACCAACAACCACCAGTTCATCTAGTTCCTGACGTTCTTCTTTTAAATGGATAGTGACAGGATTTTTTTCAACTATGATCTCTGATTTTTTATATCCAATGTAGGTTACAATTAAGGTATAAGGAAATTTTTGTCCGGTTTGAAAGTAAAATTTTCCTTCGGCATCCGTCTGAACACCGTGTGTGGTTCCTTTAATTACTACTGAAGCACCAATAATGGGCTGATTAGTAATATCGTCTACGACCGTTCCGTCGAGTTTCGATTGTATAAGAGGTGTTGTATTTTGGGCATTAATTCCCGCCGATAACAGCAGGAGAAAGAGGAATGAGTATATTTTTAATTTTTTTTTCATTTCTTTGTACTGGTTTAATTAATGAACAAGAAGCCCTGAAAGTTGAATTTTCAACTCTCTGATCGTATTCTTGGTTTAGTGATAAATATTCTTTAAGCCTTGCCATTTCTGTTGCCGCAGAAATGGCTTTTTTTATTTACAGCAACAGCTATGCATTTTTTTCATTTTGTTTTTTTATTGGTTAGTTATTCTTTTTTAAGATATAGGTATAATTTCTGTGCTCTTTTTGACACAAATGAATGCATCAAACCGACTTTGAAATTTCAATATGGAATCTTGTGTGTATTTAAAAATTCGTTTTTAAAACAATTCGATGTAAAAGAGAAATCGAATGCAAACGAAAAAAAAGCGGAGGTTTAGCAACAGAAGCACATATAACAGAAAGTGTTATAAGTGTATTTTTTAGGAAGAATGTAATTCGATCTGTTTTCGGTTGTTTTCAAAATATGATTTTTTTGGTTTCAAATATTATTTTAAACTCTACTAATCCTATAGACAAAGTTAATTTTAATATAATAAAAACCAAAAATTTGTTTATTTTTTTTTGAAAAAGTACAAATTAAGAAGTTTTTGGTATGGATTTTTAGCTTGTAATATGTTGGTTTTTAGTGTTTTGTCTGTTTTGTTTGAAAGAGTGTAAAAAGAATCGCTTGTCTTTTATTAGGTTAAAAAATGTAGTACTTTATACTTAGTTTTCTAGTTTTTAATGTCTTACCACATTTTATACTAATGCAAAAACGTCTGAGAAAGTGATTTTAGTCTAAAAAGTTTCATGTACATTAATAAGAAGGTATCATTTTGAATCAGTCAAAATTTTTAAAATGGAGAAGTAAATCAATCAGTTATAAGTGCTAATCATTAAACCAAATTGATTTTTAAAGATGTATTCCAAAGAATTAAGCTAAATTTATAGGGTGAAAAAGGAGGTATTGTGAGTTATGAGTTTCGATCTTAGGACCAGACTAGGAGTAAACCTAAAATTTGGAAACTTGAAACTTTAAACTTTAAACCTGAAACAAAACAATAAAATCATGGAACAACTAACAGCATTTATTCTTTGTGGAGGAAAAAGTTCTCAGCTGCAGTCAGAGAAAGGATTGGTTTTGTTTCGGAAAAAACCGTTTATAGAGCACATTATTGGAGCCATTTTGCCCGTAACCCAAAAGATTGTTTTAATCACGGAATCTAAGAAATATGATTATCTCACTTATCCAAAAATACCGGATGTTATTGCAGATAAAGGTCCGTTAGGAGGAATTTATACAGCCTTATTACAATCGGAAACTGAATTTAACCTGATTTTGAGCTGTGATATTCCGTTAATTTCAACTGAATTATTACAGGAACTACTTTCTAAACATACAAAAGAAGCCGGAATTACAGTTTTTGCCTCAGAAAGCCGCATGCATCCGCTAATAGGAATTTATTCCAGAATAATGATTCCTTTTATAAAAAAAGCCATTGATAGGAATGAATTAAAAGTGATGGATTTGTTGGAAGGAATACCGCATCAAATTATTAATCTGGAAGAAAGTGAAACTTTTCACCTAAGCAGAATCAATTCGGCTGACGAATTAGACGATTTGAATGTCAATTTAAGTTAGACCATTATGCAAAGTTTGAAAATACCAAAGTTAACAATTGTTGGAGCAGGACCGGGTGATGTTGAACTGATTACCATGAAAGCCTTAAAAGTTTTAAAAAGTGCCGATGTGGTTTTATATGACGCATTAGTCAATGAAGAATTATTAGCATACGCTTCAAATGGCGAAATTATTTTTGTTGGAAAACGATTGGGCTGTCACGCTTACAGTCAGGATCAGATTAACGAACTGATTGTTTCGATGGCAAGACGTCACGGACATGTGGTTCGCTTAAAAGGAGGGGATCCGTTTGTTTTTGGAAGAGGAAGCGAAGAAATTGAATTTGCAGAACAGTTTGGAATTGAAACGGACATTGTTCCGGGTATTTCGTCTGCTTTAGGCGTTCCGGCTTCGGCTGGAATTAGCATAACTCAGCGTAAGGTAGCGGAAAGTTTTTGGGTCATTACCGGAACGACCTCCGATCACAAGTTGTCTAAGGATATACATTTGGCTTCTAAATCCGATGCGACTGTTATTATTTTGATGGGAATGCATAAACTAACAGAGATCATATCAATTTATCAGGAAAATAGAAAAGACAATCTGCCCATTGCCATTATCCAGAACGGTACAAAAGCATCGGAACAAAAAGTAGTCGGAACGATTGATACCATTGTAAAATTAGCCTCCGAAAAAAAGATGGCATCACCCGCTATTATTGTAATTGGTGAAGTAGTACGAAACACTTCAGACTGGATTTCCTATTTCCAGGAACATTTTGACGATGAATTTATTTTTCAGAATTTAAATTTATAAGGGAGACTGGAGTTAAATGGATCAGGTTAAAAAATGCTCTGAAAGAGCCTTAGCCGTAACATAGTGCGTTGCAAAATTTTTACATTGTTGGTTTTCAGTCTTTTTATTTACTTCTTGTTATGTAAAAAAGGTTGCTCTGAAAGGAGCTTTAGCCATAGCATAGTGAGAAGCGCTATGAGTAATAAAAAGATAGTTTACGCCCTGAAAGGGCAAAAGTCTGAACACCATGAAAAAAATACCTGTTGAGGTTGCTCTTGCCCTTTCAGGGCAATATTCTGTCTTGATTTAGATCATAGTGCGTTGCACTATGCTTGCGCTCTTAGGCTTTCAGCCCTTTATTTAATTATTGTTGTATATAAAAAACTTGCTCTGAAAGAGCTTTATCCATAGCATAGTGCGAAGCACTATGAAAAATGAAAGGATGTTTTACGCCCTGAAAGGGCAAAAGCCTGAGCACATGAAAAAAAAGATTTTGGTTGCTCTTGCCCTTTCAAGGCAATATTCTGTTTTGATTTAGATCATAGTGCGTTGCACTATGCTTGCGCTCTTGGGCTTTCAGCCCTTTATTTAATTATTGTTGTATATAAAAACTTGCTCTGAAAGAGCCTTGGCCGTAGCATGGCGCGAAGCGCTATGTATGAATGATGAAAAGATAGTTTACGCCCTGAAAGGGCAAAAGCCTGAGCACATGAAAAAAAACATTTTGGTTGCTCTTGCCCTTTCAGGGCAATATTCTTTCTTAACTTAGATCATAGTACGTTGAACTATGCTTGTGCTATTGAGCTTTCAGCCCTTTTATTGACTCTTTTTTAAATAGAAAAAGGTTTAACTTTTACAAAGTCAAACCTTTTGAGTATTATTTTTTCTTTTTAGCTTTTGCCTTTTTTTTAGCCTTTGCTTTCTTTTTTGCAATTTTTTTAGCTTTAGCTTTTTCTTTCGCTTTTTTGGCTTTTTCTTTTTTCTTAGCTGCTGCTTTTAGTTTTGCCTTTTTAGCTTTTTCTTTCTTTTTATCTTTTTTAGCTTTCTCTTTTTTCTTAGCCAGTTTCTTTTTGGTTTTCTCTTTTTCTTTGTCTTTCACTTTTTTGACTTTTTTAGCAGCTTTATCTTTTTCTGTATCTTCGATTTTAACTGCCTGGTTAGTATTTTCTTCTTTTGGCTTAGGAGCAGCTGTTAGGGTAGCAGCTTTCTCTTCTGGCTTAGCAGCTGGTGCTGCTGTGGTTTTTGCCGGTGATTTTTGTACGGCCGGTTTAGGTGTAGTTACTGCTGCCGGTTTTACAACAGCTTTAGCAGGTGCCTTTTCTGTGGGCGTCGTTGCTGCTTTTGTAACTGAAGCTGCCGGAGCTTTTACCGTTGTTGGTTTAGGTGCTGCTGGTTTAGGTGTAGCTGGCTTTGCTGCTGTTGTTCTGGTAGCAGGTGCTTTACGAACGGGTGCTTTTTTAACAGGAGCGGTAACAGGTTTTACAGTATCAGTAACAGGTGGAGTGGTTTCAGTTTTTGGTGAATCGATCTTCTCAGGATTCGTTTCTTCGGTCTTGTTTTCCATATTTAATACGCTTTTAGATAAGGTTAATTACTGGTAATGTAACCAAATGGTTAATTCAGTGTTAAGTAAAGATAACGATAAAACAAGTCTTGTAATGTTAAGTTTTTGAATAAATTTTAATATTAAATAACTGAAAACGAATAATTTGCGTTGACAATGAAAATTAAAGATTAAAATCTCTTAACAATTCTACCTGAAAAAATAGAGAAATTAAGGTGTAAAAAAGAATAGAGAGTGGAGTAATGGTAAGTTACAGAACGAGAACTTATTAATGAAGTGTGAGAAAAGGAGCAGGGCAGAGACGTAATAATACGTCCCTGCGAATTGTGGTAAAATAATTATTTTTTCTTTCCGATAAATCGGATTACGGAGCCTTTTCCGTTATGAAAGAGACCTTCATTCAGTTCAATTTCTTTTTCTTCCGGGGTAATGATTTCATAATTAGGAAAGTCAGATTGGATTTCTTCAATGGAGAACAGTGATGCAATATCTTTTGGTCCGCCTACTTTATCATTTATGGCGAGATATTCCAGGTGTTTTTTACTGAAAGCTTCAAAAATGATGAAGCCGCCCTTACGCAGGTATTGATCAAGTGTTTTGTGAATTGACGATTTAATTTCTGCGGGAAAGTGGGCATAAATTAAGGCAATAGCATCAAATTGCTCCGGCTGATATTTCAAGGTCTCAAGTTCTCCAACCTGATAATCCAGAATGACATTTTCGGATTTGGCTAGTTTAAGCGCTTTGTTCTTTCCTTCTGAACTAATATCAAATGCCGAGACCTTCCAGCCCAGTTTAGCTGCAAAGACGGCATTTCGGCCTTCTCCTTCAGCAGGAAAAAGAATCGTTCCGATGTCTTGTTTTTCTAATGATTCTTTTAAATAATTGTTGGGCGCGGTGCCATAGGCAAATTCTTCAGCGCTGTAACGGTCGTTCCACCGTTCGGTCCAGGAGTTGGTCATGATTTATATATTGAAATTAATGATTAAAGGGATGTGATCGCTGTGTACAATCCAATCGTGATAAGTACCCATTTCTACAGTTTCTAGAACTTCTATGAAATCATTCGAAGCAAAGCAGTAGTCAAGATGGTAAGGTTTATTTTCATGCCGGTAAAGATATAAAGTAGGATGCTCTTCTTTACCCTGCAGTTGATTGAAATATTTGTGATAGGTACTGAAAATTTGTTGTTGGGCTAGTTTATTTACAACGTTGGTATGATTGGCTTCTCTTCGGGGTTTGTCCCAAATCGTATTGCTGTTGAAGTCTCCCATTAAAATGGTTTTATTTTTAGTGATCAGTCCTTCGTAGTAATGAATCGCTTTCCAAACCTGAGTTACATATTGTCCGTCTTTGTCCTGAGGATTATTGGCCCAAATGGCGAACAAAGTAAAATCAACGTCCCCACCGGTTACTGCTATGGGTAAAATGTTTTTGAATAATGGATTGTGACAATCCAATAGCTCAAACTTATAGCTACTATAGGAGAAAACACCAAGTCCTTTGTGTGGATTGGTTCCGTACCAAAGCATGTCGTTCGGTAATTTTGTATTGGGACTGAATTTTAGATTTTCAGGATTTTCACATTCTGAAATGACAACAATATCAGCATTGTAAGCTTCCAGAAATGCTGCTTTTTTTCTGAAGGCCATATTACAATTCCATGCTATAATTTTCATACGCTAATTTTCCTGTTTCAGAAAAGATCCTCTCAAATATACCAAATTAATGAGTTTTTTCAGGGAATTTGCAGAACAAAAAAATACCCTTTTCAGAAATAGAAAAGGGCAGATCTAATATTGAATTTACGGATAAAATAGTTACGTAATTGTACGTAATTTTTATAGCAAAGAATACTCGGTTGCTTTGTTTGAAAGCTCCATAAGATTCTTTACTTTTAGTTTTTTCATTAAGTTAAAACGATGAACTTCGGCAGTACGTTTACTGATTTTAAGGGTTTCACCAATTTCCTTATTCCCTTTTCCGGACAATAAAAGAGACAGAATTTCTTTTTCTCTCTTGGTAATTGTAATTTCTTCGGCTAAAGCTTGTTTACGCCCTAATGAAACAGTACAATGTACAAAGTGATGAATCAGAATTCCCGAAACATCACCGCTGTAATATTTTCCTCCGTTTAAAACCGTATGTAAGGCTTTTAAAAATTCTTCTTTGCTGGAATCTTTTAATAAATACCCTTCGGCACCTGCTTTCAATGCACCCAATACGTATTCTTCAGATTCAAGTGTGGTAAGTATAATAATTTTAACCTTATTGTTTTCACTTCTAAGTTTTTCTACGACTTCAATACCGGTTAAATGTGGCATACGTATGTCTAGTATAAGTAAGTCTGGCTCACTTGCAATAACAGCTTCGAGTGTATCGACTCCATCTGCAGCTTCGCCTACAACTTCTATATTTACTTCGTTTTCCAACAAAGATTTTATTCCATCCCTTACAAAAACATGATTATCCGCGAGGACTACCCGAATCGTTTTATTCATTATTTATTTAATTGTTACTTCAGGACCCTACGTATATTGGTCTAAATTGACTAAGCAAATATACGTAATAGGAATGAAGAATTACGCAGAAGATACTGAAACGAATTTTTCTTAATTTAAAATTAAGTTACAGCCCTAAAGAGGCTTTTATCAGATTTAAGTTTTCTTCAGTATAATGAATCTTCAAGGCTTCCTGATGCCCTTTGTCTGACATTTTATCCCAGGTTTTTTTGATGATATTTTTGAGTTTTTCTTCATCGTGTTTGTGTACAAACGGATCCAGATAATATTCTAAGAAAACCAGACAGATTACATCTTCGAGTAATTGTGTTTCGGCATCTTTTTTTAGAAGCTTCTTTTCAATTAAAAAGGAAACCCGATCGATAAATTCAGTAGTATAGCCTGCTTTTTCCAGAATTCCGGCCGTGGTTTTTGCGTGAAATTTTTTAAGCTCTTCCCGCCATTTCAAATATCCCACACGATCCATTGGATACGATTCGCGTGCCACTTTCCATCGGCAGATGTGTTGTGCTTTAGAGGCAATCTGAATAGCTTCTGAAGCTTCAGGTTCAAACTGCATCAATCGTTTATACATTCGGTCTGAGTACAATAATTCTTTTGGGTACTCTGTATTTTGATCGATTTCAATATTAGGATCCTGAGCGTTCTCAGCATCAATCAACTGGCTGGCTTTTTGAAAAGGTGTATTCATTTTTTTAGTAAAATAATAGACTTCAAAGATACAGAAATTAGTTGTTTTGTAAATTTTTTCGACAATGGGAGAGGTGTATTTGTTTTATTCCACATTATAATATGGTGGTGTATGACAGTATTTTTTCGTTTTTAAGTTTATTTTAGCAATTGTGTTATTTTTCTTAAATTTAACATTAGACTCTGCTTAAAAAAATCATAAAAAACGGGCAATATTTATTTTTGGCTCGGTTTTTTCTAGTGTGAAGGCATAATAAAAAATTTTAATGATATGAAAAAAGTACTTTTACTATGCGCCCTAATGTCTGTGATCTTAAGTTGTAAGTCGGTTGCAGTTAAAAAAACAAACACAAAAGAAACAGCTTCTCAAACAACTTCAGAAGAAGAAGATCTAAATGTTTATTTTAAAGCTACTGGAAATGAACCGTTTTGGGGATTAAAATTTGGAAAGGATAAAATTGTTTTTACATCATTGATCGAAGGAATGGAGTCAATAAGTTTTGATGCCGTTGAACCAATCAGAGCAATGGATGCTAATGTAAAAATGTATAGAGTAAAAAACGGAAAAACAGAGGCTACTATTACCGTTCAGCAATTTGAGTGTACGGATTCAATGTCAGGTGACGTTTCGCCTTATACCGTTAAAGTAGAAATTAATGGTAAAACGTTAAACGGCTGTGGTAAGTATATTACTGATTATCGTTTGCATGACATCTGGGTTTTAGAGGAATTGAATGGAAGAAAAGTTACTTCTTCTGACTTCCAAAAAGAAATGCCACGTATTGAAATTAACTCAACTGAGAATACATTTTCAGGATTTGGAGGATGTAATAATATTGGAGGAAAAATTTTCTTCGAAAAAGGATTGTTAAGATTCTCTGATGTAATTTCGACTTTGATGGCTTGTATGCCGGCTAATAAAGAAGGTGAATTTGTAGAAACATTACAAAAAACAACTACGTACTCAGTCGGGAATTTAAGATTGACACTTTCTAATCCTGATGGAAAATTAATGGTTTTCAAAAAAGTAGACTAATTTCCGTCTTCTAAATAATATTAAAATTGCCATTCCGATTGCGATAAATTTTCAAAGATTAATGCTGAGATAAACAGTATTGTTCAGGAAAATTCGCTGATTGGAATGGCAAATTGTTTTTAGATAAACAGGAAGGGAGTAAAAAGTACACAAGTTGTGTAATTCTATCAATTTTACTTGTGTTACTCCAGTTCTTTTGTATTCGGTTCTTCTTCGTCTTCGATAAAATCAAGTTCTAAAGCTCTTACGGTCTGAACCGCATTTCCGGCAATACCGCGAATCGATCCGTACATTCCCAAAGTATTGTGAACCACTTTTTCAATTTGTTTTTCGCGTTGTTTCCAGATACGCTGCATGGCTCTTTTTTCAGATTCCAGATCACTTTGCATTTGTGTGAAACCCTCCACAATTCCTTCTACCTGTAATCGGAATTCATTGCTGGTTAAAAAATCATAGAGCATCGACATTTTATCTCCTTTGTTCTCCTGTGCCTGAACAGCATGGCTAACTTGTATTAAAGATTGACGTAAAACAGCACTTAGTCCTTTAAATTCTTCATAAGTACAAATCCAGATGCCGTCGCGCATTCCCATACGATCCATTCCGGCAGGCATCACCTCAGTGACCAAAACACCAATATTGGCTTTTTTGGTTCGAATATCATTTTTAAATTTTTCAATCCACGCAGGCTGGAAAGCTTTAGTACGCTTACTTTCATAATAAATAGAACCGCAATTTTGTACCTCTCGGGTATTGACAACCTGAAGACAATCGGCTCCATTGGCTCCTTTTTTTACTTCATCAATAGTATCTAACGGAAAATTACTGGCCAGCCATTCCTCAATTGCAAGCTCCATTACTTCACCCTGCAATTGCATAGAACCCTGTTCCTGCTTGCGTTTCATTTCCTCAATCAGCTTTTTCTGATCGTCAGATTGTTTTTGGTATTCTTTTATTTTTAATTCGTTTTTTTCTTCCTCTTGTTTTCGGATTTTGTCACGCTCCAGAATCAAAGTAGCATTAAGCTGTTTTTGAGCTTCCGTTTCGATAGCCTCCTTCATTTCCAGTTTCTCGCGTTGAAGTTTCGCAATTTCACCTTCCATTTTATTAAGTTCACGAAGTTTCTCTGATTTTTCAGAAAGCTCTTTTTCCATCAAAAGCAAACGATCTTTGTTTTCTTCTTCGAGTTTGGTTTTTAATTTTTCAGCAATTTCTTTTTCGGCTATTTTTCTTTCGCGCTCCAGTCTTTCTGCAAAAAGTTCGTTTTCCTGTTTTTTCTTGGCTTCAAATTCAGCTTTTGCTTTTTCGAATTGTTCGTTTTTAAGTTCCAGTTCTTTGGACTGAGCGCTGGCTTTTTGTTGAAATTCTTTACGGATACTATCTTCCAACTGATGTTTCAAAACATCATTTACATCGATTGGTGTGCCGCAATTAGGGCACTGGATTGAAGATTGCTCAGCCATTTTTGTTGATTTATTAAGGATGGTAATATTCTGCTAAGATATTTAAAAAGGAGGTTTTTTTGCTGTGAAATTTTATGAATTTTCAGAAACGGTAAATTTTTGAAAAGCAAAGAAAGCATGATGTAGCGTTTTTTATGTCGGAGATTGGAATGATTTTGTGGTTAAAGCAGTATAAATCAAACGCATTCAGACGATTCTGGAATCAGTGACTAAATAGTGGTATTTTTCTTATTTTTTGAAATAATGTGTTTCGAAGGCTGAAAGAGTTCTTTTACTTCTTTTTCAAAATAGTTTCAAATTGTGTAAAAAATACATTTTTAGAATGATGTTTTTTCTTTTTTGAATTAGTCGAAACAATAGAAACTAGATAACATACAATTATTTTACAATAAGATAATATCTTTTTTCGAGTTGTTAATTAAATATTTTTATAAAAAAAAACTACCAAATATTAATGATTGTGGATTTATTTGTTTTAAAAGTTAATATTTTTAACAAATTTTCTATTGATTGTGTATTTGAAATAACAATTAACAAAAAGACTATTATTTTGAAAAAAAACTACTTTATTGCTGCAGTTTTTCTGCTCCAATGCTGCATTTCCTTTGGGCAAAACCAGAATCCAATTGGCTGTGGAACCCAATTATCCCAAAAGGAAGAGACTGCATTTATGAAATCGCTTTCTAAAATTAAAACCTGGAAAAAAGGAACTACAAAGAAAGCCGCTACTGTTCCTTATATTATTCCGGTCGTGTTTCACATTCTGGCCGACGGAACTAATATTAATAATGTTTTTACTAAAGAGCAGATGAAATGCCGAATCGACGATGCATTGCTAACCGTGAACAAGGATTTTAATGGTTTGTTTCCGGAGTATGCCATGACCGATCCTCGTTTTGACGCCATTAAAAGTAAACTGAACATTCAGTTTGTTTTAGCCACCGTTGATCCTGACGGAAATCCTTTAGAGATACCCGGTTTAGACTGGCATCCTGAAGCTCATATTGCCGATGGTTATGATGCCAGAATCTACGATTATATATGGTATGGTAAAAATAACAGATATTATCTGGATGTTTTGGTGGTAGATGAACCTAATACTGGACAGGGATCTGTTGGTTCCGGACATGCTTTTTTGCCTATTCAGGATGCAATCCCTCGTGTTGCTTACAACCATAGATACATCGGAAGTACTTGCGGATCGAACGCCAGCGCTACTTTTGCAAAAGTTATGACGCATGAGTTTGGTCATTATTTCGGATTAAAACATACTTTTCAGGACGATTGTGATCCGGTAAATGACGGAATGGCCGATACTCCTCCAACGAAAGTTGCCGAAGGCTGTGCCAGAAATGTATTAAACAGCTGCGGAGTTTATGCCAATGCTGAAAATCATATGGATTATAACACCGACTGTCAGAATATGTATACCAGAGATCAGACAAATGCAATGACGTATTGGTTAGAAGATAAAACGGTTGCCAAATATCCGAGGGGAGTACTATGGGACCCGGCGAATCTTAGTGCAGTAGGAGCTATTGAAAGCAATCCGACGGCTAATTTTAGCAGCAGTACAACCGCCATTTGTTCCGGTAAAAGTATTGGTTTTAAAGATGTTTCTTTAGGATTGCCAAATTCAAGAGTCTGGACATTCGAAGGAGGAACTCCGGCAACCTCCACAGATCAGAATCCTGTCGTTACTTATAATACATCAGGAAAGTATAAAGTAACCCTGAAGGTGACCAATTCACTAGGAACAAACACCAAAGAAGTTGCAGATTATATAGAAGTAGATCAAAAATCGGCTGCTAATTTAACAGAAAGTTTTACAGGTGCTTTTCCGCCTTCGGGATGGGAAATTACAAATCCGGATAAAGGATTAGGCTGGGAAAAGCGAAAAGGAGTGGGGCATAATGACAGTTCGTGTATGATCATGAACAATGCCGATAATTCAGTATTAGGAGCTTTGGATTATATCAGATTGCCTTATTTTGATTTTACGGCAGGACAAAACAGTCAGCTGTTTTTTGACGTAGCCTATACAAAGTTTGATGATGTGAGTCCCGATGTTTTAAAAGTACAGGTTTCTACAGACTGTGGACAGACGTGGAATGATGTCTATTCTAAAACACATACATTATTAGAAACCACAGCCGTTCCTACAGCTCAGGCCAATAACTGGATACCTGTTACAGATGCCAATTGGCGAAAAGAAGTTGTAGATCTTAGTGCTTATGAGGGAAATAATAATGTTTCCATTCGTTTTGTAAATATTTCAGGTTATGGTACACGAATTTGGATTGACAATGTAAATGTTGCCGTTACGCAGGCTGGTACTCCGGTTTCAGATTTTACGTCTAACATTAGAGGAACAAGATGTACAAGTATCACGGCTCCGTTTTTAGATGTTTCAACCGGAAATCCTACCTCATGGAACTGGTCATTTCCGGGAGGTACACCGGCGACTTCTACAGATCAAAATCCGGTTGTAGTTTACAATTCCCCTGGTTCTTATGCTGTAACACTGACTACTAAAAATGCAGAAGGTATTGGAACAACACTTACCAGAAATAATTTTATTACCGTTGTTGATCCTTATAAAACCTCTTTTACCGAAGGTTTTGAAGGTTCTTTCCCACCTGAAGATTGGGAAATTGTAAATCCTGATAATAAATTAACCTGGGAACAGCGTATTGGAGTAGGTCATAATTCTACATCCTGTATGGTAATGAATAATGCGGATAATGATAAAGTTGGTGAAGTAGACGAAATAATTCTGAAACCGACAGATCTATCGGTTGGAATAACTGATTTTTCTTTTGATGTTGCTTACGCTAAATTTGATGAAGTAAGCCCCGATGTTCTCGAAGTTCTGGCTTCAAAAGATTGTGGTGTAACCTGGGAAAGTGTTTATAAAAAAACGCACATTGAATTGGAAACATTTGTCAGCAACGATGCAAACAACTGGATTCCAACTTCAGATTCACATTGGAGAACCGAACGAGTGATTTTGTCTGATTTTAAAGGAGAACCGAATGTTTTATTTAAATTCAAAAATACTTCAGGATATGGAGCGAGAATTTGGATTGATAATTTGAAATTCAATTTTGACAGTAAAGAAACTCCGTTTTCAGATTTTTTGATTAAGAATGAAAGACAGTGCAGTGATCTTCCGATTGCATTTAAAGACAACTCAACCGGAGAACCTACCGCCTGGGCATGGTCATTCCCGGGAGGTACACCTTCTTCTTCAACAAACAGACAGCCAGCTGTTGTTTATGATAGTCCGGGAACTTACAATGTGACTTTAACCGCTTCTAATGCAAATGGAACAGGATCTACAGTGACGAAAACCGGTGTTGTAGTGGTGAAAAGTAAAAACAGTCTTCCATACTTGGAAAATTTTGAAGAAAGTTTCCCTATTCAGGATTGGGAAGTTATTAACCCTGATAAAGATGCTATTGCATGGGAAAAACGTTCCGATGTGGGCAAAGGCGATTTGTCCTGTCTGGTAATCAATAATGCCGATAATCCAACAGATAAGATAGACGAACTCATTTTAAAAGCATTTGATTTATCTTCTGCAACAACACCATATTTATATTTTGATTTGGCTTATACGCAATATTTAAATGCTTATGACCCAACGCCGGCTCCGGATCATATTGATATATTGGTATCTTCAGATTGTGGAGTTACCTGGACGAATGTTTATTCTAAAAATCAAATACAACTACAAACTGTTTCGCCTGCAATTCAGGACGATCCTGTAACAACCGCATCAAACGAAACAAACGATTGGATTCCAACCAAAGATTCTGATTGGAGAGCCGAAAAAATTGATCTGAGTATCGTAAAACAGCAAAAAAATGTTTTAATCAAATTCAAAAATACCTCAGGATATGGTACCCGAATCTGGTTTGACAATTTAAAAATAGATAATGGACCTAATTTAGCTGTAACAAAACCAAGAGAAATAAATAGTTTGACAGGAATTCAGGTATATCCGAATCCATCCGCTAATGTTTTTCATGTAGTAACACCATCAACGACGGATAATTATACCATTACAGTGCATAGTACGGAAGGAAAAATGATTTATACTGAAAATTTTGCGGGAGGAAATAATGCAGAAAAAGCAATTAATTTATCCGGTAAAACAAAAGGAGTCTATTTTCTTAAGGTAACTTCTTCCGGCAAAAAAACGTACACACAGAAAATTATAAAACAGTAATTGATTTTCATCTATAAAAAAAGACTGTATCCATAAAGAGGGTACAGTCTTTTTTTTGCTTCATAAATTTAAGAAAGCATTTATTGTGAATCAAATTCTTTATTGGATAATGAAGATAATTCTATTAGATTTTCTATTGTGTTGGCGGAAACCATCCAAAAAATTACACCTATTTTGAAGCTAAGCGATATCCACCACAATTTTTCCGACAGAAGAACCATCACTAACCGCTTTATGAGCTTCCATGGCGTTATCTAAAGTAAAACTTCTGGGATCGATAAGAGGTTTTAATTTTCCTTGCTCAATAAATTTTGCAGCTTCTTTTAAAATATTCCCATGATGTTTTCTGCCCTCACCGCTAATCATCGGATGTAAAACAAAAACGCCATGTAAACTTGCAGATCGAAGTGATCCTACTGCCAATGCATGTGTTCCAAAAGCATAGCAGCTGGCAATTTGACCATAATGACGGATAGCGGCAAAAGAATCATCTAAAGATTGACCTCCAACCGTGTCGTAAATAATGTCAAAACCTTTTCCGTTTGTAAATTGCTTTACATAATCTTCAACTTTTACTGTTTTATAATCAATTGGAGTTGCTCCATACGATTCTACAGTGGCTGCTTTTTGAGGAGAAACCGTTGCATAAACATCGGCGCCAAAAATTTGGGCAAGCTGTACCACCATGTGACCAACACCTCCGGCTCCGGCATGAACCAGAACCTGATCCCCTTTTTTTACTTTTGCTCTGTCAATTAAACCTTCCCAGGCCGTTAGGAGTACCAGTGGAACAGCTGCAGCCTCTTTCATGCTTAAGTTCTTAGGTTTTATAGCCAGTAAATCGGCATCAACGGCGGTATACTCTGCTAAAGTTCCCTGAAGTCCCAAGACACCTCCGGCGAGTCCGTAAACTTCATCACCAATTTTAAAATCGGTAACATTTTTTCCAACAGCTTCAACAACGCCGGCAAGATCAGTTCCTAAAACGGCAGGCAAAACAGGCGAGGCATAAGGTGAAATCCCAATACGAATTTTGTTATCGATAGGATTAACGCCACTTGCATGGATTTTGATTAAAACTTCTCCGTCTTTCGGAGTTGGTTTTTCTATTTCAGTACTTACAAAATCAGATTCGTAAGCAGTGGTTAAAAGTGCTCTCATTGCTAATTTTGATTATAATATTTGTGCTGTTTTATAAACCTGAATGGGTGAGGAGATCAAAGCTTCACTTTGTTTAATAAAATCCTGCAGATACTGCTGATTGTTATGAATATCAAGGCCTGGCTGGTCTTTCCACTCTTCCCAAATAATAAAAACATTCTCGCTGTGATGCAGGTCATATCGAATACAAGCCTCTTCTTTTCTGGTCTCAGTAACCAAATGGGTTAACATGTTTTTGATTTGAGCTGTATTTTCCGGTTTACTTTTTAAAATAGCAGTTATTGAAATCATAATCATATAGTTTTAAAGATTTGTTTTAAATGGTTGGTATAGTTTTGCTTAAAGATACCAATATTTTCGTCAGTAGCCCCCTTTTCTACATCATGAAAATGAAAACCATCCAGTTTCTCCATTCCTACAAATTTATTCATTTTATGGAAACCAAACATAACCCCCTCGTCTACAGTAGTTTCTTCAAAAAATTCTCCCGGAAGTGTGAAAGCTGTTGCAGGAGCATTCCAGCTGGTAGTAAGCATGTATTTTCGCCCGTGTAAGAGTCCGCCTGTACCGTAATTGATGTCCGGATTCGTTCTTGTTCTACCGTCGTTTTTGTAAATTCCTTTTTGATGTCCGGCAGTAAAAACGTCATCAATATATTTTTTAAAAAGATTCGGTAACTGAAACCACCAGATCGGAGTGTGGTAGACCACTAAATCGGCCCAAACGAATTTTTCAACCTCTTTTTCAAGATCGATTTCATCCTGAATATTGGTTGTTTTTATTTCAAATTTTTTACTGTTTGTTAAGTATTCCAAAGTCCAGTCCGTAACGGTTTGATTGAACTTTCCGCCTGAGTGAGCAAAATTTTGCCCACCGTTGATAATAAATATTTTTTTCATACTATGAATTGCTCTTATGTGTTTGTTTAAGAGATAAGAGCGGTATCTCTTCGGTATAATTTATTTTTTTTGCTTTTAAAAGAAGGTAAAACTGCTCGGGGAACTATTTTAATTTTGAAATAGCCTGATTAATGAAATCTAATTCAGAACCGGATAGATCAAAATCCATTGTTTTAGCATTTGAAATGGCCTGCTCGGCATTTCTGGCTCCGGCCAGAACAATTGTAATTCCTTTTTGTAAAGTCGTCCAGCGCAAAACCAATTGTGAGATAGAAATGTGTTTGGCATTGGCTAATGAACTCAGTTCTTCCACCAAAGTTTTTACTTTTTGAAGATCAAACTGACCAAAATAGTCATTTCGATGATCGTTGTCCTTTAATTTACCATCGGTGAAATATTTACCGGTCAGCAAACCTCTTTCCATCGGACTGTAAGCAATAATGCCAATATTTTCCGCAAGTGTTAATGGAATCAGATCCGTTTCAATACTACGATTTAACATACTAAAAGGAACCTGATTAGAGGCCAATTGAATGGTTTTTTGTGCTTCCTGAACTTGCGATGCACTGTAATTGCTTACGCCGGCTGCTCTGATTTTTCCTTGTTGAATTAGGCTTTCCAATGCCTCCATTGTTTCGTGAATCGGAGTTGTAGCATCCGGCCAGTGAATTTGAAGCAAGTCGATATAATCGGTTTGAAGACGTTTTAGGCTTTCTTCAACTTCTTTAATAATATTATTTTTGGAAGCATATTTATAAATAGGGACTTTTTTTCCATTGTCTTCGGCATCGAAAAAAAATTCGCCCTTTCTGTTGGTACTTCCATCCCAAACCAGACCAAATTTTGTCAATACTTGTACTTTCGAACGATTTTGAGTTTTTAAAGCTTCTCCAATCATTATTTCGCTTAAACCAAATCCGTAAAAAGGAGCAGTATCAATTGTAGTAACACCATGATCGATTGAAGCATGAACAGAAGCAATTGAATCTGCTTTATCATTTCCGCCCCACATATTTCCGCCAATAGCAAATGCACCGTAAGTAATTGTGGATAATTCGAGTTCAGTATTGCCTAATTTTCTATATTCCATAAGTGATATTTTAGATCGTTTAAAATTATTTGACAAAATTATACCGTTTATATCTGTTTTAAATGGTATATATTTGTGTTTTTTAGGTATATTTGCAACCGTAATAAATAACAGACAAAATGAAAAAAGAAAATTTATACGAACCGTTTAGTGTTTCTTTTGAAACTTTAGAGGAATATCCGGATGTAGGAGACCGTCATAACTTTTTTGAGTTGGTTTATGTTTTGAAAGGAACGGGTTTGCAATGCATCAATAAAAATGTTTTTGAATACGATGAGGGACATTTATTTTTGCTGACACCCGAAGACTGTCATAATTTTACCATTGAGACCAAAACAACCTTTTTCTTTTTGAGATTTAATGATATTTATCTGAAAAATTCAAGCCTTCAAAATGAAAACATTCAACGTTTAGAGTATATTCTACAAAATGCAAATCATCAACCGGGTTGTATTTTAAAGAATGTTACAGATAAATGCCTTGTAAAAGTTATGGTAGAGGCTATTATCAGGGAGTATGAAGATAAAGATGTTTACAATCAGGAATTGATTCAGCAATTGGTAAATACACTTATTATCGTGGTTGCCCGTAACATTGCAAAATACCTGCCTGAGCAGGTTAACCTGGGCTGCGAGGCTAAAGCGATGGACATTTTGCAATACATTCAAAACAATATTTATTATCCTGAGAAAATCAAAGCAGAATCCATTAGTGAGTATTTTGGAATTTCAAGTACCTATTTAGGGCGTTATTTCAAAAAGCATGCAAGTGAAACCATGCAACAGTACATCAGTAACTATAAAACAAAATTGATAGAACATCGTCTGCAATTCAGTGATAAACGAATCAATGAAATTGCCTATGAATTTGGGTTTACCGATGAAAGCCATTTCAATAAATTCTTTAAGAAACAAAAAGGGAATAGTCCCTCAGAATTTCGAAAAACAATCAGAATTAGTGCTTAAACACAGATTACACGAATTAGCACTAATTTTTTTACCACAGATTAATAAGGATTAGATGGATTTTTAATTTGTGTTAATTAGTGAAATTAGTGTTTAGACAAGGTTTACATTGATTTGTGCTATTTTTTTTCGCCTAGGATTAAAGCGACATTGTATAGATTTTAATTTGTGTCAATTCGTGAAATTAGTGTTTGTTCTAATTTGTTTTAAATCTGGAATCAAAATTCATTCGGTTAGTGCTGACCACTTTGATTTTTTTACTGTCCGGATGAGCCGGATTGATTAGGTAATTGAATTCCTGCGGTACAATACAGCTCGGGACTTTTAAAACTGCGGCTTCATTGTAATCAATAAAGTCATCACCGATTGTTTGCGTTATCAGGATGGGTGGTTTGGAATCCCAATCTTCCGGTAAATCTTCCAGACGAACCTCCTGAATGGTAATTTCATCCGGGATTTCGATTTCCACATAAAAACGATCCAAAGGCAAATCTTCACTTAAATCCAAATGAACAGATACTTCAAGTGTAGCTAATGCGCGGCTTTCGGCCGTGTAAACCATACGGGTGTTAAGACTGTTCCATCGGAAACCTTCAGACATCGAGGCTCCGATTCCTGCTAAAGTAGAAGACAGGTATTTTTCTCTTTCAATCCTAAAAACCTTCATTAAGCTAAGTTTCCGTGCTCTAATCGATTTAAACTAAACTTCACCTCGTTAATTCCGGTTACAGTATCCAGCATGTTTTCGGGAGTACTTCCGCCAATAGATAAGTTAGGTTTTTTAAGCCACCTCTGAAATTTTTCTTCTTCATTATTGAAAACTTCCAGACCGTAATCGATCAGTTCGTTGATTAGAATAACCAATTCGCTGTCTCTGCTGTCTAAAAGTAAATGCTCGCTTTTTTTCTTATTGTAAGTAGTTTGAGGAATCCCTACAATTGCCAGCATAGATTTTACAGGATTGTTTAATCGCCTGCTGATGACTTCAATTGAATCATAAGGAATACCGGAACGGATAACTCCAACGCGTTCCATTTTGTTGCTCCAGCTGTATTCTTTCCCATCAGAACTTAAAGTTGATCTTTTAATAGAGATTACTTTTCCGGAAGCATTTCGAATACTTCTCTTGGTATCAAAAGGTTCTGTGTTTTGTTTTATCTTTTCCATGACACAACTATTTTGCTGTAAAGATACAATAATTTTGTTGTTCATGTCGAAGTTTAGAAAAAAATATTCCCAATTAACGATAAGAAACTTAAATGATCTTCTTGATTACGCGTAATTTGTGAGTGTGTTTGTTTGTTTCGGGATTGTAGATTCCCAAGTGATCCAAACGATCGATACGAACTTTACCGCTGGCATGAATGATGTAATTGTTGTCCATGATAATACCAACATGCGTTATATTTCCTTCGTCGTTATCAAAAAAGGCAAGATCACCGGCTTCGCTTTCTTCGATAAAGCTCAAAGGTTCTCCATCAAGAGCCTGTTGTGAGGCATCACGATGAATTTTATAGCCGTTTAATTTATAGACCATTTGAGTGAAACCCGAACAATCAATTCCAAAAGGAGTTTTGCCTCCCCAAAGATAAGGTGCGTTCAGATACATAAAAGCGGTACTGATGATAGCGCTCTTAGGTTTTATACCGCTGGTTTTGGTACCTTCAAAATCAAAATTGGAGATATTGATCTCACTGTTGTTTAAAAAAGACAAAGATGCACCAAGTGGAATGGGTAGTAGTAAATTGTTGGAAGATGTGATGTAATCAATCAAATCAGCATTGAGAATAATCGCGTCATTGCTTAATTGCTTGAAATTTGCTTCCGAAATAACCTGATATTGTTTGGAGTCTACCCAGCCTTCATAGTCGTCGTACTGAATTCGTATTCGGGCCCATTGATTTTGACGTTCCAAAATTTCGATATGTTCACCAAACAAAAGTTGAGTAACGATTTCACTTCTGTCACTTGGCTCAGATCGTACGGGTACTATGGCTAGATTGCAAATTCCGAACATTTAGGGTAATTTATAAGTTAAAAATAGGAGTTATCTGTAAAACAAATAACTCCTAATAAAATAGTATTTTAAGCTCTCTCGATAACAATTGCCGAAGCACCACCACCACCGTTGCAAATTGCTGCGGCTCCGGTTTTGGCATTGTTTTGTTCTAAAACACTTAGTAAAGTCACAATGATTCTTGCTCCCGAGCATCCCAGAGGATGACCTAATGAAACTGCACCACCGTTTACGTTTACTTTATTGTTGTCAAGATTAAGAATTTTTGAATTGGCTAATCCAACAACAGCAAATGCTTCGTTGAATTCGAAATAATCAACATCACTTACTGAAATTCCGGCTTTGTCTAAAGCTTTCGGTAATGCTTTTGCCGGACTTGTGGTAAACCATTTTGGCTCCTGAGCAGCATCAGCATATCCTTTTATATAAGCAAGAGGTTTTAATCCTAATGAAGTTGCTTTTTCTTCAGACATTAAAACTAAAGCGGCAGCTCCATCGTTTATTGTAGAAGCATTAGCGGCAGTAACTGTTCCGTCTTTAGTGAAAACAGCTCCAAGTGTAGGAATTTTATCCAGTTTTACATTGGTATATTCTTCATCTTTTGAAAAGATGATTGGTTCACCACGTCTTTGTGGAACCTCTACAGGAACAATTTCATTATCAAATTTTCCGGCATCCCAGGCTTTTGCACTTCTTTCATAAGATTGAATAGCAAAATTGTCCTGTTCTTCACGGCTGATGTTGTATTCAGAAGCACATAAGTCAGCGCAAACTCCCATTGCGTTGTTATCGTAAGCATC
Source organism: Flavobacterium sp. CFS9 (assembly GCF_041154745.1). Taxonomy (NCBI): domain Bacteria; kingdom Pseudomonadati; phylum Bacteroidota; class Flavobacteriia; order Flavobacteriales; family Flavobacteriaceae; genus Flavobacterium; species Flavobacterium sp. CFS9. The sequence continues at coordinate 226,029 of NZ_AP031573.1, read as the reverse complement.
TGTCAAACCATCTTTTTGCATTCCGTCAAGCATAGAAGCCGGACCGAACTTAGTTCCGTTGCGCATTTGCACATAATGCGGAATCAAGCTCATGTTCTCCATTCCTCCGGCTACTACAATTTCAGCATCACCACAAGCGATAGCCTGTGCGGCAAACATAACAGCTTTCATTCCTGAAGCACAAACTTTGTTTACAGTTGTAGCGGCAACTTCTTCAGATAAACCGGCAAAAAGTGCAGCCTGACGCGCTGGTGCCTGACCAACTCCGGCTTGTACCACATTACCCATAAATACTTCATCAACTAATTTTGGGTCAAGGTTAATTTTTTGAAGTGCGCCTTTTATTGCGGCAGCACCTAATTTTGGGGCAGGTACAGTAGATAAACCTCCCATGAAACTTCCGATAGGTGTTCTAACGGCAGAAACGATAACAACTCTTTTGTTCATTTTCTGTTAATATTAGTTAATCAAGCAAATTTACTCTTTATTTAAATAAATTCAAATTTTGTGTCAATTCGATTGAATTTTAAATTTAATGTGAATTTTTAGTTAATTCTATTTATTTGATTGTGAAGTGTTTTGAAAAAAAGATTAAAAAAACTTAAAAAAAATCGCCAAAATAGTTGTGAGATATGGAATGTTGTTATACCTTTGCAACCGCAAAACAGAACACGTTTCTTGAGCTTGGAGAGGTGCCAGAGCGGTAATGGAGCAGATTGCTAATCTGTCGACGGGTAACCGTCGCCAGGGTTCGAGTCCCTGTCTCTCCGCTTAGATTTTGCCTCGGGGTGTAGCGTAGCCCGGTTATCGCGCCTGCTTTGGGAGCAGGAGGCCGCAGGTTCGAATCCTGCCACCCCGACAAGAACTTTGTCGGAAGTTTAATGAAAATGGACGCATAGCTCAGCTGGATAGAGCACCTGCCTTCTAAGCAGGCGGTCGAAGGTTCGAATCCTTCTGCGTTCACAAAAAGCCACTCAATTTGAGTGGCTTTTTTGTTTTTGGACTGTTTGTTGTTGAGGATGGGTTTGGAATGTCTGATTTTTTTAAATTAAGTTAATGGGGGATTTGAATTCTTCTGTGTTTGTGAAAAGTTGCTCAAATTGAGTGACTTTTTTTGTTTTAAGTTGTTGTTTATTGTAGGTGTGATCCGGTTAGGTGGACTGATGGGGTTTTAGGGTTGGGATTGTGGTTAGTGTGAAAGGGAAATGCATGGGTTGGGGGAATTGAGTAATGTGGGTTGAATGATTATGTGTATTATGGTGGATTTGTTTATTGTGCTTATGTGGTATACAGCCCGACAGTTTTTCAGAACCTGTCGGGTTTGCTTTTTCATCTATTCTATATATAAGAGTAGTTTTTGTTTAATAGAGACAAATGCCCGGCTGAGACGAATGTTTAGCAGAGACGAATGTCCGGCTGAGACAAATGCCCGGCTGGGGCGAATGTCCGGCTGAGCGAAGTCGAAGCCTTCAGGTTTGTAATTTAAGTATTGGGGAGCTTTATCCCGCTATCCGTTTGTATCTTTTGTGTCGAACCCCGCCACAAAAGGATGTCCACTTCTATCGGGGCTAGGAGGTGAGGTTATGATAAAGAGTCAAACCCGACAGTTTTTCAGAACCTGTCGGGTTTACTATTTACAACAACAAAAAAAGATTGCTTGTAAAAAACGCCAAACCAGTCATTTAAGAAAAACTTCAAAAATAAGTTTAAAAAAAGCTTGTGAAAGCGAATAAAGTGACTACTTTTGCACCCGCAACAGCGATAAACGTTCACAGAAATACTGATGAGTAAGACGAATCAAAACGAAAATTTATTTTCAAAAAAGATTAAAAAAAGCTTGTGAGTAAAGAAAGAAAGTTTTAAGTTTGCACCCCGCAAAACATGGGAAGTTCATTGAAAAATTGGTAAGGAGAGAGGTTGAAAAGGAAAAGAAATTTTCTAAAAAAAACTTCAAAAATCTTTTGCCAGTTTGAAATAAGTTTTCTACTTTTGCACCCGCTTTGAGAAACAAGCGATGATAAGAAAAAAGAATACGTTCGTAGACATATTGAATTGACAGCCGTCCCGATTAATCGGGACAAAAGAATAAGAGTAATAGAGTCGTAAGATTCGAAAAGAACCGATAGATATTCGTCGCGATATAATATAAAAAATATACGATGAAGAGTTTGATCCTGGCTCAGGATGAACGCTAGCGGCAGGCTTAACACATGCAAGTCGAGGGGTATATGTCTTCGGATATAGAGACCGGCGCACGGGTGCGTAACGCGTATGCAATCTACCTTTTACAGAGGGATAGCCCAGAGAAATTTGGATTAATACCTCATAGTATAACACAATCGCATGATTGAGTTATTAAAGTCACAACGGTAAAAGATGAGCATGCGTCCCATTAGCTAGTTGGTAAGGTAACGGCTTACCAAGGCTACGATGGGTAGGGGTCCTGAGAGGGAGATCCCCCACACTGGTACTGAGACACGGACCAGACTCCTACGGGAGGCAGCAGTGAGGAATATTGGACAATGGGCGCAAGCCTGATCCAGCCATGCCGCGTGCAGGATGACGGTCCTATGGATTGTAAACTGCTTTTGTACGAGAAGAAACACCTCTACGTGTAGAGGCTTGACGGTATCGTAAGAATAAGGATCGGCTAACTCCGTGCCAGCAGCCGCGGTAATACGGAGGATCCAAGCGTTATCCGGAATCATTGGGTTTAAAGGGTCCGTAGGCGGTTTAGTAAGTCAGTGGTGAAAGCCCATCGCTCAACGGTGGAACGGCCATTGATACTGCTGAACTTGAATTATTAGGAAGTAACTAGAATATGTAGTGTAGCGGTGAAATGCTTAGAGATTACATGGAATACCAATTGCGAAGGCAGGTTACTACTAATGGATTGACGCTGATGGACGAAAGCGTGGGTAGCGAACAGGATTAGATACCCTGGTAGTCCACGCCGTAAACGATGGATACTAGCTGTTGGGAGCAATTTCAGTGGCTAAGCGAAAGTGATAAGTATCCCACCTGGGGAGTACGTTCGCAAGAATGAAACTCAAAGGAATTGACGGGGGCCCGCACAAGCGGTGGAGCATGTGGTTTAATTCGATGATACGCGAGGAACCTTACCAAGGCTTAAATGTAGTTTGACCGATTTGGAAACAGATCTTTCGCAAGACAAATTACAAGGTGCTGCATGGTTGTCGTCAGCTCGTGCCGTGAGGTGTCAGGTTAAGTCCTATAACGAGCGCAACCCCTGTTGTTAGTTGCCAGCGAGTAGTGTCGGGAACTCTAACAAGACTGCCAGTGCAAACTGTGAGGAAGGTGGGGATGACGTCAAATCATCACGGCCCTTACGCCTTGGGCTACACACGTGCTACAATGGCCGGTACAGAGAGCAGCCACTGTGTGAGCAGGAGCGAATCTATAAAGCCGGTCATAGTTCGGATCGGAGTCTGCAACTCGACTCCGTGAAGCTGGAATCGCTAGTAATCGGATATCAGCCATGATCCGGTGAATACGTTCCCGGGCCTTGTACACACCGCCCGTCAAGCCATGGAAGCTGGGGGTGCCTGAAGTCGGTGACCGCAAGGAGCTGCCTAGGGTAAAACTGGTAACTAGGGCTAAGTCGTAACAAGGTAGCCGTACCGGAAGGTGCGGCTGGAACACCTCCTTTCTAGAGCCTTAGTGTTAGTTTTCGGACACGCTAAGGAAAAAAGATGATTATTTATAGGATTCTGAATTGAAGATTGTATTACTCTTGCTGTTAATTTAAAAAATGAAAAAAGAATTAAGTAAAAACAGAGTCTCGTAGCTCAGCTGGTTAGAGTACTACACTGATAATGTAGGGGTCGGCAGTTCGAGTCTGCCCGGGACTACTTTTTTAAAGAGTTATAAGTTATGAATTATAAGTTATAAGTTTAAAAAGGCTGAAAAACTTGATTTAAAAGGAAATTTTAGAGGTTGAGTAACCGTTTTAAGTAGTGTTAACTGAAAACTGTTAACTGACAACTAAAAAATGGGGGATTAGCTCAGCTGGCTAGAGCGCCTGCCTTGCACGCAGGAGGTCAACGGTTCGACTCCGTTATTCTCCACAAGGCCTAAAGCTTTAAGCTATAGGCAAAGGCTAAGAAAGCTTAAAGTGTATTGCTTAAAGCCTAAAGCGAAACAAAGTTCATTGACATATTGAGATAAGAAAATAATAAGAAAGTAGAAAGCGTTTTTTATTAGCAATAATAAGAAACAAAAAAAACGGTCTTGTTTTAAATAACAAGATTGGTACAATAAGCAAAATAAGGGCGTATGGGGGATGCCTAGGCTCTCAGAGGCGAAGAAGGACGTGATAAGCTGCGAAAAGCTACGGGGACGAGCACACATCGATTGATCCGTAGATATCCGAATGGGGCAACCCACTATGTTGAAGACATAGTACACCGATAGGTGGGCAAACCCGCTGAACTGAAACATCTAAGTAGGCGGAGGAGAAGAAAACAAAAGTGATTCCGTAAGTAGTGGCGAGCGAACGCGGATTAGCCCAAACCAATGATGTTACGGCATTGTTGGGGTTGTAGGACCACGACATTTCATGTACAAGGAACCGGAATTGACTGGAAAGTCGAGCCATAGAGAGTGATAGCCTCGTATGGGTAACAAGTATAATGGATAGTGGTATCCTGAGTAGGGCGGGGCACGTGAAACCCTGTCTGAATTTGGCGGGACCATCCGCTAAGGCTAAATACTCCTGAGAGACCGATAGTGAACCAGTACCGTGAGGGAAAGGTGAAAAGAACCGTGAATAACGGAGTGAAATAGATCCTGAAACCATACGCTTACAAGCGGTCGGAGCCCTTTAGTGGGGTGACGGCGTGCCTTTTGCATAATGAGCCTACGAGTTAACGTTGCTGGCAAGGTTAAGTGATTAAGTCACGGATCCGTAGCGAAAGCGAGTCTGAATAGGGCGCTTTAGTCAGTAGTGTTAGACGCGAAACCGTGTGATCTACCCATGGGCAGGATGAAGCGCTGGTAACACAGTGTGGAGGTCCGAACCGGTTGACGTTGAAAAGTCTTCGGATGACCTGTGGGTAGGGGTGAAAGGCCAATCAAACTCGGAAATAGCTCGTACTCCCCGAAATGCATTTAGGTGCAGCGCTGATAATAGTTATATAGAGGTAGAGCTACTGATTGGATGCGGGGGCTTCACCGCCTACCAATTCCTGACAAACTCCGAATGCTATATAATGTTTTACAGCAGTGAGGGCTTGGGTGCTAAGGTCCAAGTCCGAGAGGGAAAGAACCCAGACCATCAGCTAAGGTCCCCAAATATATGCTAAGTTGAAAGAACGAGGTTTGTCTGCCCAGACAGCTAGGATGTTGGCTTGGAAGCAGCCATTCATTTAAAGAGTGCGTAACAGCTCACTAGTCGAGCGGACGAGCATGGATAATAATCGGGCATAAGCATATTACCGAAGCTATGGATTTTGCAGCAATGCAAAGTGGTAGGGGAGCATTCCAGCAGGGTTGAAGGTGTATCGTAAGGTATGCTGGACTGGCTGGAAAAGAAAATGTAGGCATAAGTAACGATAATGCGGGCGAGAAACCCGCACACCGAAAAACTAAGGTTTCCACAGCTATGCTAATCAGCTGTGGGTTAGTCTGGTCCTAAGGCGAACCCGAAAGGGACAGTCGATGGCCAACGGGTTAATATTCCCGTACTACTAATTACTGTGATGGGGTGACGGAGTGATGAAAGCGCCGCGAACTGACGGAATAGTTCGTTGAAGTACCTAGCTATATTCTCTATAGGCAAATCCGTAGAGAATGGTGAAATACGATAGTACTCGGAGTCTTCGGACAAAGAGATAGTGCGCCTAAGGGCTTCCAAGAAAAACCTCTAAACTTCAGGTAATTAGTACCAGTACCGTAAACCGACACAGGTAGTTGAGGAGAGAATCCTAAGGTGCTCGAGAGATTCATGGCTAAGGAATTAGGCAAAATAGACCTGTAACTTCGGGAGAAAGGTCGCCCCGAGCAATCGGGGCCGCAGTGAAGAGGTCCAGGCGACTGTTTATCAAAAACACAGGGCTCTGCAAAATCGTAAGATGACGTATAGGGCCTGACACCTGCCCGGTGCTGGAAGGTTAAGAGGAGATGTTATCTTCGGAGAAGCATTGAATTGAAGCCCCAGTAAACGGCGGCCGTAACTATAACGGTCCTAAGGTAGCGAAATTCCTTGTCGGGTAAGTTCCGACCTGCACGAATGGTGTAACGATCTGGACACTGTCTCAGCCATGAGCTCGGTGAAATTGTAGTAACGGTGAAGATGCCGTTTACCCGCAGTGGGACGAAAAGACCCTGTGCACCTTTACTATAGCTTAGTATTGACCTTGGATAAATGATGTGTAGGATAGGTTGGAGACTGTGAAGTGGCGTCGCCAGGCGTTGTGGAGTCATTGTTGAAATACAACCCTTTGTTTATCTGAGGCCTAACCCCGTGTTGCGGGGGACAGTGCTTGGTGGGTAGTTTGACTGGGGTGGTCGCCTCCAAAAGAGTAACGGAGGCTTCTAAAGGTTCCCTCAGTACGCTTGGTAACCGTGCGTAGAGTGCAATGGCATAAGGGAGCTTGACTGAGAGACATACAGGTCGATCAGGTACGAAAGTAGAGCATAGTGATCCGGTGGTTCCGCATGGAAGGGCCATCGCTCAAAGGATAAAAGGTACGCCGGGGATAACAGGCTGATCTCCCCCAAGAGCTCATATCGACGGGGGGGTTTGGCACCTCGATGTCGGCTCGTCACATCCTGGGGCTGGAGAAGGTCCCAAGGGTTGGGCTGTTCGCCCATTAAAGTGGCACGCGAGCTGGGTTCAGAACGTCGTGAGACAGTTCGGTCTCTATCTACTGTGGGCGTTAGAAATTTGAGTGGATCTGATTCTAGTACGAGAGGACCGAATTGGACAAACCTCTAGTGTATCTGTTGTCCCGCCAGGGGCACCGCAGAGTAGCTACGTTTGGAAGGGATAAGCGCTGAAAGCATATAAGCGCGAAACCCACCACAAGATGAGATTTCTTTTAAGGATCGTGGAAGATGACCACGTTGATAGGCTATAGATGTAAAGGCAGTAATGTCATAGTCGAGTAGTACTAATAATCCGTAAGCTTATGTACGCACTTTTCCCTCCGAGCAATCGGAGGGAGGAAACTTTCTAAAACTTAAAATACTTATTTGTTTCTTTATCTCAGTATGTTAAAATATTTGCAGCGAAGCTGCAGTTGAAAGTTGAAGGTTGGTAGTTGATGGAAACACCAACAACCATAAACCAACAACCGCCAACAATAATCTTAAGGTGGTTATTGCGGCGGGGCTCACCTCTTCCCATCCCGAACAGAGAAGTTAAGCCCGCCTGCGCAGATGGTACTGCAGTTATGTGGGAGAGTATGTCGTCGCCTTTCTTTTGAAAACCCTGTTCGTAATAAAACGGGGTTTTTTATTCTAATTTTGATTAAATGAAAATTTAAACAAAAAAGGTACCTTAGCTCAGATGGTAGAGCAATGGACTGAAAATCCATGTGTCCCTGGTTCGATCCCTGGAGGTACCACATAATGCTCGGATGGTGAAATTGGTAGACACGCTGGACTTAAAATCCAGTGAACAGCAATGTTCGTGCGGGTTCAAGTCCCGCTCTGAGTACTAAAAACTTCAACTGGTTTTACTAGTTGAAGTTTTTTTTCGAATAAAAGTGAAGAATCCTGATCATTCGTAATGAATTTTATGAGTTGGGCATTGTTTTAATCGAAAAAAAAGTATTGATTAGCCTAAATTTTTGAAAGAGCCGGTTAATTAAAATATAATGGACGCATAGCTCAGCTGGATAGAGCACCTGCCTTCTAAGCAGGCGGTCGAAGGTTCGAATCCTTCTGCGTTCACAAAAGCCACTCAATTTGAGTGGCTTTTTTGTTTTATATAATTTTTGATAATCTAGTCCAGTTGGATGGAATAGTTTGATTTTTAATAGAGATGCTGAATCGCTTTGAATTTTATAGCTACTACAATAATCCACTCAAATAGAATGATTTTCCGTTTTAACTCCGTTTACATATTGTTTGTCAGGTAAGTTTAGCTTTACATGGAAATAAACAGGTGTTTATACTTGGCTATAAGAATTGAAGAATTCATATTTTTAAAACTTTCTTATGATAAACGAGATTGTCTCTACAGGATGAAGTGAAGGCACCATTTGAATAGTAAAACATAGATTATGATTGTTAAACCAGGTGACTTTTTTTTCGGCTTAATGGAATTTTTGGCATATATAGTTCCGGGTTTTGTCCTGTCTATAACGTTACCTATTTATCTAAATATTGGAATTCCTTGCTATTTGGATGTGAAAAGAGATGATCCTACAATATTTTCATGGATTGCATTTATTTTGATTTCATATATTGCCGGACATTTTATTCATCATTTGTGTGCGATGTTATTGAATCCGTTATATGAAATTAGCTACGCAAAAATCAAACAGAAAGAATATCATGAATTTTTAAATTTGGCAGAAAATGCAATTAAAGAGAGATTTTCTTTTCATTCTGATTATTTGAAAATAGCAGAAGGCTTCCTTAGGTTAAATCATTCCGGTTTGGTAGCCGAAATAGAGGTGTATGAAGCCAATTCTAAGCTGTTTAGGTCTCTTACTGTATTAGGGATATATTTGTGTTTTTTCCCAAAGATGCCCATAGCTGTAGTCGTAATTTTGGTGATTGCATCGTTTTTTTCATTTTTAAAATTTGCCAACCAGCGATGGACCTATCGGTTTGTTGTTTATGAATATTTCTTGCTTGAACAATCAGGTCAGTAAAACTTGTTGTTTGCATAGAAGTTTGTTGTGAAGTTTTTTCAAGATTCAATTAGTGTGTTAAGTAAATGGTTTTGTTTATATTTACTTCTTTCAACATATATTTATCATGAAATTAAATTCTTCTTCAGCTCATATTTTACTATTTCTGTTTTGTCTTTTCTTTTGTGGACTTTCTTCAAATGCTCAAAATGAATCCTATTCATCTGAGGATAATGAAGAAATTGCCGATACCACTTTTGTGAATTTAAGGGAATACAGTAGCGATTTTGTTTATGATATGAAATATGCTACTGAAGATAATTTTTTGAAAGCTAAAGTGTACGATTGTGCCGAATGTTTGTTACGGTATAAAACGGTAATAGCTCTTATAGCGGCAAATAGAGATTTTATGAAGGATGGGTGTAAAATAAAGATTTTTGATTGTTACAGGCCTTTATCGATTCAGAAAAAGATGTGGGAGATTGTATCGAATCCGGAGTATGTAGCTGATCCAAAAAAAGGCTCCATCCATAATAAAGGAGGAGCCGTTGATATAACTTTAGTGAATGCTAAAGGAGAGGAACTGGAAATGGGAACTAATTTTGACTTTTTTGGCATTGAGGCCAGTCATAATTATAAAAAATTTCCGGTTTCAGTTAAAGCAAATCGAAAATATTTGAAAAAAGTGATGTTGAAAAACGGATTCAATTCTTTTGATTCGGAGTGGTGGCATTATAATTTAAAGACAGGTTTAAATGATAAAGTCTCGAACCAAAAGTGGAAATGCGATTAATTATTCAACACATCTTATGTTCTCCATAAAATAAGTATTCGGGTGGTAAACTTTACCATTCAGTTCAGAGGTTAATTCTCTTTTTACAATGTAATCTTCTATATTGGTAAGATATTTTATACGCATAATTGAAACAGGAGATTTTTTGAGCTCTTCAAAACCTTCTTTCATGAACATAAAAATTCCGGTGTTGATACGATTGTCAAATCCTTTTTCATCACGAATAAGTGTACCGCAACTTTCTTTATCAATATGAATTAATGTTACGATTTTCCCGTTTTCTAGTTGCAAAAAGACTTTGGAATTTTTGTCAAAGCAGTTGGCTTTTATAAAATCTTTGCTTTTTTGGATAAGTTGTAAGTTTAAGGTCGGCAGACCGTCGGTTTGTGCCAGCGCGAAGAAGACATAATCAAAAGTACCTCCAAAGTATTTTTCGCTGATCATGTAATCGTTTGTTACTTTATAAGTTCCTATGGAATCGGTTACATTCGCACTGTATTCACATGGTTTTTGTGCAAAAGCGGTAAAGGTTAATAAAAAAAAGGTTAGTGTAATTAGTTGTTTCATTTTTAAGTTATTTTTCTGCAAATTAAAACTATTTTGTTATCATTTTTATCAGTTGTAAAAAAACAATACAAATTTCCGCCGTTTTTTATTTTCCATTTTTTTCGAATGTTTTCTACCGTGTCCGGAAAGTTTCGTGTGGTTATATTGGCCTGCTGATTGGCAAGTTCAGTTTTCATCTCTTTTTTGCTGTATGGGATTGCTTTTTCGATTTCAAAACGCCGTCCCGGAAACTCGATTAAAGCTTCTGATGTATAGAGATGAGAATGTTTATGAAGTTTGCTGATCTTAAAAATTGTACTCACTTCGTCGAATCCTCCCGATTTCATAATAGCCGAGTTTGGCTCATAAATGTATTTTTGAGGAAGTTCGTAAGAAGGAAGAGTAATTTCATTTCCTAAAATAAACTCAAAAGTTTCGATTTTATCTTTTAGAATATTGGCCGTTTTTATAGCGATTTCGCCGGAATAATTTTTATGAATCTCAAAAAGCAACTCTTTTACTTCATTTTCAAGGGCAATAATGTGAATGTTTTTGACAAATTGAAGTTCAGATAGTCCCGCAGAAAGATCTAATAACGGAGCCGTTTTTATTAGAATGGAATCTGTTTTCTCAAAATAAAAATTTAGTAAATCAGGAACATTGGGTAAGCAATCTTTCAACATGAAAACTTTACCCTTTGCATCATTCCTGCGGGACGGATCAATATAAATCCAATCCCATTTTTGGCTGGACTGATTTAAGACTGATGTAGAATCATCAGCATAGAAAGTACAGTTTTCGACTTTAAGCTGTTTGAAATTATGTTTTACAATTGCCGATAAATCGTCATTTATTTCGCAATGGGCTATGTTTTTGAATTTTTGAGAGAAATAGTAATCATCTACACCAAAACCTCCCGTAAGATCAATTAAACTTTCTCCGGAAAGCAGAGATGCTTTGTAAGCAGCCGTTTTTTCGGATGAAGTTTGTTCAACTGATATTTTAGAGGGATAAATAATATTTTCGGCAGCAAACCAGGTAGGTAATTTATCTTTTGCTTTCGATTTTGCCTCAATCTGATTTAAAATTACGATCCAGTCGATCTCAGGAAATGGATTTTTCTGAAGCGCTAATTTGGTAATCGAGACACCACTATTTTGAGTTATGAATTCCTGAATGTTTGGGTCTAAAATAGCAGTATTCAATGTTAAATTCTTTCGGTTAATACAGAGACAATTTTGTTGTCAGGAAAAAACTCCTTTAAAATTACTTTCACCATAGTAAATGCCGGTATAGCAATAATCATCCCAACAATTCCAAAAGTAATTCCACTGATTAAAGTAATCAGGAATATTTCTAACGGATGCGAATTTACGCTTTTTGATGAAATTATAGGCTGACTGATGTTGTTATCAATAGCCTGAACCAACAGAAAACCTATAAGTACATAGATTGTTTTAGGCAGTATTTCTGATTGAAAATCACTTCCGATCATGCTGATCATTGTTAGAAGTCCTGCCAGTATGGTTCCTATAATTGGTCCTATGTATGGAATAATATTTAAAATGGCACATAAAAAGGCAATAACAAAAGCATTTTTATTTCCGAAAATTATTAAGACGATAAAGTACAGAATGAAAACGACGGTTAATTGCAATAAAAGCCCGACAAAATAGCGGGTCAGAAAATGATTTATTTTGGTTATCGAATTTAAGATTTTGTCTTCATTAGTATCCGGAAGAATTTTTCGGGCACTAACTTTAAAGGCATCCTGATCTTTGATAAAGAAAAAGGTAATAAAAAATACAGATACCAATCCCATTCCCATATTGGCCATGAAACCAATAATAGAATTCAGGAAACCTGTAAAGTAGCTAAAATCGATTATTGATGTGATTTTAGATTCTTTTAAAACCTTATTGAGGTCCAGGTGCTGGATATTAAAATAATTTTCGATGCTGCGTTCTGTTTCCAGAAATTGCTGTTGCAGATTTTGAGTATCAAGCAATGATAAATTGTTGGCTTGAGAAATAATCAACGGTACAAACAGTAGTATAAATCCAACTATTGCAAGTATGAATAAGATCAATGCCGTAGTGGCGGCCAGTGAATTACTGAATTTTAATTTATTTTTTAAAAACTGGATTAACGGATTGGCAATTAAACACAATAACAGCGAAATGCACAGATAAACAATTACAGTCTGGATTTGGTATAGAAAATATAGGACAGCCGCGACAATCAGGATTGTGGTTAAAGCTCTTAAAATTCCGTTAGATATTGTTTTCGATGTTATCATGATTTGATTTTAGATGATAAATATAGGAAAAAGCTTTTGAAATTTTAAAGGAAACGAAAAAAAGCGGGATGTTGCCATCCCGCTTTTCACTTTGTCTTTTATACTTGTTTTGTATTAGATTCCAAAAGAAGCTCTTGGACCTCCGGTAACAAATATTGCAGCCATTCTGCTTTTTTGTCCTTGAGAGAACATATACATAGCGTTATCATCAACGTAATCCATATAGTTCATTGTCATTTCAACAGGAGTTCCTGAGCAAGTGCTATAGTGAGGGTAAGCCGGTACACCATAGTTTGCTGTATTGTGTGTAGGAGTATCTGAAACTAAATCGCTTCCACATGTAGCATCTCCCCAGATGTGACGTAAGTTCATCCAGTGTCCTACTTCGTGAGTAGCTGTTCTTCCTAAGTTAAACGGTGCATTTGCTGCTCCAGAAAGACCAAAATATTTTGGGTCAACAACAACTCCGTCTGTAGCAGAAGCTCCTCCAGGGAATTGAGCATAACCTAAAATACCTCCTCCAATAGTACAAGACCACATGTTTAATTTTGTTGTTGGAGAAGTTGGTGCAATACCACCCTGAGCAGTTTTTTTCATGGCGTCATTTGTTCCCCATGAAGTTTTGGTAGTAGATTTTCTAATTACCTGATCTAAAACGAATGTGATTCCAACATTTGCTTTAACACCAGAAAAAAGAGCTGGTACACTATTGTAATCTGAGTTTAATGCATTGAAATCTTTGTTTAAGACATCAATTTGGCTTTGAATTTGCGCATTAGAAATGTTTTCCGCTGTAGTTCTGTAAAGAACATTAACTACAACAGGAATTTCAATTTTACCGTTTACAAGACGTTTGGTAAGGATTGCATTTTCAGTGAAAGCGTTGATTTCGTTCATTCTGATTGCTAAAGTAGGATCAGCTTTCAGTTGAGCTTCCAGAACTTCCTGACTTGCGCATCCGCGGTGTGCAATTGCTTCAACTTTTGAATCCGCAGATTCTGATTGGTCATTTTGGCATGAAAACAGCACTAATGCTGTAAATGCGGTAACAATGATTTTTTTCATAATAACTTGGGTTTTTGTTATAAAAAATTTGTTTTGGTTAATTATAATGCAATTTTATAACAAAAAAATTATTGTAACAAAATATTTACATAATATTATTTGTGAGAATTTTACAAACCCTTGTATAATCTAGTTCTTACAAAAAAATAACGAAAATAATTAAGAAGTAAATTCGTACAATGCTGTTTTTGAGAATGTTATTATGTTATTTTTTGTCCGTTATGGAAGATTTTTTTGACAAATATTACAATGTGAAATTTTTATACGTATTTATACGTAAGAATAACTGTTAAAATAATTAAAATTTTAGCTGTAAGTAAGTGTGAAGTTTCATCCGATTGTTGCTTTGCATGTCTCACAATAATTCCTGGTTTTTCTTTATTTGAAAGTAGATCAGAAGAAAAACAAAGGAGGTATTTAATAAGCAGTATACTTACGATTTAAAATCTAAAAAGTTTAAAAAGAAGTAATTTCATAAAGTGCAATACTAGCCGCCTGAACAACATTCATACTGCTGTTTTTTCCAAACATATTGATGTGAACAATTTGGTTTGAAATTTTTAAAAGTTCTTCAGAGATTCCATTAATCTCACTGCCAATGATAAGCGCAATTTTTTGATTCTCAGGAATTAGAACTTCTTTTAGCGGTTTACTATTGCTTGTGATTTCTAAAGCAATAATTTCGAAATTATTTTGAAGCAGATAGTCCACAAGATTGGGTGTTTCTTCAATTATGGTATGAGCTACGTGAAGATGAGTGCTTCGTGAAGTTTTATTGATTTTTCGCGGAGTTAGTGGAATGTCTTTTCCTAAAAAGATGATATTCTCCACTCCAAATGCCTCACTGATTCTAAAAAGAGAACCAATATTTTGCTGAAAATAAATATGATCACAAATTAATGTGATCGGAAATGTTTTTCTTTCAAATTGATTTTCTTCGTGAGTAAGCTGCATTTTCGTTAGTAAAAAAGTGAAATGTGATTAGTAATAAGTGAATACTGTGGAGAGGTGACGTTTTTTTAGACTGATGAATTACTGGTTACTAATCACTTGGGACTAGTCACTAATTAGTAAAAATATAATTGATAATGTTCGCTCCCATTTTTAAGGCTTTGTCTCTAACCGGAGCAGGGTCATTGTGTACTTCGGGATCTTCCCAGCCATCTCCCAAATCACATTCATAAGTATAAAGTAATACCAGTTTGTTATCGACAAAAATACCAAAGGCCTGAGCACGTGTTCCGTCATGTTCGTGGATTTTTGGAAGACCATTCGGAAACGGGAAAGGTTTTTGAAATATGGGATGATTTGCGGGAATTTCGATTAAGTTATTGTTCGGAAATATTTTTTTTATTTCTTTTCGGATATATTGGTCCATTCCGTAATTGTCGTCAATATGAAGAAAACCACCGCCATTTAAATAATTTCTAAGATTATTTACATCTGCATCACTAAAAACAACATTTCCATGTCCTGTCATATGAACAAACGGATAGGAAAGTAAATCCGGATTACTCGGTTCAACGGTTGATGGTTTTGCTTTTATTCTCGTATTGATGTTCGCATTGCAAAACTTGATTAAATTGGGTAATGATGTTGGGTTGGCATACCAATCACCGCCACCGCTATATTTTAATAACGCAATTTCCTGTGAAAAGGAAGAGATTGAAATCATTAACAACAAGAGAAATACTTTTTTCATATCATTTGAGTCGTGAGATGTGAGTTGTGGGTTATGAGTTATGGGGATTAATTTAAATGATAAATTTCAAATAGTTTTAGATTTTCGGTTAAACCACAAAACAAATAAACAATTAAACATTACAAAGTCTAATTTTCATTAAAAAAGACAACACTATGACAGGCTACAACAGCAGCAGTCTCTGTTCGTAAACGGGTATTTCCTAAAGTAACAGGCTGGAAATGGTGTTCTAAAGCCAGTGCAATTTCTTTTTCGGAGAAATCTCCTTCAGGCCCAATAAGCAGGGTTACATTTTCGTTAGGCTTCAAAACTTCTTTTAAGGATTTTTTATCCGTTTCCTCGCAATGTGCTATCAATTGTAAGCCGTCATTCTTTTGTTTGATGAACTCTTTAAACGAAATCGGAGCATTCAATTTTGGCAAATAGGTTTCGTTAGATTGTTTCATTGCCGAAAGAATAATCTTTTCAAAACGTTCCGGGTTAATTACTTTCCGTTCCGAACGGTCACAAAAAATAGGGGTGATTTCCTGAATTCCAATTTCTGTTGCTTTTTCCAAAAACCATTCAAAACGATCATTCATTTTGGTTGGCGCAACTGCCAGATGCAATTTGAATTTCGGAGCAGGAGATTTTTTAATCGAAACAACCTCTACGATGCATTTATTGTCTGATGCTAAAGTAATTTCCGTTTCAAACAACAAACCCGAACCATTGGTTACGTGTAGAATATCGGAATCTTTTTTGCGTAAAACTTTTATAATATGACGGCTTTCTTCTTTGTCAAAAGAAAAGCGTTCGGTAGATTCGTCGATATCAGGATTGAAAAATAATTGCATAATTAAAATTGAATTCGCGCTTTTGAAACTACTGCTGAAGTTTCGAAACGTTTTGATAAATATTTTTGATACCCCACAATTCCGATCATGGCGGCATTGTCGGTCGTATATTCAAATTTCGGGATGAAGGTTTTCCATCCGTATTGGGCTTCGCTTTCTTTCAATCGGGTTCTGATGCCTGAATTAGCAGAAACTCCTCCGCCAATGGCAATTTGTTTGATTCCTGTTTCTTTTACCGCTAATTTCAATTTGTCCATCAAAATTTCGATAATGGTATGCTGAATGGAAGCACAAATATCATTCAGGTTCTCTTCGATAAAATTCGGATTTTCAAGTTTGTTTTTTTGAATAAAATACAAGATGGCGGTTTTTAGTCCGGAGAAGCTAAAGTCAAGTCCGGGAACTTTCGGTTTGGTAAACGTGAAAGCTTTCGGATTTCCTAATTTTGCATATTTATCGATCAGCGGTCCGCCCGGATAAGGAAGTCCAAGGATTTTGGCACTTTTGTCAAAAGCTTCACCAACGGCATCATCAGTAGTTTCTCCGATAATTTCCATATCGAAAAATCCGTTTACTTTAACGATTTGGGTATGACCTCCGCTAATGGTGAGCGCCAGAAAAGGAAATTCCGGTTTATCAAACCCTTCTTCATCGATAAAATGTGCTAAAATATGGGCATGCATATGATTTACAGCAATTAGCGGAATTTTTAATGCTAACGATAACGATTTGCTAAAAGAAGTGCCCACTAATAACGACCCCATTAAACCGGGACCTTGCGTAAAAGCAATAGCACTTAGTTGATCTTTTTGTACATTTGCCTTACGAAGTGCGGCATCAATTACCGGAACAATATTTTGTTGGTGTGCTCTTGAAGCTAATTCAGGAACTACACCCCCATATTGATTGTGAATTAACTGATTGGCCACAACATTTGAGAGTACTTTGTCGTTATGTAGAACCGCGGCAGCAGTATCATCGCATGAACTTTCGATGGCGAGAATAAAAACCTCTGAATTTTGCATATAAAAGCACGATTTTTGGATTATATTTGACAAATCAAATATTTGATTTTCTTTTATTATAAGGAGAAGCCAAAATTAAAGAATTTTTATCAAAAACAGCCGTTCTTTGTCTGTTCAAAGTAAATTTAAAAGAAAACTAAAATATAGCAGCTATCAGAAAAGTAAAGAAAATAATATCCCGAACCCTAATTGGTTTAATTTTACTTTTGTTAGCACTTGCTATCATCTTGGCTTTGCCAGTGGTTCAGACGAAAATAGCGAGATACGTCACAGAATCTTTAAACACTGATTTCAAGACTGATATTAGCGTTGAAAAAGTAGCCATAAATATTTTTGGAGGTGTAAAACTGAAGAAGGTTCTGATTCGTGACCATCATAAGAAGACTTTAATCTATTCTGACATAATTACCACTGATATTCTTAGCATCAAAAGATTATTAGATGGTGATTTGCTTTTTGGAGATATTCGGCTGACGGGGATGATTTTTAATCTCAAAACGTATAAAAACGAAGACGAGAATAATATCAACAAGTTTATTAAGCTGTTTGAAACAGGTAAAAAAACACCTAAATCCAACAAACACTTTTTGTTGACAGCTAAGAATGCTTACATCTCTCAGGGAGCTTTTTCTGTTGTGGATGAGAATAAAAACACGCCAAGATTTCTTGATTTTAAAAAATTGAATGCTTATATCAGCGAGTTTAAGTTATACGGACCGGATGTAAATACTAATATTCACCGATTTTCTTTCTTAGACCATCGTGGTTTATATGTATCAAATTTTGCCGGGAAATTCAGTTATACTAAAAAGCAAATCAAGGTTGAAAATCTGGCGATAAAGACCAAAAGATCGTCTATTTACGGAAAAGCGATTTTGAACTATAAAATAGAGGATTTTTTACATTTTACCGATAAAGTAAAATTTGATGTAGCCTTGGATTCTGCTTCCATTGCATCAAATGATATTCGTTATTTTTACGATGGTTTGGGGAAAAATCAGCATTTTAAAATTAGAACGAAAATAAAAGGAACTTTAAATGATCTGAATTTAAGACATCTTAGATTGAGTGATACTAATGGTTCAAGAATTTTCGGAACCCTTAACTTCAAGAATCTTTTGGGAAGCAAAACCCAGAAGTTTTCTATGGATGGCAAGTTCGAGAAACTGGTTTCGAGTTACGATAATCTTGTCGTTTTATTGCCGGGTATTTTAGGTAAAACACTTCCAAAAGAATTACGACGAATTGGTAAATTCAATATCGTTGGAAAAGCAAAAGTTTCGACTACAGCCTTAGAAACCGATTTTAAGATGATTACTGATTTAGGTAATGGTCAGGTCGATTTACATATGAATAATATCGATTTTATTGACAAAGCTTCTTACTCAGGAAATGTAGTTCTGGAGAATTTTAATATTGGTGCGGTACTGAATCGCAAAGATATTGGAAGAACGACTTTGAATGTAGATGTAGATGGAGTAGGGTTTACCGAAAAATACCTCAATACCATTGTTAAAGGAGATATCGCAAAATTAGATTACAATAAATACACCTATAACAATATTGTTTTAAACGGGAATTTTAAATTACCTTATTATAAAGGACAGGTTTCTGTAAATGATCCTAATTTAAGTTTACTGTTTGATGGAATGGTGGATCTGAGTAAACGTGAAAATCGTTATGATTTTCATATTAACGTAGACAATGCCGATTTGCGAAAGCTCAAATTTATAAGCGATTCTATTTCACATTTTAAAGGAGATGCCGTTGTAGCAGTGACCGGAAATTCGATAGAGAATTTACAGGGAACCATTTCGATCAAAGATGCTGTTTATCAAAATCCTCAGGATACCTATGTTTTTGAAGAGCTTACAGTCAATTCTCATTTTGATGCCGATAAACTGCGAACAATTACTATTGGTTCAAATGATGTAGTAAAGGGAGAGATAGTAGGTAAGTTTCAGTTTGCGCAACTGGACAAGCTGGTCATGAATTCAGTGGGAAGTTTGTACACCAATTACAAACCTTATAAACTTAAGAAAGGGCAATTTTTGCGTTTCAACTTTCATGTGTACGATAAGATAGTCGAGATGTTGTATCCGGACATCAAAATTGATTCAAGCACTACAGTTCGAGGGAAAATTGATTCGGATCTTCAGGAGTTTAAATTCAAATTTAATTCCGAAAAAATTGTCGCTGCCAAAAATACCTTTGACAATATTCGAATTACGATCGATAATAAAAATACGCTTTATAATGCTTATGTAGAGTTGGATAGTATTAAAACGCCATATTATAAAGTACGCGATTTTAATCTGATTAATGTTACCGCTAAAGATACCCTGTTTGTAAGATCCGAATTTAAAGGAGGGGATAAAGGAGAAGATTATTTTAATCTGGATCTCTATCATACCATCGATAAAAATAAAAACAATATCGTAGGGATTAAGAAGTCTGAGATGAAATTTAAAGACTATTTGTGGTATTTAAATGAAGATGCTGAAAAGGACAATCAGATAGTTTTTGATCAGTACTTTAAAAATTTCACTATTGATAATATTGTATTGTCTCACGAGAATCAGAAAATAGATTTGAATGGTGTCATAAAAGGGAAAGATTATAAAGATCTGGTGCTGAACTTTGAAGACGTTGATATTAATAAAATCACACCTTTTAATTCTAAGTTCGTGTTTAATGGTAATTTAAATGGAAATGTAAATTACAAACAGAATAAAGACGTTTATCAGCCTACGGCCTCTATTGTAATTGATCACCTGAATTTGAATAAAACAGATTTAGGGACACTTAATTTTGATATTGCGGGAGATGAAAGTTTTAAAAAATTCACTATCAATTCCTCTATCCAAAACGGATTTACAGAATCGTTTAAAGCAGAAGGAACTTTTGCAGTTGAAAACAAAGAGACTTTTTTAGATTTGAGTCTGAAGCTTGAAGGGTTTAACTTGGCTACCTTAGGAACAGTTGGAGGAGAGGTACTTTCTAATGTCAGAGGATCGGTTTCGGGAAATGCCGCCGTAGTAGGGAATTTGAAAAAGCCTGAAATTAACGGACGTTTGTACGTTGAGAAGGCGGGAATGACCATTCCGTACTTAAATACAGATTACGAATTAAGCGATCGTACCGTGATTGACTTAACAGATGAGAAATTTTTGTTTAGAAACAATCAGCTGACGGATACCAAATATGGAACAAAAGGGCTACTGAACGGAAGTATTGAGCATCATAATTTTGGTGACTGGAAGCTGGATTTAAATATTACTTCTAAGCGATTGTTGGCACTGGATACCAAAGACAGTGAAGATGCCGCTTATTTTGGTACGGCATTTATAAATGGTACCGCCAGTATTAAAGGTCCTACAGAAGCATTGTTTATAAAAGTAGAGGCGAAATCAGAAAAAGGAACTCAGGTAAAGATTCCAATAAACAATACACAGAGTGTTGGAGAGAGTAGCTGGATTCATTTTGTAACACCGCAGGAAAAGTACAATCTGGCCAATGGTATACTTGAAAAGACCAAAAATTACAATGGATTGGAACTGGAGTTTGATTTTGATATTACTCCCGATGCCGAGGTAGAGGTAATTTTAGACCGAAGTTCCGGACATGGTATGAAAGGAAAAGGATACGGATCGTTATTGTTTAAAATTAATACACTGGGTAAATTTAATATGTGGGGGGATTTCCAGGCTTATGAAGGAACTTACAATTTTAAATATGGTGGTTTAATTGATAAAAAATTCTCCGTTAAAAAAGGAGGGTCTATTATTTGGGAAGGAAACCCAATGAAAGCGCAGTTGAATTTGGAAGCGGTTTATAAAACAACCGCCAATCCGGCTGTATTGTTAGACAATACTTCTTCATTCAATAAAAAAGTACCGGTCGAAGTGGTAATTGGATTGCGTGGGGATTTGGCCAGTCCGGAGCCTAATTTTGACATACAGTTTCCTTCCGTTAGTACCGTGCTTAAATCGGAGATACAGTATAAGTTAGACGATAAAGACATTCGTCAGACTCAGGCCTTGTATCTATTGTCTACAGGTTCGTTTATGAGTACAGACGGATTTAGCCAGGGTGATTTTTCAGGAACTTTAACCGAAACGGCTTCCAGTTTGTTAGGAGGTATTATAAAATCAGATAATGATAAGGTCAATATCGATTTGAATTATATCTCTGCTGATAAGAGACTTGGACAGGAAGCTGATGGTCAGTTTGTAGCGAATATTTCTTCTCAGATCAATGAAAGAATTACTATCAACGGAAAACTGGGAGTTCCGGTAGGTGGAGTAAATGAATCTGCTATTGTTGGGGATATCGAAATCCTGTATCGAGTTAATGAGGACGGATCCATGAATCTTCGTTTGTTTAATAAAGAAAATGACATTAATTATATAGGACAAGGTATTGGTTATACACAAGGAGTTGGTATTTCGTATGAAGTAGATTTTGATACTTTTAGCGAGTTGGTGAATAAACTTTTCAAAAACCATAAGCTGGAAAGAGCTATTAAAAATTCCACAAACGATTTGCAGGACAATAACCTAAATCCTGATTTTGTTAATTTCTCTAATAAAAAGAACGCAGACAAGAACAAAAAGAAGGAGGAGAAGAAAGAGAAAAAAGAAGAGCCAAAAGTTCCTCCACCAATAAATAATGAAGGATTAATTCCTGACAATGACTTTTAAATGATTTGTTAAAAATAGAGTTATAAAAAACCATTCGTTGCTGCGAATGGTTTTTTTGTTTTAATTTTAGAGACTTGCTTATTTTTTAATAGAACAGGATTGCTATCAAATTTTATAACACTTCAGTAATGTATTGTTAATTTTAAAGATTCAATTTAAATAGGTGAGATTTATTATTGAGAATGAAATTTTTGCTTTAGAAAAACTTATTAACGAAAACGTTTGAATTTAACATATTTTGCTAATTTATTACAAAAATAACCCAACAAGTGGTGAATGTTTGCTAATTTTACACTTTAATACTTAAATAATGCCAAAAACAATAAAAAAAGTTGGTGTTCTTACATCAGGAGGTGACTCACCAGGAATGAATGCCGCAATACGATCAGTTGTTCGAACATGTGCTTATCATAATATAGAATGCATAGGGATTTATAGGGGATATCAAGGAATGATTGAAGGTGACTTCAAAGAAATGGGACCCCGTAGCGTAAATAATATTGTAAACAAAGGCGGAACGATTTTGAAATCAGCTCGTTCAGTTGATTTTAGAAGTCCGGAAGGTAGAAAGAAAGCACACGAAAATCTTTTAAAAGCCGGAGTAGATGCTTTGGTTGTTATTGGAGGAGACGGAAGTTTTACCGGAGGATTAATTTTTAATTCAGAATACGGTTTTCCTGTAATGGGAATTCCCGGAACAATTGATAATGATATTTTTGGAACCAGCCATACCTTAGGATATGATACGGCCTTAAATACTGTTGTGGATTGTATCGATAAAATTAGAGATACTGCAAGTTCACATAACCGTCTGTTTTTTGTAGAGGTAATGGGTAGAGATGCAGGTCACATTGCTCTTAATGCCGGAATTGGTGCCGGTGCAGAAGAAATTCTTATTCCTGAAGAAGATTTAGGTTTAGACCGATTATTAGACTCTCTTCAAAAAAGTAAAGCTTCAGGAAAATCATCAAGTATAGTTGTTATTGCCGAAGGAGATAAAATAGGTAAAAACGTTTTCGAATTAAAAGATTACGTTGAAGCCAATCTGCCGGAGTACGACGTTAGAGTATCTGTATTAGGACACATGCAGCGTGGTGGTTCTCCATCTTGCTTTGACCGTGTTTTAGCAAGCCGTTTGGGAGTAAAAGCGGTAGAATCTTTAATAGAAGGTAAATCAAATTATATGGTCGGTTTGCAGGCTGATAAAGTTGTTTTGACACCTCTTGAACAAGCAATTAAAGGTAAATCTGAGATTGATAGAGAATTGTTAAGAGTGTCCGACATCATGTCGACATAAAAAAAGTTTAAAAAAGGAAAGAAGTTTATTGTGAGGAAATTAGACTTTGAATTAGTGTAATAAAAAACAAAAAATTAAGTAAAATGTCAAAAGTAAAATTAGGAATAAACGGATTTGGACGTATCGGAAGAAT
Source organism: Flavobacterium sp. CFS9 (assembly GCF_041154745.1). Classification (NCBI taxonomy): domain Bacteria; kingdom Pseudomonadati; phylum Bacteroidota; class Flavobacteriia; order Flavobacteriales; family Flavobacteriaceae; genus Flavobacterium; species Flavobacterium sp. CFS9. The sequence continues at coordinate 202,805 of NZ_AP031573.1, read as the reverse complement.
CGTTTTTAGAGAAACTTTCAATAGAGATAATGTAGAAGTAGTAGCAATCAATGATTTGTTAGATGTAGATCACTTGGCTTACTTATTAAAATATGATTCAGTTCACGGACGTTTCAACGGAACTGTAGAAGTAATAGACGGAAAACTTTTCGTAAACGGAAGAAATATTCGTATCACAGCTGAAAGAAATCCTGCTGATTTAAAATGGAACGAAGTAGATGTAGATGTAGTTGCTGAATGTACTGGTATTTTTACAACAATCGAAACTGCAAACGAGCACATCAAAGGTGGTGCTAAAAAAGTAATTATCTCTGCTCCGTCTGCTGATGCACCAATGTTTGTAATGGGAGTAAACCATGAAACAGCAAAAGCTACAGATTTAGTAGTTTCTAACGCTTCTTGTACGACAAACTGTTTAGCTCCTTTAGCAAAAGTAATTCACGATAATTTCGAAATTGTTGAAGGTTTAATGACAACAGTTCACGCAACAACTTCAACTCAAATGACAGCTGATGGTCCTTCAAGAAAAGACTGGAGAGGCGGACGTGCTGCAAGCATCAACATCATTCCTTCTTCAACCGGAGCTGCAAAAGCAGTTGGAAAAGTAATTCCGGCTTTGAATGGAAAATTAACAGGAATGTCTTTCCGTGTTCCTACAGCTGACGTTTCTGTAGTAGATTTAACGGTAAAAGTGGCTAAAGAAACTTCTTATGAAGAAATTATGGCTGTTTTGAAAAATGCTTCTGAAACTACCATGAAAGGTATCTTAGGATATACAGAAGATGCAGTTGTTTCTCAGGATTTTATTTCTGATAAAAGAACTTCAGTAGTGGATGCCGGAGCAGGAATCGGTTTAAATTCAACTTTCTTTAAATTAGTATCCTGGTATGATAATGAGTACGGATATTCAAGTAAATTGATTGATTTGTCTGTGCATATCGCAGGTTTAAAATAATAATATATATTTTTGCAAAATCCCGTTATTGAATAGTAATGGGATTTTCTTATTTTGTTACTTCTTTAATTTAGGTAAAAACACATTTTTTATTTAGCTAAAGAAAAACTAATCCAAAAACTAAATAAAATGAAATTAATAGTTGATAGTGGATCTACTAAAGCCGATTGGATTGCAATTGATGATAATGGAAAAGTATTATTCACCACACAAACTTTAGGGTTAAATCCTGAAATTCTTGACGGTCCGGAGATAGTAGAAAGATTAAACGATCGTTTTGATATTCTGCAAAATAAAAAGAACGCCACGCATTTGTTTTTTTACGGAGCAGGTTGCGGTACCGAGAGGATGAAAATAGAACTTTCCAGAATATTTCAGGAATATTTTGAGAATGCAATCGTAGAAGTTCAGGAAGATACTTATGCGGCGGTATATGCAACTACTCCAAAAGGAGAAGCTGCGATTGTGAGTATCTTAGGTACCGGTTCTAATTGCAGTTTTTTTGATGGAAAAGTATTGCATCAAAAAGTACAGTCACTTGGGTTTATTGCAATGGACGACTGTAGCGGAAATGTTTTTGGAAAAGAATTAATCAGAAAGTATTATTTCAATAAAATGCCAAAAGAACTGGCAGTTGAATTTGAGAAGGAGTATAATTTAGATCCTGATTTTATCAAAAATAAGTTGTATAAAGAACCAAATCCAAATGCTTATTTAGCGACTTTTGCAAAGTTCCTGATCAAGCATAAAGATACTGAGTTTTGTAGAAAAATTATTTTCAAGGGAATGAAGTCTTTCGTGAAAAACTACATCAAGCAATTTGACAATTGCAAAGAAGTTCCTGTTCATTTTGTTGGTTCAATAGCTTTTTATCTAAAAGACGAATTACAGGAAACTTTCGATAAATACGGACTTCAATTGGGTAATGTTTTAAGAAGGCCTATTGATGGATTAATTGCTTATCACGTTGCAAATCAATAAATAAAATAGAATATGGAAATTGCTATCATAGCACATGATGGAAAAAAGGCAGACATGGTTCAGTTTTTGAATAAAAACAAGACCTTACTGCTTCAGGACAATATTAAATTAATCGCAACGGGAACTACAGGGAGTAAGGCTGTAAATGCAGGTTTTAAGGTGAAAAGAATGCTTTCGGGACCAATGGGAGGAGATGCGCAGATTGCAGCAAGAGTAGCCGAAGGGAAGACGAATATGGTTTTCTTTTTTAAAGATCCGCTGGCAAGTCATGCTCACGAAGTTGATATCAATATGCTGATTCGTGTTTGCGATGTTCATAATGTACCGTTGGCAACTAATGAAGCTTCGGCGCAGTTACTGCTAAATGCCATTGCCTTGCAATTATAGAATTTCTAAAAGATAAAAAAAACCGTTACAATTCTGTAACGGTTTTTTTGTTTCAAGTTTCAAGTTTTAGATTGTATTTGGTAATTGTACTCAAAGTGTCAAGCCTGAAACCTGAAACATTTTTTATTGTACAGCAATTATCGAAATTTCAACATTTACATTTTTAGGTAAACAGGCCACCTGAACAGTTTCACGTGCAGGAGCTGTTTTTTCGTCGAAATAAGAGCCGTAAACAGCATTTATAGCGGCGAAATTATTCATATCCATGATAAAGATGGTAGCTTTCACTACATTTTCAAAAGACATATTTGCAGCTTCTAAAATTGCGGCAATATTTTCCATTACCTGTTTGGTTTCATCATTGATATTGTCTGTTACAAGTTCGCCAGAGGTTGGATTGATTGCAATCTGACCTGATGCATAAAGTGTGTTTCCTGATAATACAGCCTGATTGTAAGGACCAATTGGAGCCGGCGCCTTTTCGGTAAAGATGATTTTTTTCATAATAAATTATTTTTATTCGATGGTTTATCGATTTAAAGTGCTACGCTTGTTCCATTTGATATCACTCAACATTCCGGATTTAATTCCGATAAAGAAGTTCCAGTTTGAGTTTGGACCAATTGGAGTCCAGTTAAAGGCCATTCTCCAGCTCAATAAGTCTCTTTCGAAACGAAATTGTGTAAAAGTGACTCCTTTTTGTACAAAATCGTAACCCGTAGAAACCCCGCCTTTCCATTTAGGAGTAATATCCATATTGGCAGATATCATGATCGAGTTTCCGGTAATTTTATTTTCTCTGGCAGCATTCGAGTACGTTAGAGAGTACGCCATAGTCATATCCCATGGAAGTTTAGAGCGGAAAAACTCAGTGATCACATCTTTATCATCATCTTTTTCGTTGGCAAATTGACTATTTCTGCTGTCGTTTAGATCTGTATTTGTTCCGAATAAGTCATCATTACGACCTCCATTTCGCTGGCTTTGCGTGTTCTTTTCCTGTGCACCGCCTCCCTTGTTCGAGAAGGAGTAGTTTACCGTAAGGTTGGCACTCGTTAATCGGAATAAACTTCCTCCATTATCGATGTTAAAAACATTCATTACGTGTCCTGCACCATCAATTGCATACGGATTTAAAACAGCCCCAAAGTTCACATTCATTTTGTTATCCAAAAGCTGAGTTCCACCGCTTACAATTACCGGCTGCCAGGCTAAAGTTTGCTTTCCGTCAGCATTGAAATTATAACTGGTACTGAAGTTTAAGTTGTTCAGCAACATGATCTTTTTCGGCTCTGTTTTTGTACTGTCACGGTCTCTTACTTTGGCTTCAAAAGTATTACTTAAAGCAAATGACACAATATTAGAGTTGCTGTTTCCGGGAGCGCCAAAAATACCATTATCAAATCTGGAGTATGTGCTAATTTTTCCGGATGCGTCTACCGTATAATTGTCGTAATATTGATCAAAACTAGGTGTATAAGAATACGTCATAGTTGGTCTCATGACGTGACGTATGGATTGAATTTTTTTGTCGTCACCAAAATTAAAAGTACCGTAAATGGTAGTTCCTAAGTTGGTGCTGAAATTGTAAGTTCTGTAAGCATCAAAACCATTAACAGTGGTAGTTACTGCTTGACCTTTAGTTGCATCGTATTGTCTGTTTTCAGTTTTGGTTACCCAGGTTTCCTGATAATTGGTAGAGGCTCCGGCACTAAAGTATTTAAATAATTTAAAGTTAGTACTAATAGGAATACTGTGCTGCATTCCAATCTTAGCATCTCTAAACATTTGTGGTTTGAAAAACAGGGAGTCTGTTGTTGAAATACTGTTTTTACCGCTTAAGTTATATTGTAAATTGATGTTTTTTATGAACCCTTTTTTAACGCCGTCTTTTCCAACAAAAGGATAAACACGATCCACACTTGCCTGTAAGGTTGGTAAGGTCATGTCGATTTTTTCCGTTTGGGTATTTTGCGAGTGCGTGGCAGTTAACGAAATACGTGCCTGTGGAATCGTATTGAATGTTTTACTATAGGAGATGGATGAATTTAAAGTGTTATTTAAATTAGATCCTGCGTTCGCCTGATTGATTGATCGCTTAAAGTACTTACTGCTACCCATGTTTACAGAGGCAGAAAATGTAGAGTTAGGATTCGATTTAGTATCTTTCGAATGCGACCACTGAATGTTGTAGATTTTTTCCTTAGAATAGTCAGGATAACCACGCTCACTGGTGATTAGGTTTTCATAACGGATATTAAGATTTCCTCTGTATTTGTACTTCGCAGCGTATGTCGATTCGAAACGCATGGCATAACTACCATTGGTGTAATAATCACCCAGCACTGTCAGATCATAATTGTCGCTTAATGCAAAATAATATCCTCCGTTTTGCAAAGAGAAGCCTCTTGTGTTAGAGTCGTTGTAACTAGGTAAAATAATACCCGAAACACTTTTTTCCTGACTCATTGGGAAATAGGCAAAAGGCAATGCCAAAGGAGTAGGAACGTCCGCAATAACCATATTTGTTAAACCGGTAATTACTTTTTTACCAGGTATGAACTTTACTTTATTAGTCTGAAAATAGTATTCCGGATTGTCAATGTCTTTTGCGGTTGTAAAACGGGCACCGCGTAAAAAGTAAACCGAGTCGTTTTCTTTTTTGGTAATGGCTGCTTTAATCTTAAATTCACCTTGTTCTGTTCTCGAATTATAGATCAGAGCCTTTTTGGTTTTAAAATTAAAACGAATAGAGTCCGGCTGTACTTCGCTGGCTCCTTGTTTGAAGTTTGGATATTGTATCAAAACACCTGCCGAATCCCGAATACGTCCGGCATAAACTTCTTCTTTTTCCATGTTTAAAACAATGATACCCGACTTTAATTCGACATCTTTGTAATAAAGTTCGGCTTCATTATATAAGGTAAGAGTTTTAGCTTTTTTGTCGTATTTAGCGTAATCTTTAGCTTTGTATTTGGTAACAGCATCAAGGAAATTCTTTTTTGCCTTAACCGTATCCAGCTTTATAGTGTCTGAAACGGGAGCCTCAGGTTTCTCTGTTGCAGTGCTTTTTTGTTTATCTGTTTGTTTTACAGTAGGTAAAGGCTTTTTTTTGTTTTTTATCTCTTGCGAATATAAATTACCACATCCTAAAGTTAGGAAAAATGATAATAAAACGATATTAAATAAGTTTGTATGCAAAGGTTTAAATGCTATTTTTGTAAAATTATGGCTTGTTTTTTGACATGTCAAACTTACATATAATTTTTTGTCAAAAATAATCAATTGTGAAAATTATAGCTGTTGCGTTTTATTAAAATTAACTTTTAGATTTATGAATGGATTTAACAAAATTAAAGTAATATTTACTTTTTTTCTAACGATATGGTCTTTTTGTGCTTATAGCCAGGCAAATGTTTTTAAGGTAACACTTGATGCTGGACATGGTGATCACGACTTTGGAGCTGTTTACAGTGGACGGATTGAAAAAAATATTGCTTTAGCTATTGTTTTAAAAGTGGGTAAAATCTTAGAAGCAAGTCCTAATGTTAATGTAATATATACTCGTAAAACGGATGTTTTTATTGATTTGGTCGAAAGAGCCAACATTGCAAACAGAGCAAATTCCAATATTTTTGTATCCATCCATTGTAATGCAAATAAAAACACAGCTGCCGACGGAACAGAAACCTATGTAATGGGTTTGAGTAAAGTAGCATCGAATCTTGAAGCTGCGAAAAAAGAGAACTCTGTAATTACTTTAGAAAAAGACTATAAACGTAAATACGAAGGTTTTGATCCAAATTCACCTGAATCGATGATCGGAATGACTTTAATGCAGGAAGAATATTTGGATAACAGTATTTCTTTGGCCAGTAAAATCGAAGACAATTTTGATAAATTGGGGAAAAAACTGAGACACGGAGGGGTGAAGCAAGCGCCTTTCATGGTACTTCATAAAGCATATATGCCCAGAGTTTTAGTAGAAACCGGGTTTGTATCCAATCCAACAGAAGGAAATATTCTAAATTCGGAAGAAGGACAAAATGATATTGCAAAAGCGATTGCTGAGGCAATTTTGAGCTATAAAAGCGAATATTTTGGTTCAGGTGTTCCGGAAATAATAGACTCAAAACCGGCAAAAGATACTTCAACTCCGGTAAAAACAAAGGAAGTTGAAGCTCCTGCAGCAGTTAAAAATGCTCCGAAAGGCACATTCTTTAAGGTACAGCTTATTGCCAGTATTAAAAAAACACCATTGGAGCCTAAAAATTTTAAAGGACTTAAAAACGTAACGATGCTGTACGAAAATAATATTTACAAATATTTCTATCAGGAAACTTCAAGTTACGATGCTGCCAAAAAATATTTGGAAGAAGCTAAAGATAAAGGATATGGAGCTGCCTTTTTGGTTGCAACCAAAGATGGAGAGAAGATCAGTATTCAAGACGCCATTAAATAATAGCTTCTAGTTCGAATATTTATATTAATTTTGTACAAACACTAAGAATTTTGAAACTAACAAGAGAAATTAAAACGGCTATTTTAGTCATCGCGTCAATTTTATTATTTATTTGGGGCTATAGTTTTTTAAAAGGCAAAGACCTTTTTACCAATTACAAAACATTATATGCAGAGTATGATAATGTTGAAGATTTATCAGCATCTGCTCCCGTAACCATAAACGGACTTACGATTGGTAAAGTAACTAAAATTACAATCAATGAAGTAACAGGGAAATTATTAGTTGAACTTCAATTAAAAACAGATTTTCCAATTTCTAAAACAAGTCAGGCATCTTTGTATTCTCCAAGTCTAATTGGAGGAAAACAGATCAAGATTGTTCCTAATTTTGCAGACAAAGAACTGGCAGCTGATGGTCAGACTTTGGCTTCGGTTGTTGAACCGGGACTGAAAGAATCTTTAGGCGGAAAAATTGAACCAATTCAGGTGAAATTAGAAAAAATGTTGGTCAATATTGATAATCTGGTTTCCGGATTAAACAACGTTTTAGATAAAAAAGGACAAGAAGATCTGAAGAAGACTTTAGCAGAATTGAGCCAGACTATGGAGCAATTCCATAAAGCTTCAGGAAGCATCAATACTATCTTAGATACCAACAAAGGACAGATTAACGGAGTGGTAAGCAACTTCAATAAAATGTCCAGTAATTTCAATAAAATCTCTGATTCTTTAAATAAAGCAGATTTAGGAAAAACAGTTCGAAACTTAAATCAGACTTTGGCTAAAGTGGATGGTATTATGAGTAATTTGAACTCAGGAAAAGGTACTGCAGGTAAATTATTGAATGATGATGCCTTGTATAATAATCTCGCGAAAACTTCAAAAGAGCTTGAATTGTTGTTACAGGATGTTCGTCTTTACCCAACACGTTATGTAAATGTTTCGCTTTTCGGAAAGAAAAACAAACCTTATGTAGCACCAACAGAAGACGCTAACACAACCACTAAAAAATAATCAGAATGAGTTATTTAGATAATATTTTATTCGCTATACTTCTTATTATAGGTTTTGGCTTTTTTGCATCGAGCGTAAAAAAGATCATCCGAAACATTAATTTGGGAGTAGATGTAAATCGAAAAGATAATTCTAAAGCACGTTGGAAAAACATGGCATTGATTGCTCTGGGGCAATCAAAAATGGTGAGACGCCCTGTAGCTGGAATACTTCATATTTTTGTATATGTAGGTTTCATTATTATCAACATCGAATTACTCGAAATTATTATTGATGGACTTTTTGGAACACATAGAATTTTTGCGCCTTATTTAGGTGTCGTTTATGATGTTTTAATTGCTTCATTTGAGATATTGGCAATATTGGTCATTTTTGCCGTTACGGTTTTTTGGATCAGAAGAAATGTAATCCGATTAAAGCGTTTTGTGAATAAAGACTTAGATGGATTTCCTAAAAGCGATGCGAATTACATTTTGTATTTCGAAACCGTTTTAATGCTGTTGTTTTTATTGATGAATGCTTCCGATCTTCATTTGCAAAATGTTCCGGGAGGTGTTTTTCATAAAGCAGGAAGTTTCCCGATCAGTCAGTTTATAGCGCCAATTTTTAACGGAATGTCGAATGAATTGGTAGTACTGTTATTTGAAGTATTTTGGTGGCTGCACATAGCGGGTATTTTGGTTTTTATGAACTATTTATATTTCTCTAAACACCTGCACATTCTTTTGGCTTTCCCGAATACTTATTTTGCGAACCTGAACCCGGAAGGTCAGTTTGATAATTTAGAGTCAGTAACCAAAGAGGTAAAGTTAATGATGGATCCAAATGCAGATCCGTTTGCTGCTGCTCCTGTGGATGAAACTGCTGCTCCTGCAAAATTTGGAGCAAGTGATGTTCAGGATTTAAACTGGGTACAGCTTTTAAATGCTTATACCTGTACAGAATGTGGTCGTTGTACATCATCATGTCCGGCAAATCAAACCGGTAAAAAATTGTCTCCTCGTAAAATTATGATGGACACAAGAGACCGTTTGCAGGAAGTGGGTAAAAACATCGATGCGAATAAAGGAGTTTTTGTTCCGGATAATAAAACATTATTGAACGATTATATTACACCGGAAGAATTGTGGGCTTGTACCTCATGTAACGCTTGTGTAGAAGAATGTCCGGTAAACATCAGTCCGTTGTCTATTATTATGGATATGCGTCGTTATTTAGTGATGGAACAAAGTGCTGCTCCAATGTCATTAAATGCAATGATGACGAATATTGAAAACAATGGAGCGCCTTGGCAGTACAGCCAACAGGATCGTTTGAACTGGAAGAATGAGAATTAAAAAAGTTTAATTGGTTATTTATTTAACCGCTTAATCGATTGAAATAAAATAGTAAGGTTTTTTAGTAGGGTTACAGCTAAGAGTGCGATTAACCAAATAAACGATTAACCGATTTAACAACAAAAGAAGATGTCAGAAAGTTTAGTAGTGCCAACAATGGCTGAAATGCTAGCCCAGGGAACACAGCCTGAAGTTTTATTTTGGGTAGGTTGCGCAGGGAGTTTTGATGATAGAGCAAAAAAAATTACAAAAGCATTTGTACGAATCTTAAATCGTACCAATGTTTCGTTTGCGGTTTTAGGTACTGAAGAGAGCTGTACCGGAGATCCTGCAAAACGTGCCGGAAATGAGTTTTTGTTTCAGATGCAGGCCATGATGAATATCGAGGTGCTGAATGCTTATGAAGCAAAGAAAATTGTTACTGCTTGTCCGCACTGTTTCAATACTTTAAAAAACGAATATCCGGAATTAGGAGGTCAGTACGATGTTATACATCATACAGAGTTTTTAAAATCATTAATTGATGATGGAAGACTGACTGTAGAAGGAGGTCAGTTTAAAGGAAAGAAAATTACGTTTCATGATCCTTGTTATTTAGGAAGAGCTAACAAAGTATATGAAGCACCGAGAGACTTGATTCAGAAACTGGATGTTGAACTAGTGGAAATGAAGCGCTCAAAAGCAAACGGACTTTGCTGTGGAGCGGGAGGAGCACAAATGTTTAAAGATGCTGAACCTGGAAACAAAGAAGTGAACGTTCTGCGCACCGAAGATGCCTTGGAAGTACAGCCGGATATTATTGCAGCCGGATGTCCGTTCTGTAATACCATGTTAACTGATGGTATCAAACATCAGGAGAAAGAAGGACAAGTGAAAGTAATGGATGTTGCAGAGCTAATTGCGAATGCACAAGATCTTTAAGAGAGGTTCTGTTATTAAGGTGCTAAGGTTCTGAGGTTTTTAGCTTGAAACCTGAAACTTGAAACCTGAAACTTGAAACCTGAAACAAAATAAAACAAAAAGAAAAAATGTATATACCTTTTGAAAATTTACCTGGTGAATCCAGAGTTTGGATTTATCAATCAAACAGAAAGTTTTCTGAGGAAGAATTTTCTGAAATAGAAAACGACCTGAAAGCTTTTGTAGAAGGATGGGCGGCACACGGAACAAGTTTGGAAGCTTCGTACCAGCTAAAATACAACCGATTTATTATTTTGGCTGTAAATCAGGAAGTACAGGCAGCAACAGGCTGTTCAATTGATAGTTCGGTGGAGTTTATCCAAAGTTTAGAGAAAAAGTACAACGTTGATTTGTTAGACAAAATGAACGTAACTTTTAAGCTGGGTGAGCATATTGCGCACAAACCTTTAATCGATTTCAAGAAGATGGTTAAAGATAAATCAGTATCCGAGAACACGATTGTTTTTAATAATCTTGTGAATAATATTGAAGAATTTAACGAATCATGGGAAGTTCCTGCTGCCGATAGCTGGCACAGCAGATTTTTCTAAAAGAATATTTCGAATAAAAGAAAGGCGTAAAATTTATATTTTACGCCTTTCTTTATTTTTTTATAAACCCGACAGGTTTTTAAAAATTGTCAGGTTTGAATAAATAGTTTTTTTGTTGTTATAACCTCTGAGGTTTCAAAAATCTATCCGGTTTGAATCGAAGAAACTGAAGCTTATTATTCACAAAAATCTAACATTTTAAAAGAACAATTAAAAGCTATTTTTAAGTACTTTCGTAGTTACTAAACTTAATACATGAAAATAGCAATAGTTTGTTATCCGACATTTGGTGGTAGTGGTGTAGTTGCTACGGAATTAGGCCTTGAATTAGCCAGACGCGGACACGAAATCCACTTTATTACCTACAGTCAGCCGGTTCGGTTGGCGCTTTTAAACCCTAATGTTCATTATCACGAAGTAAACGTTCCTGAATATCCTCTTTTTCACTATCAGCCTTATGAATTGGCACTGTCCAGTAAATTGGTTGATATGGTAAAATTGTATAAAATAGAAGTACTTCACGTGCATTATGCCATCCCTCATGCATATGCGGGCTATATGGCGAAGCAAATGCTGAAAAATGAAGGAATTAATCTCCCGATGATTACCACACTTCACGGAACAGATATTACATTGGTGGGGAATCACCCTTTTTATAAACCTGCGGTGACTTTTAGCATCAATAAATCAGATTATGTGACTTCAGTTTCTCAGAGTCTGAAAGATGATACTTTGAAACTCTTTAAAATCAAGAATAAAATTAAGGTCATTCCTAATTTTATTGAATTGGATAAAGTTAGAAAAGATCCTCATGCCCCTTGTCATCGTTATGTTATGGCGAAGGAGGACGAGCGTATTATCACGCACATTAGTAACTTTAGAAAAGTGAAGAGAATTCCGGATATCATTAAGATTTTCTATAATATTCAGAAAGAAATTCCGTCTAAGCTGATGATGGTAGGAGATGGTCCGGAAAAAGAAAAAGCTGAAATTTTATGCATGGAACTAGGTATTTACGACAAAGTGATTTTCTTCGGAAATAGTAACGAGATTGATAAAATTTTATGTTTTACTGATTTATTCCTGCTTCCATCAGAAACAGAGAGTTTCGGTTTGGCAGCCTTAGAGGCTATGTCAAGTGGGGTTCCGGTAATTTCGAGTAACTCAGGTGGTTTGCCGGAGGTTAATTTTGATGGTTTTTCAGGATATTTGAGCAATGTGGGTAATGTTGAAGAAATGGCTGCCAATGCGATTAAAATACTAAAAGATGACAACGTTTTGAATCAGTTTAAAGCAAATGCATTAGAGGTTGCTCGTAAGTTTGATATCAAAACAATATTGCCTAAATATGAGGCGTTGTATCAAAGGGCGATTGATGATTATAAGCATGAGAAACACGAGAAACAATAATCTTAAAAGTTAACGTAAATGAAAAAAGTAATTTCGGTACTGGTGATTCTGGTTTTAGTTTCTTGCGGGGTTAAGAAAAACTCTGACGGAAGTTCTAAAATTTTGTACGAAGTTCTCACAGAGCAATCTGACGGAGGAGGTAATATCAAGTTTTTTGAAATTCTGACGGAACCTAACGAAATCAGAATGCTGGAAAATGATCCTCATCTGAAAGCAAAAATGAAACAGGACGATATCAGTAATTCAAATTATGTAATTCTGAATATGGGAGAAAAGAATACTGGTGGTTATTCTATCGGTGTTGAAAAAGTGGAAGAAACAGATAAAAATATCATCATCACTGTTAAAGAAAATAATCCCGCTGCAGATGCTATGGTAACACAGGCTATTACATATCCGTACACTGTAATCAAAGTACATTCTAAGAAAGAGATTATCGTGAAGTGAGTTGTGAGTTGTGAGTTGTGAGTTGCGATTTTCTTCCGATTGTGAGGCTGAGCACTGTCAGACTAAGCGAAGTCAGACTGAACACTGTCAGGCTGAGCGAAGTCGAAGCCCGAAGCCCGAAGCCCTGTAACCGTTTTACATTTTAAAACATAAAAAGAAACCTGTCGCGTTAAAAACGACAGGTTTCTTTTTATAATTATTTTTGTCTTTAATTAGAATCTGAATTTCACTCCTAAACCAACGTCAAATCCAAAATTGTCATCGTCATAATATCCGGAACCAATTTCAGGTCTCGCGTCTAATGATAAAGTAATAGGTGCTTCTTTAAATCTGTATTCTATACCAATATCACCGGCCGCGAAAACATACGTTCCGTTGTCTTTGTATCTGTTGTTGTTGGTATAGTAGTCGTGATTCCAGGTTGCAAGACCTCCACCAACACCAGCATACCAGTTGAAACCGCCATCAATATTCCAAACCCATTGATAAAGCGCTACTCCTTTAATAGCATCAACGTTGCTGCTGTTTCTCCATCCTAAATCAAATTCCAGTCTGTTTTTTTGGTTTAATCCTAACTGATAAGATACTTCTCCTCCAAAACCGTTATTATCTCCTAAGCGGATACCAAGGGCATGTTTCGAAATTTCTTGTGATTGTGCCGTAAACGCTAAGCCTAATAGCATTAGGGCAGATAAAATGATTTTTTTCATAAAAAATGGTTATTAATTTTTGTCAAATTTAATCCTCACTATAATTTTGAAACGTATAGGATTATTAAAAATTGTTATATAATTCACATTTTTTAGAAACTAAAAAGGAGGTTGAAAGTAGTTTTTTGTGATAGGCAAGTGTGTTTAGAAGTTTATTTGTTTAGAATGATGGTAGAAATTAACTGCGAACTTAGTGTGTCCTCCATTTCAAAAAGATTTTCTTCCTCGGTAAAATTACTTTCGGCATAGGAGTATAATTTCCATCGCTTTTTATGGTATTCCAATGCGGTAAGATTTTCAACCCAATCTCCTGAATTAAGGTATAAAGTTGATCCGTGTTTGTTTTCTTTGGTGACGATTTTCGGTTCGTGTATGTGCCCGCAGATGACGTAATCGTATTTTTTTTCAATGGCCAGATCAGTAGCAGTAGTTTCGAAATCAGAGATAAATTTAACCGCTTTTTTCACACTGGCTTTTATCTTTTTAGAGAAGGAGTAAGGTTCGCGTCCCAGTTTTGCAAGGCACCAGTTAGCAAATCGATTGCTTAGAATCAGGTAATCGTATCCTAATCCTCCTAGTTTTGCGATCCATTTAGAGTGTTGCACAGAAGCATCAAAAACATCTCCATGGAAAATCCATGCTTTTTTATCGTCCAGTTCCAGTACTAATTTATCGACCAGGGCAAAATTTCCCATATTCATATCACTGAATTTTCGAAGAATTTCATCATGGTTTCCAGTGATGTAATATACTTTCGTTCCTTTAGAAGCCATGCCGATAATACGCTGAATGACTCTTAAATGTGCTTTTGGAAAGTATGATTTTCTAAACTGCCAGGCGTCAATAATGTCGCCGTTCAGGACTAATGTTTTAGGCTTTATGCTTGATAAATAGTTGTTTAGTTCTTTAGCGTGACTTCCGTAAGTTCCTAAATGGACATCTGATATAATGACCAATTCAACATTTCGTTTTTTCAATTTTTCTTTTTTTGAAGTTTAACAAATGAAAGAAACTCTTGTGAGAGAAGTTTTATGAAATGGTTACCAATTTGGCTGCAATTTTAATAAATTGTGATTTTTAATCCCCTTAACCTTTGCTTAATAATACCAATTTTAAATTTTTTAATTTAATTCATAAAACTTACATTTGCTCAAAACTAATTACAATGGCAGGAAATAGCTACGGCAATTTATATAAAGTTACCACATTTGGAGAATCTCATGGTGAAGCTTTAGGCGGAATTATAGATGGTTGTCCATCAGGAATTGAACTTGATTTAGATGCAATTGAAGTTGAAATGTCCAGAAGAAAGCCCGGACAATCGGCAATTGTAACACAACGTAAAGAACCGGATGCAGTTCAGTTTTTATCGGGTATTTTTGAAGGTAAAACTACCGGAACGCCTATTGGTTTTATTATTCCGAATACCAATCAAAAATCAGACGATTACTCGCACATCAAAGACAACTACAGACCTAGTCATGCTGATTATGTCTACGATCAGAAGTATGGTTTTCGTGACTACCGAGGCGGTGGAAGAAGTTCTGCAAGAGAAACGGCAAGCAGAGTAGTTGCGGGAGCGATAGCAAAACAAATGCTTCCCGAAATAAAAATTAATGCCTATGTTTCTTCGGTTGGTCCAATTCATTTAGATACACCTTATCAGGATTTGGATTTTTCTAAAATAGAGAGTAATCCTGTTCGTTGTCCGGATGAAAAATCGGCAGCGATTATGGAAGAATATATTCGTGATATCCGCAAACAAGGAGATACCGTTGGAGGTGTAGTTTCCTGTGTTATTCAAAATGTGCCGGTTGGATTAGGAGAACCGGTTTTTGATAAACTGCATGCTGAATTAGGAAAAGCAATGCTTTCTATCAATGCGGTTAAAGGTTTTGAATACGGAAGCGGATTTTCAGGTTCTGAGATGAAAGGAAGCGAACACAACGATTTATACAATCCTGACGGAACTACAAAAACAAATCTTTCCGGAGGAATTCAGGGTGGAATTAGCAACGGTATGGATATTTATTTCAGAGTAGCCTTCAAACCTGTTGCGACTATCATGCAGACTCAGGATTCATTAGACAATAAAGGAAATATTACACCTATGACCGGTAAAGGCCGTCATGATCCGTGTGTAGTGCCTCGCGCAGTGCCAATTGTTGAAGCAATGGCAGCGATTGTTTTGGCTGATTTTTATCTAATCAACAAAACATATTTATAAAAGTTAAGACAGTGAGGGTTTTAACATTTTAATTTAAAACAAACAAATTAATGCAAGAAGTTACAGAAACTAAAAAGAAATCTTTTCTTAAAGGATTAACAGGGCAGATTATTATTGCAATGGTTCTTGGAGCCGCTTTGGGAATAATTTTACACAATTCGATTTCGCCTGAGGCAGCACAATCTTTCAGCAATAAAATAAAAATGCTTGCAACGATCTTTATCAGATTGGTGCAGATGATTATTTCTCCACTAGTATTTACCACTTTAGTTGTAGGTATCGCAAAACTTGGAGATATCAAAACTGTGGGAAGAATTGGAGGAAAAGCCCTTGGATGGTTTTTTACTGCTTCTTTTATATCCTTATTGATTGGATTGTTTTATGTAAACATTCTGGAGCCGGGTGTAGGTTTAAAACTGGATCACGTTGATATGGCTGCAGCTTCGGAAGTAACGGCTAAAACAAAAACATTATCTGTTGAAAATTTTGTAGAACACATTGTCCCTAAAAGTATCTTTGAAGCAATGGCTACCAATGAAATTTTACAGATTGTAATATTCTCTATCTTCTTTGGATTGGCCGCTGCCTCTTTGGGAAGTACAGTAAAACCAGTGATTAATGCTTTGGATAAAGCGTCACATATCGTTTTAAAAATGGTAAACTATGTAATGAACTTTGCTCCAATTGGAGTTTTCGGAGCCATTGCAGGAGTATTCGCCATAAGGGATGCAGAAGAGTTGGTGATTACCTATTTTAAATTCTTTGGATCATTTTTAATTGGAATCGGAACTTTATGGGTGGTTTTAATTGCAGTAGGGTATCTTTTCCTGAAGGGAAGAATGAACGAGCTTTTAAAGCGTATTACAGGGCCATTGGCGATTGCTTTTGGAACAACCAGTAGTGAAGCTGTTTTTCCAAAATTAACCGAGGAATTGGAAGATTTTGGAGTTAAAGATAAAATTGTATCTTTTATGTTGCCGCTTGGGTATTCGTTTAACCTCGACGGAAGTATGATGTACATGACTTTTGCGAGTATTTTTATTGCTCAGTTTTATGGAGTACATCTGGATTTAGGGACTCAAATGGTGATGCTTTTGGTTTTAATGTTGACCAGTAAAGGTATTGCAGGTGTGCCAAGAGCGAGTTTGGTTGTAGTTGCGGCAACTTGCGGTATGTTTGATATACCGGTTGAAGGAATTGCATTAATTCTGCCAATCGATCACTTCTGCGATATGTTCAGAAGTGCTACGAACGTTTTAGGAAATGCTCTGGCAACATCAGTTGTGGGACAATGGGAGGATGATAAAGATCCTGAAATTGCTTCCGAAAACTTATAATTATTTTCATTCGGGTAAGAAAAAACTTTGAAAAGTTTTAAATTCCAAATAAAAAAGAAGCTGTATTTTTAATAGAAATACAGCTTTTTTTTATTTTTGATGTATATTTGGTCAAATTAGCCTGTTTATGCCCCGAATAAGGATTCTTTTACTGCTACTGGTGTGTCTGAATTGTTTTGCCAATTCGGCCATTGAGCAGTCAGAAACGGTGCCCGAGGCAAAGATCAGTAAGCTGGTTAAAGAGGCCTGGGAAGACTACAAGAAATCAAATTTTGAAAAGTCACTCATCACTTCGCGAATTGCATTAAACTACGCTACCGCAGCTAAGAATAATGATTTAATAGCAAAATCCTATAAAATAATTGCCGGGAATTACAACGAATTGTCGGAATTTGACAAAGCTATTTTCTTCTACAAAAAAGGATTATTTTACGCCGGTAAAACCAATAATGATTCCTTAAAATACAGTCTTCATAATAACCTTGGTAATATTTATTGTTTTGAAAAAAAGCAATTCAACCGGGGAATTAATTATTACAAAAAATCCATAGCCTATAGTTTAAAATTAAACGAGATGCCACAGGTGTATTTTACAAACGTAAATATTGCATGGGCCTATTTTGATATTGGAAAGTTTAGAGAAGGATATCCATTTCTAAAATTTGTCAACGGCAACAAGAGTAAATATGGTGACGAGTCCACAGAAATTGTGGTAAACATGCTAAACGGGATGTATTCGAGTTATCATAATGATTATGAGCTGGCCAATGTTTTTTTTCTAAAAGCAATTCAGGCGGGTAAAAACAGTGAGGAAAGATCGGATTTGTCCTATGCGCATCAGGAGTATTCTAAGTTTCTAAATAAAATAGGGAAGTATGAAGAGGCTTATGAGAATCTGGCTTCATACAATAAGATTACGGAAGAATTGTACAATGAGGAAAAACTTAAAAAAGCCTCTATTGCCGGTTTTAATTTAGAATTAGACGAGTACAAACGACAGATTGATAAGATTGAAAGTGAGAAAGATTCACAGTATCAAAGTCTTAAAAAATCAAGGATTATTGTGGTTTTATTTGTTCTGATTTCTCTGATTCTTTTAGTGCTCATTATTACTCTGATTAAAAATATCAGATTTAAGAAAAAACACAATGCAGAGCTTTTAGAAGCAAAAGAAATTGCAGAAGAAGCCTCGTTATTGAAGACTCAGTTTATTTCGACCATAAGCCATGAATTGCGTACGCCACTGTACGGAGTGGTTGGAATCACCAATATGCTGCTGGAAGAACACAAAGAACTGTCCAGAAGCCAGCATTTGAGTTCGCTGAAATTCTCAGCCCGTTATTTATTGTCATTGGTAAATGATATTCTTCAGATTAATAAGATTGAAGAAAATAAAGTGGTTTTAGAAAATATGACATTCAATATTTCAGATGAAATCATGATGATTAAAAATTCGCTGTCCTTTTTATCGCAAAAGAACAATGATAAAATCAATGTTTCTATTGATCCCTGCATTCCTGAGTATCTGATTGGTGATAAGTTGCGACTTGCTCAGATTTTGATGAATTTGGTTAGTAATGCGCTTAAGTTTACGAAAGACGGCGAAGTTGAAATTATCGTAAAACTCAATCGTTTTGAAGGAAAGATGTATTTTCTGGATTTTTGGGTAAAAGATAACGGAGTAGGAATAGCCGCTGTAGATCAGGATAAAATTTTTGAAAAATTCGTACAGGTTGGAAGAAAAGATGAAGATTATCAGGGAACAGGCTTAGGATTGAGTATTGTAAAGCGATTGTTGGGGCTATTTGGCAGCACGATCGATTTGAAAAGCGAAGTAGGTTTTGGAACTTCATTTTCCTTTACCATTCCGTTTGAATTCGATCCTCAAAAAACAAAACTGATTATTGAAGAAATAGAGGTTGATCTGAGTTCGAATGAGGTGTATAAGATTTTAATTGTAGAAGATAATCTCATCAATCAGCTGGTTACGAAAAAAATTATCGAAAAACACAATTATGTCTGTAAAGTAGTTGATGATGGTTTTGCGGCTTTAAAAATGCTGGAGGACGAAAATTTTGACCTGATTTTAATGGATATTAACATGCCTTTGATGAATGGTTTTGAAACCACGAGAAGGATTCGTTCAAAGGGGCTTAAAACTCCTGTTATAGCGCTTACCGCTTTTGATAAAGATGAGATTACAGATGAAGCGATTTCTTCCGGAATAAATGATATTATTATTAAGCCGTTTGAACCGGTGCGACTTTTTAAAATAATGAATTACTTAATATTGGAAACAAAAAACGCCGGTTAGTACCAGCGTTTTTTATTTTGTTTAGAAGCATTTGATTTTCTTGATTTATGAGCACCACCGCTTCGGTTTGAGTTTCTGGGTTTTTCATCCGTCGCTCCCGGACTTCCCGAATGCCATGGGTAAGGATGATCGGTAATGGTTTTTACATCTACCTTTATTAATTTTTGAATATCTTTCCAGTAAGGCTGCTCGTCTTTTCCGCAAAATGAAATGGCAATTCCTCCGTTTCCGGCACGACCCGTACGTCCAATTCTGTGCACATAAGTCTCCGGAATGTTAGGCAAATCAAAATTAATAACAAAAGGCAATTGGTCAATATCGATTCCTCTTGCAGCAATATCTGTCGCAACAAGCACACCAACTTCTTTGTTTTTAAACGCATCTAAAACACGCTGTCTGGCATTTTGAGATTTATCTCCGTGAATAGCCTCGGCAGGAATGTCTTTTTTGCGAAGCGCTTTTACCACATTGTCAGCACCATGTTTGGTTCTTGAAAAAACCAGAACATTAGACAGATTTTCATTTTTGATTAAATGATACAATAAATTTCTTTTCTCTGTTTTTTCTACAAAGTAAATGCGCTGCTCAACCGTTTCAGCTGTTGATGAAACAGGTGAAACTTCTACTTTTTCAGGGTCTTTCAAAAACATTTCAGCCAGTTCGCGGATGGCAAGCGGCATGGTGGCAGAGAACAATAAAGTTTGCCTGTTTTTAGGAGTCAGTTTTACAATTTTTTTGACATCATTGATAAAACCCATGTCCAGCATCTGATCGGCTTCATCCAGAACTAAAGTGTGTAAATGATCAAGATTCAGGAATCCCTGTTTGTGTAAATCAAGCAAACGGCCTGGGGTTGCAACTAAAATGTCAATTCCATTTTTTAGAGCGTCTACCTGAGGATTTTGTGAAACCCCTCCAAAAATGGTCAATTGTGTCAAGTTGGTATATTTGGCATAAGTGTCAAAACTTTGTCCAATCTGAACCGCTAATTCGCGTGTAGGAGTAACTATAAGAGCACGGACTTGTTTGGCTTTTTTGGATGAGCCTACAATTCGGTGTAATTGATGTATGATTGGAATAGCAAATGCTGCTGTTTTTCCGGTACCGGTTTGTGCACAGCCAATTAAATCTCTTCCTGACAAAACGATCGGGATCGATTGTTCCTGAATTGGGGTAGGATTTAAGTAACCTTCTTCAAATACGGCTTTTTGTATACTTTTTGAGAGTGACAGATCTTCGAATAACATATCTTAACTTATTAAGAATTTAGTTTTAAGTACTAAAATTCAGTACAAAGATAGGTTTATTCGTTTAATCCTTTATTTGAATATTGCTTTATTTGGCAAATGCCTATTTTTTTTGATTATAAAAGTTTCAGTTGAGATTAGATTTTTTCGTTATTCGCTTTAATAAAATCAGTTACTAAATAACCTATTAGCTTGCCAATTAAATTGTTGTTTGGAGAATCGGCTAAATCAGGAGCGCCTTCACAAATATGCAGATAGGTCGCGTTTTTATGCTGTCCGAAAAAGGAAATAAACTGACGTACTTGTTCTACCGAAAAGCCACTGATGGTCATAGCGCTGCTGGCAATGTTTGGAAGAGCATCCAAATCGATTTCGATTCCGAAAGAATCTGTTCTGATGAATTCTAAAGCCAGAGCCATTTCTCTGTCAAAATCTTTTTCCCTGCGAATGCCGACGCTGTCATACGTATTATAACGAACACGGTCTTCGAGTTTTTTGATAATATCTAAAACGCTTTTAGAAGTATAGTTTTCGTGCAGACCAAAAATGAAGTATTTTTTTAAGAAACCTTCTTCGTAGGCATACGAAAAACCGTTACCACTGTGACGTCCTTCAAGAATTCTAAAATCAGAATGCGCATCAAAATTGATAGCGTTAATTGGTTTTCCTTTGGCTAAAGCCGATCCCTTTATATTTCCGTAAGCATTGTTGTGTCCGCCTCCAATAATGATAGGTGTTTTTCCTGCTTTTATGAGGGTAAAGATAATGTGTGAAACCTCTTTGTCTATTTTTTCGACTAACTGACTAAGCTTTGATCGGTCGTCGATATCATTGAAGTCAAGATCTTTGACATCGCGCATTTCCGTAGCAACATCCAACTGTCCTAAAACGATAATCTGACTGCCTTTAGAAAAACGATTGTGCTGAATGTTAGCAATACTTTTCATGGCACTTTCCCATGCCGATGCTGCTCCCGGTCTGCCATAATTGGCACGTACGCCAATATCTTCAGGAATTCCGAAAAGGACATATTTAGCTTCACTTTCTTTAAGAAACTGGATCTTGTCAACTCCTTTAGGAATGACGATCATTTTCTCTCCGAATTTTATTTCACCACTTCTGTGATTGGTAATTTTTGCTAAATCATTAACAGTAAAAGGAATTAGTTTCTCCATGAAAAAAAAAATTTTTCAAAAATAATATAATTGTAGAAACTTACGTTAATACCTTTATATTAATTCTTAAATTTGTTTTAAAGAAAATTTTTTAAATATGGAAAACCCAAAGAACAACAACTCAAGTCTAAAGGCGGTAATCGCAGTTTTAGCAGTCCTACTGATTGGTAGCTTAGTGTATATTTTTAAATTATCATCTGATACAGATGTAGTTAAGACTGAACTTACCACGACAATGACAGAAAAAGAATCTGTTATGAAAGATTTACAGGAATTAAAAGCAACTTACGATGCTGCAATTGCTGAGAATACTTCAATGTCTGATGAGTTAATTCAGGAAAGAGATAAAGTAGTCGCTCTGATGGATGATTTAAATAAATCTAAAGGAGATGTGTCTAAGTACAGATCACAAGTTCAGGCAATGCAAGGTAAAATGAAAACTTTAGTTGCTGAAAACGATGAGTTGAAAAAACAAAATGGTGTTTTAACAGTTCAAAGAGACAGTACAATTGTAGTTTTAGGAGAGTCTAAAAAATACAATGAAGTTTTGGTTGGTCAGAACGAAGAATTAGCTAAAACAGTTGAAAAAGGAGCTAAATTATCAGTATTGAATACTAAAACAATTGCTTACAAAGTAAGAAGTTCGGGTAAACAAATTGAAACTGATAAAGCAAGCCGTGCTGATGTATTGAAAGTAAGCTTTACAATTGCTGAAAATCAAATCGCAAAATCAGGAGATAAAACGTATTATGTTCAGGTTATTGACTCTAAAAACAATGTTTTAGGAGAAAAGAGAACAGAAAGTTTTGGAGACAATACTTTAACGTACAGTTTTAAAACTACTGTTAAATATGAAAATAAAACAGTAAACGTTTCAGAAGATTTAATTGGTAAAGATTTCGAAAAAGGAACTTACTTTATTAACGTTTTTGACAATGACGAATTAGTTTCTAAAACTAGTTTTACTTTAAGATAATACGCCGTTTAGGACAAATACCACTAAAAGTAAAAAAGGTCTGTGATTTTTCACAGACCTTTTTTTATACTTTATTATTTTAGAATTTTTCCTTCAAGAAAAACACTTTCGATTAGATTGCTTCCAAAAGCATAAGGAATTTGATAGTAAGAGGAAACGGGTTTTGTAAGGATCAGATTGGCTTTTTTGCCTTTGGTTATACTTCCATGTGTTTCAGAAATTCCCATCGCGTAGGCACCATTTATGGTGGCGGCATTTATAGCTTCTTCGGGAGTCATTTTCATTTTAATACAAGCTGTTGCAACGACAAAGTTCATGTTTCCGGATGGAGTAGAGCCAGGGTTAAAGTCTGTAGCCAGCGCAATTGGCAGGCCAGCTTTTATCATTTCACGAGCCGGAGTGTAAGGAATGCTTAAAAAATAAGAACAGGATGGTAAAGCAACAGGCATCGTTTCGGTGTTTTTTAAAGCCTCAATGTCTTCCGGGTTCATAATTTCAAGATGATCCACTGAAAGGGCGTTGTATTTGATTCCAGCCTGTATTCCGCCAATAGAATTGAATTGGTTGACATGAATTTTAGGTTTTAATCCAAATTGAATTCCGGCCTCCATGATTTTTTCGGTTTCTTCAACAGAGAAATAGCCGGTTTCACAAAAGGCATCTACATAATCAGCCAGTTTATTTTTGGCAATTTCAGGCAGCATTTTGGTGATGATTTCATCAATATAACCCGCTTTGTTTTCTTTGTAGTGTAAAGGGAAGGCATGTGCTCCTAGAAACGTTGCTTTTATGGCAATTGGATAATTCTGAGCTAATTTTTGAATTACGCGAAGCATTTTGAGCTCACTTTCGACAGTTAGTCCGTAACCCGATTTAATTTCTACAGCTCCGGTTCCCAAATGCATGACTTCTTCTAAACGAAGTTTCGATTGTTCGTAGATTTCCTCTTCAGTGGTTTCATTGAGTTTTTTAGCCGAGTTCAGAATTCCGCCACCACGATTTGCAATTTCTTCATACGAAAATCCATTGATTCGGTCTACAAATTCCTGCTCGCGATTACCTGCGTATACAATGTGGGTATGACTGTCGCACCAAGTAGGCAATACAACTCGTCCAGTTGCATCTATTGTCAGATCGGCATTGGTTTCCGGAAGATTTTCCATCAGGCCGTAATCCTGAATCAGATCGTCTTTTAGAATTAAATAGGCATTTTTCAGCGTTGGAAGTATTGCCATTTCTGCTCCTGATACTTTGGCTATTGAAGTTTCACGAACCTGAAGCAGTTCTTTTATGTTTGTGATAAGAGTCGTCATTATTTTGAGGGATAAAGTAAAAAGCACAAATTTCACAATTATCACACAATAGATTAGTGAAATTCGTGAAATCTGTGTTTAAAAATTTGTTCTTATTGTCTTATTCTGAAACGGTAATTTCGAACATTTTGCTCCAGTTTTTACCGGTAACAAAAATAGTTTTAGTTTTTGGGTTGTAAGCAATTCCGTTTAAAACGTCATCTTTGGTAATGTCTGTCATAAGTTTACGTAATCCTGACATGTCCAGAATTCCTTCAACGGCTCCGGAAGCAGGGTTTACAACAGCAATAGCATCCTTAAACCAAACGTTGGTATAGATTTTTCCATTGATCCATTCCAATTCATTAATGGCTTTAATTTTTGAAGTTCCTGAGTATACGTTGACGTAATCTGTCATTTTTTGTGTTGCAGGGTCCATTTTCCAGATTTTTTCTGTTTTGTCCGTTTGATAAATATATTTCCCATCATTCGTCATTCCCCAGCCTTCGATATCTTTCTCGTAAGCAAAAGTTTTCTCCAGTTTTAAAGTGTTGGCATTATAGATGAAACCTGTTTTGTTTTGCCAGGTCAGCTGAAATAATTTGCCATTGATGAACGTAATTCCTTCTCCAAAGTATTTTTTATCTAAATCAATTTGTTTGAAAACTTTTCCGGTTTTATAATCGTATTTTCTTAAGTAAGAAGCTCCTTCCTGACCGGTACTTTCGTACAAAGTGTCTTTGTAAAACTCCAATCCTTCAGTAAAAGATTGTTTGTCGTGTGGATAGGTGTTGATTACTTTGTATTTTAATAATTTAGGTTCGATGTTAGAAACCAGTTCCACGCGTTTAGTAGCGTCTGAGAAATCCGATCCAAAATAAACGGTAGCTTTTAGGTACTGATATCCTAATCTTTGTTCTTTTAATTCAAATTTGAATTTTTCCGCACCTTTAGTGCTTCCCACTTTTTTATCGTTTACAAAGTAAGCAATGCTGTCGATTTCTTTCGAATTTGGGTTTAAAACACCGATCGAAATGGCTTCCTGAGGTAAAAAATGTGCCGGAAAAGCCGAATCATCGATCGTAAACAAAGAATTTTCACCTTTTTTTGTATCTCCACATCCAATTAATGTGATTCCTAATAAAATGAGAGTTAGGAAGTTATAATTTTTCATAGTTTAAAATTTGAATAAGCCAATATACGATGATAATTTTATAGCAGCAAAGCTCTTGCAAAAATATAAAAAGATTGTATATTTGCACCGGCAAGTCCTACACGACCAGCTCCTGCAGACTCCCCCAGGATGGGAACATAGCAAGGGTACGTGGTTGAGCGGTGCGATGTAGGTCGCTTGCCATTTTTTTTTTTTTTTAGTTCCCGATCTTTCGGGATTTTTTTTTAGAATTAATTTAAAAGTAGTCTTCCTTATGGAGGATTTTTTTATTTTTGACCCTTTTGAAAGTTAGATGTAAAATGTGAGATGTGAAAAGTGAAATGTTATATGCGAAAAGTTTGATGTTTTTTAACTCTCATGGCCTTTCGACTGTAGAAAGGCGTTTCACTTAGGCATTTTACATATAAGATATAACCTATAATGTATACCATTTTACATCTCACATTTTGCATCTCACATATAAATATAAAAATGAGTAAAGTTGTTTTAATTACCGGCGGATCTTCAGGAATTGGAAAGTCGATTGGAGAGTATTTACATCAAAGAGGTTTCGTGGTCTACGGAACAAGCCGTAATCCTGAAAAGGTACAAAACTCTGTCTTTCCTTTGGTCGCTTTAGACGTTCGTAATACAGATTCTATAAAGTCGGCAGTGGACTATATTATTGCAGCTTCCGGAAGACTGGATGTTGTAATTAATAATGCCGGGGTTGGAATTACCGGACCTTTAGAGGAGATTCCGACGGAGGAAATCAAAAATAATTTTGAAACCAATTTTTTTGGACCAATTGAAGTGATGAAAGCGGTTTTGCCTCAAATGCGAAAGCAAAAATCGGGTTTGATTATCAATGTAACTTCGATTGCAGGTTATATGGGATTGCCGTATCGTAGTGTATATTCGGCTTCAAAAGGAGCTTTAGAATTAATTACCGAAGCTTTACGTATGGAGGTGAAGTCGTTTGGAATTGAAATTACAAATGTGGCACCGGGTGATTTTGCTACAAATATTGCTGCAGGTCGTTATCATGCGCCGGTGGTGAAAGGTTCAGCTTACGAAAAAGTGTATGGCGATATTCTTGCAACGATGAACGAACATGTTGATGCAGGAGGGAATCCGAATGAAATGGCCGAAGCTGTTTATAAAATCATCCAACAGGAAAAACCAAAAGTACATTATAAAGTAGGGGCTTTTATGCAGAAGTTCTCGATTGTTTTAAAACGTGCCTTACCGGATAAAGTTTATGAAAAAATGCTGATGAATCATTATAAGTTGTAATTTTGCACGAAATTTTTAAACACACAATTAAATATAAATAGATTATGAAATTTTTTATTGACACGGCTAATTTAGCTCAGATTAAAGAAGCACAGGCTTTAGGAGTTTTGGATGGTGTAACCACTAACCCATCATTGATGGCTAAAGAAGGAATTACCGGAAAAAACAACATTTTGAAGCACTATGTTGATATCTGTAATTTGGTTGAAGGAGATGTAAGTGCTGAAGTAAATGCGCTGGATTTTGACGGAATGGTTAAGGAAGGTGAGGAGCTGGCTGAATTGCATGACCAAATCGTGGTAAAATTGCCTATGACGAAAGAGGGGGTTATGGCGGCAAAATATTTTTCTGATAAAGGAATTAAAACGAATGTAACTCTTGTGTTTTCAGTAGGACAAGCTATTCTGGCTGCAAAGGCTGGAGCAACTTATGTATCTCCGTTTGTGGGACGTTTAGATGATGTTTCAACTGACGGATTGAATTTAATCGAAGAGATTAGATTGGTATATGATAACTACGGTTACGAAACTCAAATTTTAGCAGCTTCTGTGCGTCACACTATGCACATTGTAAACTGTGCTAAAATTGGTGCTGATGTAATGACAGGGCCTCTTTCTGCAATTTACGGATTGTTGAAACACCCGTTAACAGATATTGGATTGGCTCAGTTTGTAGCTGATTTCGAAAAAGGAAACAAGTAGTCCTTAGCTAATAAAAACTTAAAAACGCCATTTTTCAATAGAAAGATGGCGCTTTTTTTATGAAAACCGAACAGGTTTCAAAAACCTGTCCGGTTTGTTGTGTATAGGGAAGTAGTACTAAAAAAAAACAAATCTCAAATTCCAAACGCTCACTAAAGGTTTGGAATTTGAGATTTGAAATTTAAAATTTTACTCAGTTTAGTGACCTCCGCCACCACCTTCAACGTGGTTGATTCCTTGTTGTTTTAAAATTTTAGGGCAATAGAAACCGTAGAATCCTAAATAAGCAAAACCAAGAAGAGGAACGATGTAGGAGAAGTGCGTCCATGTAATTCCAAAAATTCCGTTTGGATTTGTAAGGTCAATATCACAGATGCTTCCCTGAATTAAAGGAATAACTCCGCCTCCAAGAATCATCATGATTAAGAATGAAGATGCTTTTCCAGTGTTTTTACCTAAACCGGCAATCGCTAAATCGAAAATAGACGGCCACATGATAGATAAGAATAAACCTCCTGAAATAAAGAAGAATTTAGCAATTTGCGGATCTGGCCAAACCAATCCGGCCAACATCATCAATACACCGGAAATTCCGAAAAGCATTAATGTTTTACCGGCATTTTTACCTCCAACAAAACTTACTGCTATAAATAATAAAATCCAGATTGGGTAAATGTAGAAAGAAGATACGTCATGCGCTGCAAAAACATTAGCTCCAATGATTACTCCGAAAGCGGCTGCCGGAACAATAAATTTAAGAGCTGTATTTACTAAGTTTGAAGTGTTGAAAACGTTAACCCCGCCATTCCAGCGGCCGATCATTAAACTTCCCCAGTAAAGAGCTATAAATGGGGCAATAGCATCTTCCAGAATGTTGCCAAATTCATGTGTGTGTAATAAAGCAGGAAGGTTACTGATAATGGTTACCTCTGTACCTACGTAGATAAAGATCCCTAACATTCCCAGGTAAAGCTGTGGGTAGTCTAGTATGTTGAATTTTTCGTGAGCTACTTTAACTTCTTCTTCGTCTTCTTTTGCAGGATCTTCAATTTTGGAGAAGTTCATGAAAACGGCTACTATGATAAAAGCAAGTCCAAGAATAATAAAAGGCAGTTTAATGTCCTCTAAAGAAAGAGCTGTTTTTTTGTTGTCTCCCATTCCGAATAAAGCGATTCCCAGTAAGATAGCGCCAATTGTAGTCCCGAAAGAGTTAATCCCGCCTGCTAAAGTCAAACGGTGTGCACCTGTTGTAGGGCTTCCCATTTTAATGGCAAGAGGATTGGCAACAATTTGCTGGATGGAGAATCCTAATCCTACTGTAAATAAAGCAGTTAAGAAGAAAGGAAAGCTTTCCATTGATGCAGCGGGAACGAATAAAAATGATCCAACGGCAGATAAGAGTAAACCGGCAGAAAGTGTTTTTTTGTATCCAAATTTTTGGAGAACATCTAATTTTAGGGATACCAGAAAGAAAATCAATGATCCTACGAAGTACGCCGCATAAAAAGCCCAGGCTACTAATTGTGATTGTACTTGCGATAAGGTGAATACTTTCTTGAAAACAGGAATCAGGATGTCATTGGCAGAACCAACAAAACCCCAAAAGAAGAAAACAATTATCAACGAGATAAACTGTCCCCATTTGGTTTGAACATTTTCTGAACTCATAATTTAAGAGGTTAATTTTTTATTTTATTGTTTTTTGAAGACCGTAAATATATTTGTTAAGTGTATCAAAAAAAAATAAAAAGCCACAAATAATGTTAAATTTAAACCAACGACATTATTTTTTCAACAATGTGTTAGTTTTTACTGAGTTACAAAAACGATTTAGGAAGCTGAATTTATTCCAGAATTTTGTTTTTTACTTCTTTGCTGTAGTTTCTTCCAATTGGAATGGTGTAGGATTGTATCTGAATACGATTACCCTCGATGGATTTCACTTTGTTGAGTGCAATTACGTATGATTTGTGAATGCGCAGGAATCGGTCAGCCGGTAGTTCTTCTGATAAAGAAGTTAGAGATTTATGTGTGATATAAGTTTTGTCCGAAGTCACTACTTTTATATATTCTTTCATGCCTTCGACAAACAGAATTTCTTCAATATTAATTTTCATCATTTTTTTATCGACTTTAATA
Source organism: Flavobacterium sp. CFS9 (assembly GCF_041154745.1). Lineage (NCBI taxonomy): Bacteria > Pseudomonadati > Bacteroidota > Flavobacteriia > Flavobacteriales > Flavobacteriaceae > Flavobacterium > Flavobacterium sp. CFS9. The sequence goes on along the minus strand of NZ_AP031573.1, from coordinate 173,732 downwards.
AAAATATGAGAGTCTCCTTTTACGGTTTCGACTTTAATATTGTTTTTTAAATTGTATTCTGTGGTGATTTTATTAATGCACTTTATAAATCTTGGCAGTGGGATTGGTTTTACTAAATAATCCAGAACATCCAAGTCGTAGCTTTCGGCGGCAAATTCTCTAAAGGCAGTTGTAATAATGACTTTGGTTTTGTTTTCGATCAGACTGATAAGTTCGAATCCTGTCATCATAGGCATGTTGATGTCTAAGAATACAGCATCGACAGTGGTACTGTTTATAAAATCAAGCGCTTCCAAAGAATTATTAAATGTGCCAATTATTTCAAAATCTGTAAAATTGGTAAAATAATTTTGCAGGACTTTGATTGCTAAAGGCTCATCATCAACCAACACACATTTAATTTTCATTATTAAGAGGTATTTGCAAACGGATTATATAGTAATTTAATTTGATTGTGTTTTTCAGACTAAAATCGTTTTTGTAAATCAGTTTTAATCTTTTTTTGGTATTTGCCAGGCCAATACCACCTTTCGAGTTAAGATTTTGTGAAATTACAAAATTATTTAAGATTTCAAAATCTAACATTTTATTGTCGATAACTTTACAGTTGATTTTGATCTTTATGTTGTTGTTATTGACTCCGCCATGTTTAAAGGCATTTTCTACCAATGAAATAAAGATTAACGGAGGCACTACAATATCCTCGATATTCGATTCCAGGTTGATTGTAACTTCAACATTTTCAAAACGTAACTTCTCGATTTCGATATAATTTTGAATATAATCAATTTCTTTAATCAAGGGAACAGATTTAGTTCCTTTGACATCATACAAAACATACTCCATCAAATTGGACAGTTTTAAGATTACGTCCGGAACTTTATCTGAAGATTCAAGTGACAAAGCATAGAGGTTATTCAATGTATTAAAAAAGAAATGAGGCTGAATTTGATTTTCCAAATATTTTAGTTTGATCTTAAACTGATTTTCTCTTAATGATCGGTTTCTTTCCCGTTCTCGCAACCAGGTTAGTGTTAGGTAAACAGACGATGCCATGGCAACAACATACAATTCTCCGATGCAGACTGCCAGTACGTGGTTAATGTCGAAGGTGTGATATTCACGGTTCGCTTCCGGCCATATATTTTCGGATATAATATAATAGGTAAGACCGGTTTTTATTAAATAGATAGCCAACAGGCTTGCAACCATCGAAAAGGTGTACTGAATGTACTTTTGTTTTAGCACCAGACGAGGAACCAGTACAAATAAATTAAAATAGACTAATGGAATGTGTAAAGAGAATTCGATCAGGTTTGATTTGAACGAATAGGAGTAGTCATTAAAGTAGGCTCCCCATCTTAAAAAGTTAAGAGTAAAATAGCAGCTCCAAAACCAAACATGATTTTTAAGTTTAATGTCAAATTTCAATTTTCGTATTTCGTTCAACTTTTGGCTACTAGTTAATAGGGATTTTCTTTAGCTTAAATATGATGCAACTTTAAACAATTACTTTTTAAAACGCAATTCTTTTAAATAAAATTTTATGAAAAAAGAGATGTGTTGAGTTTTTCTAATGAGGTAACGTTTTCGTAAAGCATATTTTGAAGTATTGGCTATAGTTTTGTTATAAATGACCTTAAGATGTTAATGATTATTAAATGATTGTTTAATAAAAGTGATTTTTTTTGTAGTAAATTTTTATTTTGTTGTAAAATTTTACCAGAAAATGGCTAGAAAACGTTTTCGAATAGCATATTATTGATTGTTTTATGTCGTTGGTTTAAATTTTAATGTTGTTTGTATAAAATATTTTTTTTAACAATCCCTTAAGAATAATTTTACCCTATAACTAACAAAATAAATTAACATGAAAAAAATTTTCTTAATCTTTATGATTGTTTTTACGGCGCAGGTTTCGCTTGCTCAGGTAAAAAATATTAAAGGTGTGATTACAGATTCTGATGGAATGCCATTGCCAGGGGCTTCCGTTGCAGTACAAGGAGGTCAAAAGGGAACTACTTCTGATTTTGACGGGGTGTACTCGATTGAAGTTCAAAAAGGACAGACTTTAGTTTTTACTTATGTTGGTCTTGAAACACAATCAATAGTTGTAGGTGATGCTGCTACAATTAATGTTAAAATGCTACAAGCGGCATCAAATGCACTTACAGAAGTTGTTGTAACTTCATTAGGTATTAAGAAAACAAGAAAATCTTTAACTTATGCGGCTCAGGAACTTAAAGGGGAAGAGCTAACACGTGTAAGAGATGCGAACGTTATCAATACAATTGCAGGTAAAATTGCGGGTGTTGCTGTAACAAAAAGTTCTGCGGGTACCGGTGGTTCTACAAAAGTAGATATTCGTGGAAGCTCTTCAGCAACAAACAACCAGCCTTTGTACGTTATTGATGGTATTCCGATGTTAAACTCGGGTTCAGGTCAGCCAAATGATACTTTTGGTAGTTTAAATGGTGGTAACCGTGATGGTGGAGATGTTGTGTCTTTAATTAATCCGGATGATTATGATGGAATGACGGTTCTTAAAGGAGCAGCTGCTTCTGTATTATATGGATCGCAAGGAGCAAATGGGGTAATTTTACTTTCATCTAAAAAAGGAAAAGCAGGACAGTCAAGTTTTTCAGGTTCGTCTGTAACTACTTTTGAATCGGCGGCTTATTTACCAAAGTTCCAAACAGATTATGCTGCAAGAAAAGGTGAAGATGAGTCTTGGGGAGCGAAGCAAAGCGTAAAAGATCATGTTAAAGATTTCTTTCAAACAGGAGTTACTCAGATTACATCTGTAGGATATTCTGCTGCAACTGAAAATTCTTCTACAGCATTGACTTATGCTAATACATCAGGATCAGGGATTATTCCAGGTAACGGAATTAAGAGAAATAACTTTGGAATTCGTCAAACGGCAAAGTTTTTTGATAATAAACTTACAGTAGGGGTAACTGGAAATTATACTACACAATCAATTGCAAATAAACCGGTAAATGGTCTTTATTTTAACCCGCTTACAGGAGTTTATTTAATGCCAAGAGGAAATGATTTCAATTATTATAAAAATAATTATGAAGTTTTTAATCCGACCAGAAATTTAATGGCTCAAAACTGGATGACGAACAGAGATATTATGCAAAACCCATATTGGGCTATTAACAGAAATAAATCTGAAGACACAAACACTTTCTTTAACGGAGCAATTTCAGCTTCATACAAAGCAAATGAATGGTTAACAATTGCTTCAAGATATAGTTATAACAGAGTTGACAGTGGATTTGAAAAGAGAATTTTTGCTACTACTCAAGGAACACTTTCTCACGCTAATGGTAGATACATTAGTAATGATGCTGTAAGTACTCAGCGTTATGGAGATTTAATTGCTACGATCAATACAAAATTCAGTGATGATTTTTCATTTAATGCTAACATTGGTACAAGTATAACAAATACGATGACGAATGACAGAACGATTTTAGATTCTGGAATTGGTGCCGGATTAAAAATTACAAACTGGTTTACACTTAACAATTTTGTAAACAATACAGGAAATTATCAGACTATTGATTCAAAAAGAGAAATACAGTCTGTATTTGCAGCTACTACATTGGGGTACAAAGAAATGTTATTCTTAGATGTTGCAGCTAGAAATGACTGGTCTTCTACTTTAGTGAATACTAATAAAGGATCTTATTTTTACCCGTCTGTAGGTTTGACAGGTATACTTAGCGAGATGTTCAAAATGCCGGAGTCAATTAGTTTTGCAAAAGTTCGTGCAACTTATGCTCAGGTTGGTAATGACGTTGCTGCTTTTGTTACTACTCCTGTAGATTTATATGTTCCGGGTAATAATAGTACACAACCTCAGGTTGGATTACAAAGAGGAACTACTTTAAAACCAGAATTAAAATCAGAGTATGAATTTGGTACAGAGTGGAGATTCCTTAACAACAGATTTGGTATTGAGCTTTCATACTACAATTCAACGACAAAAAATCAATATTTCCAATCTGCTGCGCCGGACGGAAGCCCTGAGGGGGTTAGATTTTATGGATTTAATGCCGGAAGTATCGAAAATAAAGGTTTTGAAGTTGTATTAAATGCTGGTATTGTTAAAGGAGATAAATTCTCATGGGATTCATCTGTGAACTTTTCTCAAAATAAAAATAAAGTAAAAGAACTTCCTGCATCATCTAAAGGAATCGTGAATTTGACTGTTCCTGGAGTTAATAACTACCAATACTCTTTAATTGAAGGAAGACCGTTTGGTGTTATCATGGGGAAAAATATCCTAAAAGATGATCAGGGTAGAATTTTATTAGATAAAGATGGTAAAATTCAAGGTACTGATGGTTTTACTGAAGTTGGTAATTCAAATCCTGATTTCATGTTAGGTTTCTCTAACACTTTCAAAGTTGGTTCTTTCTTTGCAAATGTTTTAATTGATGGACGTTTTGGTGGTAATGTTATGAGTATGACTGAAGCTCAAAATGATTTCTTCGGAGTTTCTAAAGCAACAGGTGATGCCAGAAACGCAGGAGGAGTTCCAGTAAATGCAATTAAACCAGACGGGACTGTAGTAACTAATATACCTGCGGAAGAATATTACAAAAAAGTTGGAGGTAGAGATGGAATTACAGGTGAATATGTGTATAAAGCGACAAATGTAAGTGTAAGAGAGATTTCTGTAGGATACACTTTCAATCCTAAAAAACTTCCTGTTTTCCAAACAGCTTCTATTTCATTAATTGCAAGAAACTTATTCTTTATATACAAAGACGCTCCTTTTGATCCAAACATTGCATTAAGTACAGGAGAGGGACTACAAGGTATTGATATCTATGGTTTACCTTCTACCAGAAGTATTGGTCTTAATTTAAATGTAACTTTCTAAATTAAAAAAAATGAAACTAAATAACATAAAAAAAACAGCTATCTGTATGTCATTTCTTGCTGCAGTAGGTTGTACAGGTAATTTTGATGAAATTAATACTAACCCTAATGGTTTCAGCAATGATCAATTAAAGGATGATTTTAATGACATCAAAAAAGGATTTGCTCCGATGTTTAACAACATTCAGGTTTTAGGGGATCAGCTTGAGTCTCAGTATCAATTACAACAGAATTTAAATGCAGATATTTGGTCAGGTTATATGGCTACTCCAACTCCTTTTAGAGGTGGAAGTAACAATACAACTTACGACTTAATTGACGGATGGAACAATGCCATTTGGACAAATGCTTATCCTACTGTAATGTTCAACGCATACGATATTGCAAATAAAACAAAAGGAAAATTTGACCATTTTTATGCACTTTCTCTTATTTTGAAAGTAGAGGGAATGCATCGTATTACAGACATTTTTGGGCCTATCATTTATTCGCAATATGGTAAAAATGCACCAATTGCTTATGATTCTCAGGAAGAAGTATACAACCAGATGTTTAGCGAGTTAGACTTTGCTGTAGATGAATTAACGAAAAGAGCAGATGCCGGAGAACCTTTTGTATTTAAAGATGCGGATTTGTCTGGTTACGAAGGAAATTACACTTCATGGGTAAAATTTGCCAATACTTTACGTCTGAGATTAGCAATGCGTATTGTAAAAGTGAAACCGGCTTTAGCAAAAGCTCAGGCTGAAAAAGCAGTAGCTCATAAGTTTGGAGTGTTTACTGCAAAGAAAGACGCGTTTAAAATTGTATCTCCAACTTTTACAAATCCTATCGCCACAATTAGTGGTTCATGGTTAGACATCAGAATGTCTGCTGATATGGAGTCTATTTTAAAAGGATACAACGATCCTAGAATGCCAATTTATTTTGATAAATCAAATCAGTTTGCGGGTCAGTTTAAAGGAATTCGTACTGGTATAGCTATTGGAGGAAAAGGAGATCGTGAGAATTTTTCAGGTATTGGAGAAGTTGTAAGATCGAAAACAATTTATTTAGTAACAACGGCTGAAGCTTATTTCTTAAGAGCAGAAGGAGCTTTAAGAGGCTGGAACATGGGAGGTGATGCTAAATCATTATACGAAGCAGGTATTCAGGCGTCATTTGACCAAAGAGAAGCTTCTGGTATTGCTAAATACTTAACGGATAATACGAGTTTACCTGTAGCATATGTTGATCCTGTTGCTGCTGTGAACAATTCAGCTCCGGTAAATAATATCACTATTGCATGGGATGATGCAGCTACAAATGAGGTGAAATTACAAAGAATTATTACTCAAAAATGGATTGCTGGTTTCCCGGAAGGTCAGGAAGCATGGTCTGATTACAGAAGAACAGGATATCCAAAACTATTCCCTGTAGTGGTAAATAATAGTGGAGGAAAAATTACTACAGAACTTGGACCTCGAAGAATCAACTTTACTTCAAATGAAGTCCTGAACAATAAAGAGGGAGTTGCAACTGGTGTAGCTAAGTTAGGTGGTCCGGATAACGGAGGAACCAGACTTTGGTGGGATGTTAATGCTCCAAATTTCTAAAAAAAATAATCAAAGAATTAAAAGAATTTAAGTTTGGTTAGTAAATGGCGTAGACAACGCGAGTTGTTTATGCCATTTCATAAACCAAAACTGTAATTATTATAAAAAGAAAAGAAATGAAAAGTGCTTTAGAAATAAAACCTGATATCAGCTATAAAAGCGCGGGGAAATTTGAAGAGACACGATTTGAGAAAATCCATAATGAAATCTTTAGAAATTCTGCAGAAGCTTCGGTAATTGTCGCACAAGAAATCGCACAATTGATCCGGTCTAAACAAGAAAAGAATAAATCTTGCGTATTAGGTTTAGCGACAGGTTCTTCTCCTATAAAAGTATATGAAGAGTTGGTAAGAATGCACAGAGAAGAAGGCTTAAGTTTTAGCAATGTAATCACTTTCAATCTGGATGAATATTATCCGATGAGCAAAGAGAACAATCAGAGCTATCATTATTTCATGCATCAGCATCTTTTTAATCATATTGACATCAATCCCGAAAATGTAAATATTCCCGATGGAACCGTTGCTATTGATGAACTGAATCAATACTGCATCGATTACGAAATGAATATTAAAAATGCAGGAGGATTAGATTTTCAATTACTGGGAATTGGCCGTACAGGTCACGTAGGTTTCAACGAACCTGGATCCCATATCAATTCCGGAACCAGAATCATTACACTGGATCATATTACCAGAGTCGATGCTTCTTCTGATTTTAACGGAATAGATAACGTTCCAAAAAGAGCGATCACCATGGGGGTTTCTACCATCATGAGATCCAAAAGAATCGTATTAATGGCTTGGGGACAAAACAAGGCCGATATCATTAAGAGAACCATTCAGGGTGATATCAGTTCAGAAGTTCCGGCTACATTTTTACAAAACCACCCTAATGCGACTTTCGTATTAGACCAGTCAGCAGCTTCAGAATTAACGCGTTTCAAAACGCCTTGGTTAGTGGGAGAATGCATCTGGACACAAGAATTAAAAAGCAAAGCAATTGTTTGGTTGTGCCAAAAAACGAAACAATCTATTTTAAAGTTAACAGACCGTGATTACAACAACAACGGAATGTCAGATCTTTTGGCGCAGGAAGGTTCTGCTTACGATTTGAACATCAATATGTTCAATGTTCTGCAGCATACCATCACCGGATGGCCAGGTGGAAAACCCAACACCGACGATTCACATCGTCCGGAAAGAGCTAATCCGGCAAAAAAACGAGTGATTCTTTTTAGTCCGCATCCTGATGATGATGTGATTTCTATGGGAGGAACTTTCTCAAAACTGATCAAACAAGGTCATGATGTACATGTGGTATATCAAACCTCCGGAAATATAGCCGTTACAGACGACGAGGCGCTTAAATTTGCCGAAGTGGCTAAGGATTTTCTTGGTGATGCTGCCTCGGGAATCAACTTTAAAGCTGTAATTGAATTTTTGAATAACAAATCAGAGAATCAAATTGATTCTTTGGAAGTTCGCAAATTAAAAGGACTTATCCGAAGAAGAGAGTCGTATGCAGCGACCCGCTACATTGGACTAAAAGATGAAAACACACACTTTTTAGATCTTCCGTTTTATGAAACCGGACAGGTGAAAAAGAATCCGCTGGGGCCTGAAGACATCGCTATTGTAAAGGACATCATTGCACAAATTAAACCGCATCAGGTATTTGCAGCGGGAGATTTGGCAGATCCACACGGTACACACGAAGTTTGTCTGAATGCCATCTTTGCAGCGATGAAACAACTGAAACCTGAAAAATATATGGACGATTGCTGGTTGTGGCTTTACCGAGGAGCCTGGCACGAATGGGACATACACGAAATTGATATGGCCGTTCCGCTTTCTCCATCAGAAGTATTGCTCAAACGTCATGCAATTTTGTACCACCAGTCACAAAAAGACCGTGTAATGTTCCAGGGTAATGACTCAAGAGAATTTTGGGTGAGAGCCGAAGACCGTAATAAAAACACAGCTGTTTTGTATGACGAATTAGGATTGGCAGAATACGAAGCAATTGAAGCTTTTAAACGTTTTGATTACTAAAAATACCTTATAAGATCTGGGTGAGAGCGGATCGCAATGCAAAATTCAGATTGATTTCATTAGAAGTAGTGAGGATTCAATCGGAGTCATTCTGAGTTTTGTTTCTATTATTTATTATTAATGTTGTCTAAAAGCAACATCTTTTCAAAAACAAAAAAAATGAAATATTTATTAGTCCTACTATTAGCGGGTGTAACAGCTAGTGCTCAGGTTAAAAAAGAGCAGCTAAACCTTATGCCCTGGCCCCAAAGCGTTGTGTTAAATGATGGTAATTTTGCATTAAATAAAAATTTTAAAGTAAACATTACCGGAAATCCAAATCCCCGAATTTTTGGTGGAGTAACCCGTTTTTTGCGTCGACTAGATGGTAGAACCGGTATTTTTTTCGAACAGGGATTTATTACCAAATTAAATGAAGTCCCGACTGCTGAACTTCAAATCAATTGTACCAAGAGTGGAAAAATTGGTTTGTATGAAGATGAAAGCTATCATTTAGACATCAAACCAAACAAAATTACAATCAATGCAACAAGCGATTTAGGGGCACTGCACGGTCTTGAAACGTTATTGCAAATGTTGCAAAGCACAAACAATTCATTTTATTTTCCGGTATCAAAAGTCTCAGATTTTCCAAGATTTACCTGGAGAGGTCTGATGGTCGATGCGGCAAGACATTTTCAGCCGGTAGATGTAATCAAAAGAAATATTGATGGATTGGCAGCTATGAAAATGAACGTTCTTCACTGGCATTTGGTCGACGATCAGGGTTGGAGAATTGAAATGAAAAAACATCCAAAACTCATTGAAAAAGCTTCGGATGGAATGTATTACACACAAGAGGAAATTAAAAATATCGTAAAATATGCTGATGAACGCGGTATTTTAATCGTTCCGGAAATAGATGTTCCTGGTCACGCATCTGCAATACTTACAGCTTATCCTGAGATAGGAAGTAAAGTAATCACACTGACAGGAGGAACTTCTGAAAAAAATATTCAGGGAACCGCAATTGCGACCTATGGAATTGAAAGAAATGCGGGTATTTTTTCACCAACATTAGATCCTTCAAATCCTAAAACATACCAATTATTAAGTGAGTTATTTGATGAGGTTTGCCCATTATTTCCAGGTGCTTATTTTCATATCGGAGGAGATGAAAACGAAGGAAAAGACTGGGATGCAAATCCAAAAATTCAAGAATTTAAAAAGAAAAATAAGTTAACTACCAATCATGAGCTGCAGACTTATTTTACCATGCAGTTGATTCCGATGCTTAAAAAACATGGAAAACAATTAATGGGTTGGGAAGAAATTTTGACTAAAAATATGTCAAAAGATGCCATTATTCATGCGTGGAGAGGTCCTAATGAAGGAGTAGTAGCAGGTCAGTCGCTGATTGAATCCGTAAAAAAAGGATATAAAACTGTAATGTCCAATGGGTATTATATTGATTTGATGTATCCGGTGGCAAGTCATTATTTGAACGACCCTATGCCAAAAGGAGCCGATTTATCTACTGAAGAAAAAGCGAGAGTATTGGGTGGTGAAGCAACAATGTGGACAGAACTTGTATCGCCAACAACAATTGATTCCAGACTTTGGCCAAGAACTGCCGCAATTGCAGAACGACTTTGGTCAGCCGAAGACATAACCGATTTGGCCAGTATGCGTAAACGTCTTGATGTAGTTTCTTTCAGATTGGAAGAACTAGGATTGACACACATTCGTAATAAGGATGTTATTTTGAGAAACATCTCAAATAATCAGAATACAGATTTCGTAGAAGAATTTACAAACGTTTGCGAGCCTTTAAAAGGTTACAAAAGAAACAAAGGAGGAACCGAATATCAAATGTACTCTCCGTTAACTCTTTTTGCAGATGCCTGTACACCGGATGCTAAAGACTCTTTGGCTTTTGATGATGCAGTAGCACAATATTTGGCAAACAAGACTCCGGAGAATAAAACAAAAGTAACAGCATTTTTAAACAAATGGATTGCTGTAAATAAAGGACTGGTTGAATTGAGTGCAAATGCACCTTTGATACAGCACTTTTTACCCCTGTCTAAAAAATTGAATGATGCATCACAAGAACTATTACTTGTTTTAGATAACAAATCAACTTTAAAAGGAGATGATCTGAAAAATTTAATAGAGCTATGTAACAGTAAAGACCACGCTGATGTTGAGTTGTCAGTATATGAAAGTCTTAAGAAATTAATTTAAAGATTTGTTTGAGTTAGTATTTAGTATGTTTTTTTTTACCATGATTATTTAGTAATTCGTTATCTCTGCCATATAGGTTTCTGGCAGAGATAATTATGGTAAACTTCACTGCAATCTTAACTCCGGACCAATTAATAAACATACAATTATAACCATAAAAAGAAGTATTAACATTTAAAAACCAAATAGTAAGTCGCATACCACAAACATGACAAAAAGTAAAGTATTTAGATTGATGAATCCCAAATTTATCTTCTGTGTTTAAACTAATTTTTTTTAAAATTAAATAAATATCAGTCACTACTATTCACTAATGATTATGGCTAGGATCAGTAATAGTAATATTTATTTTTAGAAGTAATGAATTAAAAATCCAGTGTGTCGTGATGTTATTTATTCGCGGTGTATTGAACCCCGGTTATCGTATTTATTTGCCGCATTTTGGCAGATAAGGTATTGTAATTGGAATATTTATTATCTATTAACCAATATTTATTAACTATGAAACATTATTACAGATTACTCTTTATGTTACTGTTTCCCTTACTTGTGTTGGCCCAACCAGCCCACAACAAAAAAGTAGTAGGGTATTATGCGCAATGGGCTATTTATGCCCGGGATTTCAATGTTCCCAAGATCGATGGGAGCAAGATAACCCATTTGAATTATTCTTTTTACGGGACAACTTTTGACCCTGCCCGTCCGGAGAATACAAAATTGAAATGTTTGGATACCTATGCTGATTATGAGCATACGGAAGGCGGAATTCCATGGGATGCTCCTGTAAAAGGGAATTTTTATGACTTAAAAAAGTTGAAAGAAAAGTATCCACATTTAAAAATTTTAATTTCTGTTGGAGGATGGACCAAAGGTCAGGATCTTTCTCCAATTGCCGCAAGTCCGGTGGCAAGAGCTGCTTTAGCTGCAGATATGGCAAACTTCATAGTCACTTATCCGTTTATTGACGGATTTGATATCGACTGGGAATATCCTCTTATGGGAGGAACAGACGGTACTGAAATTGTGAACGGAATCCCGGTTCCTCCACAAAAATACCACCCGGATGACAACAAAAACCTTGTACTTTTATTAAAAGCCATGCGTCAGGCGATGCCTAATAAACTGGTGACTATTGCCGCCGGAAACAATGTTCGAAATGTGCCTAAACAATATTTAGGACCAAACAACAGAGCGCAGTATGGCATGACGGAAGATATATCAACTTACTGTGATTACATTACTTACTTTGGATATGATTTTGGCGGAAACTGGTATGATAAAACATGCTATAATGCTCCTCTTTATGGAAGCGGAAATCCGAATGATCCATTATATGGTGCAACTCAGTCAGAATCACTTGATGAATTGACGAACATTTATCTGAATGTAGTTGGTTTTCCTGCCAATAAATTAATCATGGGATTGCCTTTTTACGGTAAAAAATTTGATAACGTTGCTAATAATGGAACCAATCCAAACTTTCCGGGCTTATTTGTTGCTGCACCAAGATATAATGTTGCAGGCTGTACAAATCCGCAAAACCCAACAGGAACCTGGGACGGACCGGCTGCTTGTGAAAAATCAGGCAGTATCGAAATTTGTGGTCTGGTTGGAAATCCGGTTACCAATTCACATGCTTTCTTAGATCCAAATACCATGTTAGTTACACCTTCGGCAGCTGCTGCAGGTTGGGTAAGGTATTTTGATAACACGACTAAAGTTCCGTATTTGTACAACAGTACTTTGAAACAGTTTATCAGTTATGAAGATAAACAATCAATGGATTTAAAAGTACAGTACATCAAATCTAAAAATCTGGCTGGGGGTATGATTTGGGAATTATCTCAGGATACCAGAGGTAGTATTCCAAATTCTTTACTGACTCAGGTAGATGTTTCATTTGGAAGTATTATGCCTGAAACAGTTAGTATTGGGGGTTCTGTGAAAAATGGAACTGCTTTGGTTACTAACGTTACTGTGGAAGTTAAAAATGCAAGTAACGTAGTTTTACAAAGTGTACTGTCTCCAACAGGGAATTTTACATTTTATAATTTGCCAAAAAATCAAAACTACACGCTCACAGCAACAAAGGCTGCTTATACTTTTACACCGGTTAGCTTAACAAATGTTGCCGTTGATCAGACAGGAGTTGTAATTCAGGGAACACAACCTTTGTATACAGTAAGTGGAACTGTTACAGTTGGCACTAGCACAACACCGGTTTCAGGAGTTACTGTTACAGCAACTTCCGGTACGACCGTTTTAACTGCTGTTTCTGGTACTAATGGAACTTACAGTATTACAGGTTTAACAGCAGGACTTAACTTTACAGTTACAGCTGCCAAAACAGGTTTCCCTTATACACCGGCTTCGACAGTGTATAACGCAATTGATAGTAATAAAACGTTAAATTTTGCTCAGGGAGCTCCGATTGTATATTACACCGTTAGTGGTACGATTCTAAATGGAACTACACCAGCTTCGGGAGTAACTGTTACAGCTACATCGGCAGGACCAACTGTGACAGCAGTTTCTACTGCAAATGGTACTTATTCACTAAGTCTTCCATCTGGTTTAGATTATACAATATCAGCCTCAGCTACAGGAAAAACTTATACGCCAGCTTCAACAATTTATACCAACTTAATAGCCAACAAAACTTTAAATTTAACGGAGTATAACGTTGGAACCAATAAGATTAGCGGTACGGTTAAAAACGGTACAGCTCCAGTTGCAGGAGCTAAAGTAGAAATCGTTTTACCTTGGACTGATAATGCTCATGGATGGAAAAGCGTTTTAGCGACTACGGATGCGCAAGGAAATTATAGCTTTGCCAATTCAGTTGTAGACGGATATACGACTATTTCAAGTTTGAAATTGAATGCGTGGCAAAATAACGACGTTAATTATTTTCCAAATAATCTGACTAGTTTTGCTGTTCCGGCAAGTCCTACAGTTTATAATTTCAATACGGCTGCTACTGCAAGAACGTCCTCTTATGCAATGAGCGGAAAAGTGCTAAACGGAACCACTCCGGTATCAGGAGCTACAGTTTCGGCAGTTTCAGGTACTACAGTTTTAACGGCTACAACAGATAAAAATGGAGCTTATTCTTTTGCAGGTTTAACTTCAGGATCAGATTATAAGGTATCTGTTGCTAAAACGAACCTGACATTTACTCCGGTTTCAGCAGTTTCAACAACAGAGTCTGGTAACAAAACACTTGACTTTACGCAAAATTTGGTAAGTGCTAATCTAATTAGCGGAACTGTTAAAAATGGTACAGCACCGGTTGCAAATGCAAAAGTAGAACTTGTTGTGCCTTGGACTGATAATACTCACCCATGGAAAAGCGTTTTAGCAACAACAGATGCTCAGGGGAATTTCAGTTATGACAATACCGTTACAGCGGGTTATACACAAGTTTTAAGTTTGAAATTAAATTCTTGGCAAAATGGTGAAGTGAGTTACTTCCCAAATAATCTGGCAAATTTTGCAATGCCAACAACACCAACGGTTTATAATTTCAACAAAAACGCGGTTACACCACCTCAGGTTACCATTACTGCGCCTTCAGCTGCGACAGTAGCTATTGCTCCGGGAACTGCTATACAGCTAAAAGCAACTGCAAGTGTAGATGCCAGCTTAACTATTTCGTCAGTGGTATTCAATATCAACGGACAAAATATTACAGCAGCGCTTTCTGGAACAGAATACGTAGCAAACTGGACACCGGTTTTAGCTGATTTCAACAAAAATTATACATTAAAAGCAACCGTAACTGCATCAAGTGGTACGACTGCCGAAAATACAAAAACGTTTGCTTTACAATGTTCAGGGACAAATTGCCCTAATTCATTGCCTGTAATTACCTGGAATGCACCGACGAACACTACTATTACGCAAGATCCTTTTCAGGTTGTGCCAATTACGGTTACAGCTGTAGATAGTGACGGTTCGGTTTCAGGTGTTACGATTACAATCAATGGAGGAACATTCAACATGACAGCTGGCACAAATAATACCTATACCTATAATTTTACACCAACTGCTTATCAGGATTATCCGGTTGTAATCAAAGCAACTGATAATAAAGCGGCTGTATCTACATTAAACAATACCATTAAAATAACTAAAACTGGAACTAGGTTTATTCCGCTTCCCTCCACTAATATTATTTTAGGATATGCACATTCCTGGGAAAATGCCGGTGCTCCGTTTTTATATTTTTCTCAAATGGTAGGAAGTAAGTTTAACGTAGTAGATTATGCTTTCGTAGAAACGGTTAATCGTGATGGTTATACTCCGGTATTAACTACAAATGATGCCAGATATTTGACCAATGGTGTTTTCAATAAACAATTATTGAAAAATGATATCAAATCCTTAAGAGATAGCGGCGTTCCTGTTATTGTTTCTATTGGAGGTCAAAACGGTCATGTTGTTTTAGAAAATGTAACTCAAAAAAATATTTTTGTTAATGGTCTGAAAGCAATTATTGACGAGTATCAATTTGATGGAGTTGATATCGATTTTGAAGGTGGATCGATGAATTTTAGTGCAGGAGGTTTAAGAGATATTTCTTATGCGGGTATTTCTGCTTATCCAAGATTAAAAAATGTAGTAGATGCTTTCAAAGAATTAAAAGCTCACTATGGACCTGGATTTTTATTAACTGCAGCTCCGGAAACACAATATGTACAAGGAGGATATTCTACTTATAATGATACTTTTGGTTCGTTCCTTCCAATCATTCAAAACTTACGTAATGAATTGGATTTGTTAGCCGTACAATTGTATAATACAGGAGGAGAAAACGGATTAGACGGTCAATATTATGGTTCAGCTAAAAAAGCAAACATGGTAACAGCACTAACCGATATGATAATAAAAGGGTACAACATTGGTACAACAGGAATGCGTTTTGACGGTTTACCACCTTCAAAAGTCCTTATTGCATTACCGGCTTGTCCAAGTGCAGCAGGAAGTGGTTTTTTAACGCCGACAGAAGGAATTAACGCAATGCATTATTTAAGAACCGGAACTACTTTCTCAGGAAGAACCTACACGATGCAGCCAGGCGGACCATATCCTGCTTTGAGAGGTTTAATGACTTGGTCTGTAAACTGGGATTTTTCTTCTTGTGGTAATTCAGCCGAATTATCTAAAGCGTATGCCGCTTATTTTGCAGGACAGACAGCTGCAAGGGCATTACCTGAAGGAATCGAAACGAAAAGCACGACTATCGCTTACTTTAAAAACGATGCTTTACTGGTGACAACTGACTCTGAAGATATTGCTAAGGTAGAAGTTTTCAATACCATCGGACAACCATTGGTAAGTCATAGAAATGTTCAGCAGAATAAAGAAGTTGTGCTTCATAATTACAGCTTTACTACCAAACAGCTATTTTTAGTAGTGGTGACGGATAAAGCAGGAAATAAAAAATCATTCAAAGTAATGAACTTTTTGAACTAAAAGGACAGTATGGAAGAATGAAAAAAACAGAAATAAAAAGTTGGAATGGTTAAAATTGAGTTTGGTTATTTATTTTTTAATCTAATTTTTATTTCGAATAAATGCTGCAAATTGAGGTGATTTGTTATTTGGTTTTCACCTGAAGGAAGCGCATTATAAACCCGACAATTGTATTGTCGGGTTTTTTTATTGTCTTTTGAATTTATAATTTATAAGCTTTATCGAATATTTAAAATTTATTCTCGCGAACCTGTATTGTAAATAATTTCTTATTTTTAAAGAAAAAAAATAATGATTGGGGAAAATGTAAGAAAGATTAGGGTTATTAAAGGTTATTCTCAGCAATATATGGCTGACTTGTTAGAGATATCTCAGGCAGCGTATTCAGATATGGAAACGGGGAAAACAAAAGTTAGTCTTGATAAATTGCAGAAAATTTCTTTAGTCTTAAATCTTGAAATGAGTTATGTGGTCAATTTTCATGAGAATGAATTATTTAGTTCCACTCAGGTTACTTTGATGAAAAGCGAAGAGGAATTAAATAATTTTAAAACTCATTTCGATAAAGAGAGGGCACTTTACAAAGAACAAATAAATGCTTTAAAAGATGAAGTTGCTTATTTGAGAAACAAACTTGATGAAAAGGATAAAGAATAATAGAGCGGTTAGGAATTTTTTTGAACAAATTTTCTATTGATAGATTTTAGTATTTAGTTTTTTTCTGATGTCAAAATTGAATTTTAAGTACTTTTGAATTTTATAAATTCATTAAAAAGTCATGCAAAAAATAATAGATCTCTTCGTTTTATTTATAATTTCGATTACAGTCACAGCTCAGACAAAATTCGGAGAACCCGAAGTTGATCCTATTCAAATTCAAAAAAACTTTAGTGACTGGTCTGCCTATCAAAGTAAAAAAATCATGCTTTCAAGAGATTTTATCGCTTTTGATTCTTCAAAAGAAATTTCAAAAGAAACTTTTTTAGATCAGCTGGCAAACGGAAGTTTCATTCCAATTCGATTAGAATCAGAACCCAGAATGTATGTTTATAAATTATTCGAAATTCAGCCCAATTCAGATACCAGTATAAAAGCAACGATGAACCAAATAGGTTTTGATGCTCTTAAAAACTATAAAATGGAAGGAACTGCTTTTCCACCATTTTCTTTTAAAGATTTAGAAGGCAATCTGGTTTCAAACGAATCGATGAAAGGAAAGATAGTTGTCATCAAATGCTGGTACATTCATTGCACACCCTGTATCAGAGAATTTCCGCAAGTCAACAAATTAGCCTCGGAATACAAAGACAGAAAAGACATCCTGTTTGTAAGTCTTGCAGAAGATTCTGCCACGCAGTTAAAAACATTTCTGGCAAGAAAACCATTGTCCTATTCCGTTATTCCTGATATGAAAGTATACATGAATGAAGCCTTGCAGTTAAATTCATTTCCAACACATTTTATTCTGAATAAAGAAGGTTTAATCGCTAAAGTGCTTCCTAATTTTGAGAGTTTAGAAGTTGCTCTGGCAAAAGAAAGCAGATAGTAAAATGTAATCTGTAAGTGGTAAGAGGTGAGAGGTGAGAAGTATTGCATTTTTTGTCATATTTCAGATTTCACATACTACATCTCACATTTTACATTTCACAGATTACTTTTCACATCTCACATTTCACTTTTATCCCCTTTGCATCTCTGAACCTTTTTTCATACTTTTGCACCAAATTAATTAAAAAGACATTCATGTTAACAGTCAATAATTTATCAGTTCAGTTTGGTAAACGAATTTTGTTCGACGAAGTAAATACTACTTTCACTCATGGGAATATTTACGGAGTTATTGGAGCCAATGGTGCTGGGAAATCTACTTTTCTAAAAATCTTAGCAGGAGATATTGATCCTACTTCAGGGCATATTCATTTAGAACCGGGAAAACGTATGTCGGTTTTGAACCAAAATCACAACATGTTCGATGAGCATACAGTTTTGGAAACTGTTTTGATGGGAAATAAAGTTTTGTATGCTGTTAAGAAAGAAATGGATGAACTTTATGCAGACTACAACGATAAAAACGCAGACAGAATTGGGGAACTTCAGGTTCAGTTTGAAGAAATGAACGGTTGGAATGCCGACTCTGATGCCGCTGCTATGTTGTCTAACTTAGGAATTACTGAGACAGATCATTATACGCTAATGAGTGATTTGGAAGGAAAAATTAAAGTACGTGTGCTTTTAGCGCAGGCACTTTTTGGAAATCCTGACTTGCTTATCATGGATGAGCCTACCAACGACCTGGACTTTGAAACCATTGCGTGGTTAGAGAATTTCCTTGCGAATTATGAAAATACTGTAATTGTAGTATCTCACGACCGTCACTTTTTAGATGCGGTTTGTACACATATTTCTGATATTGATTTTGGAAAAATAAACCATTACTCAGGAAACTATACTTTCTGGTACGAGTCTAGCCAATTAGCGGCAAAACAGCGTGCACAGCAGAATAAAAAAGCAGAAGAGAAGAAACAGGAGCTTGAAGAATTTATTCGTCGTTTTAGTGCTAACGTTGCAAAATCGAAACAAGCTACTTCCCGTAAAAAAATGATTTCGAAATTGAATATTTCTGAAATTAAACCTTCAAGCCGTCGTTATCCTGCGATTATTTTTGATCAGGATCGTGAAGCCGGAGATCAGATTTTGAATGTTGAAGGGCTGTCAGCTTCTATTGATGGAGATGTATTGTTTAAAGATGTTGATCTGAACATGGCAAAAGGCGATAAAATCGTTCTTTTCTCTAAAGATTCACGTGCTACAACAGCATTTTACGAAATTTTGAACAACGAACAAAAAGCAGATGCCGGAACTTTTGATTGGGGAATTACAACCAATCAGGCTTACTTACCGGCTGAGAATCATTCTTTCTTTGAAAATGATCTGACTTTGGTAGATTGGTTACGCCAGTATGCCAAAACAGAAGAAGAGCGTGATGAGGTTTTTATTAGAGGATTCTTAGGGAAAATGATTTTCTCAGGAGAAGAAGCTTTAAAAACAAGCCGCGTATTATCAGGAGGAGAAAAAGTACGTTGTATGCTGTCCCGAATGATGATGGAAAGAGCCAATATCCTAATGCTTGATGAGCCAACCAATCACTTAGATTTGGAATCCATTACAGCTTTTAATAACTCATTGAAAAATTTTAAAGGTTCCGTAATTTTCACCACACATGACCATGAGTTTGCACAAACTGTTGGTAACAGAGTAGTGGAGTTAACACCAAACGGAGTCATAGACCGTTACATGACATTTGACGAATACCTGGACGATGAAAAAATTCAGGAATTAAGAAAAAAAATGTACAACCTGTAATTTTATAATTTATAATAAGAGAAATCCCGTTCGCTAGCTGAACGGGATTTTTTTTGTTTATTTTTTACCAAACACTTTGGCGAGAATGAAGATAATTATCGCAATTATAAAAATGACGATAAAGATACCAAAGCCCATTCCGGCTTTAAAAATGTCGCCGATGACTTCACAGCTCGTAAATGAAAATAATAGTACAAATACCATTAACAAACGTTGGATTCTATTTTGCATGACCTTGATGTTTAAGTGTTTTTTAAAATAATCGAAAAGTTTTAATCGGTATAAGTTAAAATTACATCAACTAATAAAAAATACCTTACACAATTTAATGGAAAAGTTCTATGATTTAAGCTCTTAAAAACAATCATCGACTCAATTGATTCGGCATTTTGAGGGTATAAAATCTAAATTATAGTTGTTGAAAATAATGGAGTAAACAGTTGAATGAGTTAACAATAAAGAGAGGTAAAGATAAGGGAAAGGTAATGTTTTCTTAAAAGCTATTACGTTTTCGTACAATACTTTTGTTCGGTCTAAACAAAAAAACGTATGAAAAAACTTTACTTATTATTTATGTTGCTGCTGGGGTTCAGTTATACTTCAAAAGCACAAAATTTATTTCCTTATCTGCAAAATGCGACACCAACATCGATTTATGTGAACTGGAAAACAGAGAGTAATCCGGAATCTATTGTAGAGTACGGAACGACAGCATCTAGTCTAAATGTTACTGTAACCGGTAATACAAATGTTTTTACAGATTCGGGTTATCCGGGAAATTATTTCTATCATAGTGCGAAGCTGACGAACCTTTCGCCTAACACAAAATATTTCTACAGAATAAAAACCGGAGCAGATGTGTCTTCGGTTTATTCTTTTAAAACATTACCCAATCCGGGACAAGCTGCCACAGCTGATGGACATATTCGTTTTTTGATTATGGGGGACAATCAATTGAAAGCCGTTCCGCGTTACGATTCTTTAGTGTCAGCTGCCAAAAGAAAAATAAGACAGAAATGGGGGAAAAATTTATCTCCGGATGATAATATCTCGATGACTTTTATGGTGGGAGATCAGGTCGATGTGGGAACTTTAGATCATTATGAAAATGTTCATTTTAAGAAGAACAGAGGTTTATCGGGGAATATACCTATTCAGACCACAGTTGGAAACCATGAAACTTACGGAACCTTGGGAATGAACTCTTATTACGATCATTTTTACATCAGTGAACTTTCGTACAAAGGAATTTCGTCAGGAACAGAGAATTATTATGCACAGCAAGCGGGTAATGTTTTGTTTATCAGTTTGAGTTCAGAACATACGGGTGCAGCACAGCTAAGCTGGTTACAGCAGGTTATTACGGCAGCAAACGCCGATCCTACGGTAGACTGGATTTTCTCGTTAAGTCACAGACCTTATCAGGCAGAACAATACGTGGGCGATATTTCGACCTGGGTTCGTAATACAGCTGTACCGTTATTGGTAACTTCTCCAAAATATTCCATGCATATTGGAGCGCACCATCATTTGTATCACCGCGGACAATTGAAAAATACGCCTACCTATAATATTATTTCGGGAGGTACAGCCTGGGATCAATATTGGGGATCTTCGACAGAGCAGGATTTTGATGATGTGCAGAAAACCATCTGCAACTGGATTTACCAAATTGTGGATATTGACGTGACCAACGGAAAAATGGATATTGAAAGCTATTCTATCGGAAGTGTTGATAAATGGAAGAACAACCAGTTAATGGATGAATTTCATCGATACAAAAACAAAGCGGCACCGGCCAAACCTTCGATTACGAATACTTTTACTGCGACAAATACATTGCCGCTAACCGTGTCCGGATCGACTTATACTACAACTACAGATGAGAAGTTGAATACCAGTCAGTTTTTGATTTCTCAGACACCAACATTCGATATTGTAAAGAAAGAAGTGTATCGAGATTTCGAAAATTTATACGGAAAGTACGGCACTAAGAAAGATTCAACTGTAAATATTAATTTAGGCGTAGATATTACCAAAATGGATTTGGCATCTAATTCACTTCCAAATGGTAAATACTATGTGAAACTAAGATACAGAGATCGTAATCTTGAATGGTCGCCATGGAGTGATGTTCAGACTTTTACCATTACAGGAAGTAACAATGTAAATACAGCAATAGTTACAGATGCTTTGACCTATGCGTTGAACGCGCCTATCAAAGTTGATTTTACGGATGCTCCGTCCAGTACTTCAACCTGGATCGGATTGTACAAAGAAGGACAGACTCCGGGAGGTTCTTCGCCATCGCAGACCTGGAAATATACAGACGGAAGTGCCAGCGGATTTATCACTTTCTCTAGCGGATTGGCGACTAAAGGACGTTATTATGCCGCAATATTCTCAAATGGAGGCTATACAGAAATTGCACCTAGAAAGTACTTTTATGTAGGACCGGTTCCAACCTTAACAACGGATAAAACCGAGTATTCTGTTGGAACTCCTATTGTTATTAGTTACACAAATGGCCCACAATTGGCCAAAGACTGGATTGGTATTTACAGAATGGGAGTTAATCCCGGATCCGGAGTTACAGCAACAAGCTGGCAATATGTTACAACGGTTGCAGATGCTAAGTCTTTCACAGGATTACCAAAAGGCTACTATTATGCCGAGTATTATTTACAGGATGGATTCAATCCGATTGGAAACAAAGTATTTTTTA
This sequence comes from Flavobacterium sp. CFS9, assembly GCF_041154745.1. Taxonomy (NCBI): domain Bacteria; kingdom Pseudomonadati; phylum Bacteroidota; class Flavobacteriia; order Flavobacteriales; family Flavobacteriaceae; genus Flavobacterium; species Flavobacterium sp. CFS9. The sequence continues at coordinate 151,389 of NZ_AP031573.1, read as the reverse complement.
AAGTCGGTGCGGTTGTTACCGAATTATGGATCAATAAACCGGTTTATGATTTGGGCGAGCAGATTACGGCTTCATGGACAGATGCTCCTGGAATTGTAAAAGACTGGTTGGGGATTTATCATGATGGAGATAATCCGAATGAAAAACCACTGGTTAGTTACACCTATTTCGAAGGGCTTTCTGAAGGAACAAAGAATATTGCTGCTACTGAATTACCAACAGAAAAAGGGAAATACTTTTTGGTAATGTTTACCAACGATTCTTATAATGAAGTTTCAAACAGAGTTTCTTTTGAAGTTATCGATCCACATCTTAACAATGATGAATTTAAAATTGATAACGGTTTGAGAGTGTATCCAAATCCAACAAAGAATGATACAGAAACCTTTATTCAGTCCGAATATCCTATTGACGAAATAGAAATTTACAGCATGGAAGGAAAGCTGTTGTATGCTACGAAAAATGTGAACAATAATAAGTTTTCTCTAATCAATCAGGATTTACCAAAAGGAGTTTATATTCTAAAAATACATTCCCGTAAATTGTTTACGGCTAAACTAATTGTGAAGTAGATTTTTTTTTTTTTTTTTCGAAACCCCATTTGCGTTTGTAAGTGGGGTTTCGTTTTTTAGGCTATGAAAGTTCATGTACGGGAACGGTCTTTTTCATAGCCTCTTTTATAGTGTCGATTTGTTTCAGATGCCGCAGGATATGATGAATGAAAAACTGAAAAGTATCTCCCAGTTTTAGTCTTAGTAAACCGGATATAGAAGTAGGGATTTTAATGCGATTCAAACTCACATTTTTGGCTTGTTCCAGTAGTGTTAATAATTCAACTTGTTGGTTGATGAATGTATCGATTACACTCCTGTCCAGTTTAGAGTTTAATGGATTTTTGTCCTTGAAAGTTTTCATTTTGTTCAGCTTTTCTTTAGGAAGCATGCTTTTGGCAAAGTAGCCTCCCAAAAATCCGCTTTTAAAATGGGTGTCAGAAGAGGTTTTGGAGTTTTTTATTTTGTCTTTTATCTGAGGCAGGTAATAGTCACTGTACAAATTCAAATGCTCCATGCATTCCAAAATGTTCCATGATGTTGCCGCTTCTCTCCATGTCAAGGTTTGTATATCGTCATTCTTAAGTTTCTCTGCCTGATTGATACTATCTCTCGTTTGATCGATTAGTAATTGTATGAGTTTTTCTGATTGCATAGGTTTAATTTTTCAAACAAAGTTTCAAAATGTTTTGCTGAAAAATATTGATCGAAGTCAAGACTTTTTTAATCTTGATAAAGTCTCGGGTGTCATTCTTAGATAGTTGGCAATGTGTTTGTTCGGGACTTCCTGAAAAAGCTGCGGACTTCTCATTAAAACTCTTCGGTATCGTTCTTTTGGAGAGTTGGTTAAAATGTCAATTTCACGTTCCATTTGCTGCACTACTAAGTTTTCTAAAATAGAAATCCATAGGTTTTTATTGGCTTCAATTTTTAAAAACTGATCGATTTGTTTCTTTGTTATAACCTTTACAACTGTTTTTTTAATCGCCTGAATACACAAATTAGAAGGTTTTCCGGTTAAGAAAGAATCCAGCGACACAATTAAATTTTGCCGGTAGCCAAATCGAATGATTTGTTCCTCATCGTCATCATCCAGAACAAAAAGACGCAGACTGCCGCTTTCTACAAAGTAAATAGTATCGTCCATACTGCCTTTTACTTTAAGAAATTCATTTCTGTTTAGGGTTATTGTTTTTTCAGAAAGTTCAATGATTTCGTTCATTTTTTTGAGCAATTAGTATCGTATGGATTTCAGTATTTTCAGATTTTGGATATTTGATCTCAAACAATTGAATGATCTTGAAATTATTTGCAAAAAGTTGTTTTTCGATATACTTTAAACTATGATAGTAAAAATAGGTTCGGTCTCCAGTACTTCCCGAAATGAAACCTGATTCAGAGGATTGTCCTTCAACAAAACTAAGATAAAAAATACCGTTAGGACAAAGCATCTTCTCAGCGTCGCAGATTAGTTTCGAACAATCTTCCTCAGATAAATAGGGTAAACAAAAACCGCAGATGATAGCATTAAATTTTTGATTTACTTTGTTGAGGTTTCGCGTGTCCATTACTTCAAACCTGGCAGAAGGATTGTTCTTTTGTGCTAATTCAATCATGTTGGGTGCAATGTCAATACCCCAGATTTTTAAATTGGTTTTCTTTGATAATAAGTACTTTGTGATATTTCCGGGGCCACAACCAATTTCAAAGATATGGATCTGTTCGTTTTTTAAAACATCACAAAAAAAGTCATAAGTTTCATTGTACAGATTTAAATCCATGAATTTACTTTGATAAAGAGTCGCAATTTTATCCCAGGTTTCGAAAGTTTCCTTGTATTTATCCATCGTTTTAATTCTGTTTTTGCTCCATAAAGAATAAGTTTACGGGACTTTTTTAAGATGTTCTACTGCTAAAGTATAATTTTAAATTGAAGGAAGGAAAAAAGTTTTTTTGATGTAAACTTTTAGTTCAATCTCTAGCTTCAAAGGATGTTTTTTGGACAGTTTATGTCAGGTTCAAGATGATTGGGCGCTGGGTTCAGTAAAATTTAGTTAGTGGGTTATTTTTCGCATAAGGGCTTCAAATGGACCATTCTTAAAGTGTCTTGACCAAAGTTTACTAAAGTAGTAACTGATTACAAAATACGCAATTGAATATAGTAAAATGTAAATTGGCTTTGTTGCTTCCTGATCCGCCAGATTTTCAGCTAAATCTTTGTTCATCAACACAGCAAATAAAATGATTCCAATAGTAAGATGTGAAATATAGTGTGTTAGCGTCATTTGACCTGTTGGTGCAAAATTTTGGATATATCGATTGCTGATGTTTTTTTCTCCGATATACATAAAGAAGGCTATCACCATCAGAGCAAATCCGGATGTACTTAATATGAAAGGGAGGTATGGAGGGAGATAATCGGCGTTGATGAATAAATGTAAATTCTCTGAAAGCACAAATTGGCTTGAGAATAATTGTAATAATGCTATCGTTACATATATCAAAAGCCCAATCACAAACATTTTCTTCTGTATTTTGATGTTGGTCCAGTTTAGTCTTCCGAGATACATTCCTAAAAGAAAATAAGCAATCCAGGGGAATACAGCATTCCAGCCATTGTAAAAAGTATTTCTGATAAACCCGTTCACGGTATAAAAATCTTTGTATTGAAAAGTGGCAATGTTCCAGCCTGTTTCATAGGGGATGAAAAAAATTAAAAAGTGAAAACTAAGGACAGCCACAGTCGCCAGAAACAGAAAAAACCTTTTGTCTAAAAATATTATAAAAGCAGTTATGGACATGTAGCAACCGTAAAAATGCAAAATATCGGCAGGCCACACCAGGTTAAGCAAAAGTCCAATGACAAATAAAAAAACAGCTCGTTTGAGGATGGTATTTCTCAGCTTGTTTTTCTCGGCAGTAGTATATTCAAGTCTGTTGGTCATAAGTGCAATACCCATTCCGGCCAGTATTACAAAAACAGAGCTTGAGTTGCCGCTAAAAAGAGACATAAATTGTGCAATGGTACTTTGGTCGTTATGAGAACCAAAAACCATATTGAAATTAACAATAAACATTCCGAAGATGGCATATGCCCTTGCCAGGTCAAATCCTATAATTCTTTGTTTCATTTTTTTATATTTTATGAAACAAATGTCGAAATGATAAATCACGGGAAATTTGACTTAAGTCAAATAATAGATTTAAATTTTGGATCGGATTCTGCTTAGAGTTTCTAAAGATATTCCAAGATAAGAAGCAATATGCGTAAGCTGGATGTTTTTGATAATATGCGAATGTTCTTTAATTAATTTAAGATAGCGGGTCTTAGCATCCAGTGTGCGAAACTGAAACAAGCGGTCTTCCAGCCAAATTGCATAATATTCAGTAAGCATCAAATCTAATTCTGTCAATTTTGGGAATTGCTTTTTTGCATTCTGAAATCCTTTATAGTCAGTTTGTGAAATAGTGATGTCTGTGACGGCCTGAATGAATTCTTTACTTGGCTTTTGCAGACAATAACTATTAAAAGATACCGCGATATCATCTTTAAAATATAATTCTGTAGTGATTTCTTTTCCATCATCGAGATAGTACTTTCTGACAATCCCTTCTTCTATAAAGTAACTTTTACTGCAAATTTCATCTTGCTGTAATAAAAATTCTCCTTTTTTTAAAGTCCTGGTAGTTGAGATGCTATTTAAAACGGCTAAGGTTTCTTGATCAAGACTGCCTATAAAAGTATCTATTTTTGTGAGATAAGAATTCATTTTTTCGGTACGTATTCGATTTTTAAAGACGATATGGGGTGAGAAGAATAGGTAAGTTTGTTTTGGTTTGTCAAATATAATAAAATAGCAAAAAGTACTTGATTAAATTAAGTTACGCCGATCATGTTGTACGAAAGGTTTTCTTAACTTAATGTTGTTTCATGAGCAATGAATTTTAATTTATCGCTATTCATTCCTGCTGAATTTAAAAAGAATGCTTTGTGGTATTACAACGCTAAAAATTTATTCAAATATTTGTATTTAGAAAGAGACAACAAATAAATTCTGATTTTGTATATTTGCCCAACCAAACATTATACTTAATTATGAGCCAAAAAGTATTACTTAATTCAAAAGAAGTTACTATCATACTCCATCGTTTGGCTTGTCAGTTAATCGAAAAACATCTTGATTTTTCAGATACTATTTTAATCGGAATTCAGCCAAGAGGTGTTTTTTTAGCCGAACGTCTGAAACAGATATTAGAAAGCGAGTACAAGACACCCGAAATTTCTCTGGGTTATTTGGATATCACCTTTTTTAGAGACGATTTCCGCCGTACGGATAAACCGCTTGAAGCAAATAAAACCCAAATCAATTTTATAGTCGAAAATAAAAAAGTCATTTTTATTGATGACGTTTTGTTTACCGGACGAAGCATTCGTTCCGCATTAACAGCTATTCAGTCTTTTGGAAGACCTTCAGAAATTGAATTGTTAGTTTTAATTGACCGACGTTTTAGCCGTAATTTACCAATTCAACCCGATTATCGCGGCCGTCAGGTCGATGCTATTAATGGCGAAAAAGTAAAAGTGAGCTGGAAAGAGAATGATGGTGAAGATGTTGTTCATTTAGTGACAAATTAGTTTAATCGGTTAACCGGTTAATTGTTTAATCGGAAAACCCAAACGATTAAATGATTAAAGAAATTAAAAAAGTTGAACTGTTAAATCAGTTAAACGTTGGATCGCAAAGAAGACGATTAAACGGTTAAAAAAATAAACGATTGAACAGTAAAACGATTAAACAAATAAACAATTAAACAATAAAGATGAAAGAATTAAGCGTAGATCATTTATTAGGAATCAAATATATCAACGAGAATGATATTAACCTGATTTTTGAAACGGCCGATCATTTTAAAGAAGTCATTAACAGACCTATTAAAAAAGTTCCTTCATTACGAGATATTACCATTGCCAATATTTTCTTCGAAAACAGTACGAGAACAAAACTTTCCTTCGAATTGGCACAAAAAAGATTATCGGCTGATGTGATTAGTTTTTCGGCAGCCCAGTCTTCAGTTAAAAAAGGAGAGACTCTTATTGATACTGTAAATAATATCCTTTCGATGAAAGTGGATATGGTTGTAATGCGCCACTCCAATCCCGGAGCGGCTTATTTTTTATCCAAAAATGTCAAAGCCAGTATTGTGAATGCCGGAGACGGAGCACACGAACACCCAACTCAGGCTTTATTAGACAGTTATTCGATTAGAGAAAAATTAGGCGATGTAGCCGGAAAAAAAGTGGTTATCGTAGGAGATATTCTGCATTCGAGAGTAGCTTTGTCAAACATATATGCTTTGAAGATGCAAGGCGCTGAGGTAAAAGTTTGCGGACCAAAAACACTGATTCCAAGATACATTGAATCACTAGGTGTTACAGTTGAACCAAATTTACGTAAAGCTTTAGAGTGGTGCGATGTTGCTAACATGCTTCGTGTTCAGAACGAACGTATGGATGTGAACTTTTTTCCTTCTACACGTGAATATGCACAGCAATATGGAGTAGATAAACCCTTATTGGATTCTCTAGGAAAAGAAATCGTAATCATGCACCCTGGACCAATTAACAGGGGAGTGGAGATTACTTCTGAAGTGGCTGACTCTGATCATTCCGTGATTTTGAACCAGGTTGAAAACGGAGTAGCGATCAGAATGGCGGTGATTTATTTGCTGGCTTCTAAGATTCAGCAATAATTGATATAGTTTTCAGTTTTTGGTCGCAGTTTTCAAACCGTTCAGTTAAGACTGGATGCCGCGACTGAAAACTGAGAACTGTGACCGAAAACTGAGAACTGCTCCCGAGAACTAAAAAAACTTCGTACCTTAGCTTTTCAAATCAGAAGTGTATATAGTATAAAAATGAAAGTAGATCAAAAAGGACATACCGTTACAATTAAAGATACTCAGGGGGATTTTAATGCTTTTTTAGAAAGAGTAACGCAACAGTTTAAAACCTTTGAAAAGCAAAATATTATAATCGATTTATCAGCAGATAGTGATGTTTCGGAAAAAGAGGTGGAACTTTTTTTACCTCTGGCCAAGCAGCAGAAGAAAGCCAAAAAATCATTTGTAATAGTAGTTTCTGATCTTGACTTTAATGCCATTTCAGATAAATTAGTCGTTGTTCCGTCACTTTTGGAAGCACATGATATTATCGAAATGGAGGAAATCGAAAGAGACCTTGGTTTTTAAATAAGTTTAATTGTTTATTCGGTTAACTGTTTAATCGATTTAAATTAGTTTTAGCCGATTAAACGATTTATCAAATAAACGAATAAACAGTAAAATTGAAATTAACCATATTAGGCTGTTATGCCGCAACTCCCAGAACAATAACTAATCCTACTTCACAGGTTTTAGAAATACGAAATCGTTTATTTTTAATTGATTGTGGTGAAGGAACACAGGTTCAGCTTAGAAAGAATAAGATTAAATTCTCAAAAATAAATCACATCTTTATTTCGCATCTTCACGGAGATCATCTTTATGGATTAATCGGTACTATTTCTACTTTTTCTCTTTTGGGAAGAACGACCGATTTACATATTTACGGACCAAAAGGGATTAAGGAACTTATTCTGCTTCAATTAAAATTGACGGAATCCTGGACGACCTACAAATTGTTTTTTCATGAATTAGAGTCAACAGAAAGTGAAGTTATTTTTGAAGACAGTAAGGTTATTGTAAAAACAATTCCTTTGAAGCATCGCGTGTATACAAACGGATTTTTGTTTCAGGAAAAACCCGGTGATCGAAAATTAAATGTAGAAGCGGTTCAGCAATACAATATTCATACTGCCTATTTTCAAAAAATAAAAGGCGGCGGTGACGTTACACTTGATGATGGAACTGTAATAAAGAACAAAGAACTATCCTTTGATCCTATTCCGTCAATGAGTTATGCATTTTGTTCCGATACAATGTATCACGAAGACGTACTTCCTATAATTAAGGATGTTGACGTTTTGTATCACGAATCTACTTTTTTGGAATCAGAAGCCGCTTTGGCACTGAAAACGCTACACTCAACCGCAAAAGAAGCGGCAACAATTGCGCTTAAAGCAAATGCAAAGAAGTTAATTCTGGGGCATTATTCAACACGTTATGATGGTATCGAACGTTTTAAAGAAGAAGCCGAAACCGTTTTTTCAAACACACTTTTGGGAGATGACGGGAGGAGTTTTGAGTTTTAAGTTGTGAAATGTAAAATGTAATTTACGCGTTGTGTAAAAATCAGCAATCAACAGTCAGCAATCAAAAATCTAAAATCATGAACGATTTAAGTAATTATAGAAAATCTTACGAAAAGAGTGAATTATTAGAAACGAATATTCCCGAAGACCCAATTAATCTGTTTAACCGATGGTTTCATGAGGTAGAAGATTTTGGTGCAAGCGGAGAAGTTAATGCCATGACGGTATCGACAATTGGATTGGATGGTTTTCCAAAATCAAGAGTGGTTTTATTAAAGAGATTTTCAGAGGAAGGTTTTATTTTTTATACCAATTATGATTCGGAAAAAGGGAAGGCGATAGCCGCAAATCCACATGTTTGTTTGTCTTTTTTCTGGCAGGAGATGGAACGCCAGGTAATCATAAAAGGAATAGCTGTAAAAACATCAGAGAACATATCAGATGGTTATTTTGATTCTCGCCCCGATGGAAGTAAATTGGGAGCGATTGTTTCGAAGCAAAGCGAAGTGATTCCGTCTCGAACTTTTTTGGAAGAAAATTTGAAAAAACTGGAGAAAGAGTTCGAAGGAAAACACATTCCGAGACCTGAAAATTGGGGTGGTTTTTTAGTAACTCCTTTAGAGGTAGAATTTTGGCAGGGAAGACCAAATAGATTGCATGACAGAATTCGTTATCAAAGCCAATCTGACTTTTCATGGAAGATTGAAAGGTTATCTTCTTAGCTTGTAGGATAATTACATTTGATTATAAAATTATTGCGTATTTTGTCGATATTATTTGTAGTTTAACGATAAATTGAATAAGTTTGAGAAAGAAACAGATCAATTTATTTTAATAAATATTTAAAGGATTTGCCCCAACATCTACTTTAAAAATTAAACTACTATGTCATTATGAAAAAGATGATGCGTAACATGAGGTTCGTTGCAATAGTTGCCCTACTAGTTGCAATGAGCTCCTGTTCAGCGGACAGTGCAGAAGGTAGTGAAAATGCTACTACATCCCAGACTGTCGTTGCTAACTACAATTACAATGATTCGGAAATCGAATCGATGAAACTTATCAATAATTACCGGGTAAGTATTGGTCTAAATGCTCTGCAGGGAATCAATCACGTTTCATTTAAGTGCGAAGAGCACAATAAATACATGATCGAAAACAATGTGGTCGATCATAATGATTTTACTGCGCGTTCCAATAATATCATGAGTGTTTTAGGTGCTAAAAAAGTAGGTGAAAATGTTGCTTACAATTATAAAACTTCTGAGGCTGCTTTAAGAGCCTGGTTAGATAGCCCGGGACACAAGGCAAATATTGAAGGAGACTATACTCATTTTGGTTTGTCGGTTTCGATTGACCCTAAAAGCGGAAAGAAATACTATACTAACATCTTTGTGAAGATGTAGAGAAAATATTAGACTAGTTAGTTTTTATAGATCGTTGCAATTCCGGGAATTGCAACGATTTTTTTTGGAAGTATATGTAATAGTCAGTAAGGTATGCCTGATGTGAAAAATGGGTCAGTTGCTCTGAAAGAACCTCAACTGCAGCAAAGCGCTATGAGTCATGTTATGGTTTATGCCCTGAAAGGGAAAAAGCATTATCCCTAATAAAAAAAATCCAAATTCCAAGAACTGACTAGGTTCTGATTGGAATTTGGATTTTTCAGGAATATTTGAGTTTGGTTTTTTACAAAGCCGTAATTATAAATTCGCTTCTTCTGTTCATTTGATGTTGTTCTTCTGTACATGGTACACCGTCAGAACAGCCATTTACCAGTTGGGTTTCTCCATATCCTTTTCCGGTCAGTCTGTTTTTAGCGATTCCGTTTTTAACGAGCCAGTCAATCGTTGATTTAGCTCTTCTGCCGGATAAGGCTGCGTTGTACTGATGTGTAGCACGACTGTCTGTATGTGAGCGAATATCAAGTTTCATTGTTGGATGGCTGTTTAAGACATCAAGTATTTTTTCTAAATCCAGAGCAGCTTCTGTACGGATATTTGATTTATCCAGATCAAAGTAAATCATTTTGATACCAAAACATTTTCCTAAATCATCACCAATGGTGACTTTACAGGCGGATTTATCCAAAGCAATAGGAAGACTGGTTTTTCCGGTTAGTTTTCCAATGGTAATATTAATTTCCTTGGTTGTATATTCTTCTTTTTCTGCTCTTACATTATACGTTTTTCCACATTCGACAGGGAAACTGTAAAAACCGGTTGCATCTGAAATAGTAGTGTTTTTTATATTGCCCTGATTGTCATACAAGGTTAATTTTGTGTTTGGCAAAACGGCTAAGGTTTCAGCGTCTGTAATGATTCCGTTTAGCTCTTGTATGCATTGTAGTTTTCTTGTTTCGAGAAATTTGTAGATATCATCAGAACCTTGTCCGCCATCTTTATTAGAACTAAAATAGCCTCTTCTGGATGCAGGATCAATGATGTAGGCAAAATCATCTTTAGGTGAGTTAACATCCGCTCCAACATTCTGAATATTGCTTATGGTTCCGTTATCTTCGATTTGACCTACAAAAACGTCCAGACCACCTAATCCCGGATGTCCGTCAGAAGCAAAATAGATTTCATTATCGCTGGTAACGTATGGAAATGTTTCTTTTCCTTGTGTATTTATAGTTTTACCTAAATTCATAGGTGTGCCATAACTGCCGTTGCCATTGATGCTTACTTTATAAATATCAGACTGTCCTAATGTTCCGGGCATGTCTGAAGCGAAATAGAGTGTTTTTTCATCAGGACTAAGTGCAGGATGTGCTGTACTGTAATTATCACTGTCAAAAGGAAGTTCGGTTATGTTCGCCCATTTTCCGTTTTCAAGAGTGGCTCTGTATATTTTGATTAAAGTAATTTTGTTATCATCTTTTCCTTTTTTACCGTTTATATAATTGTTTCTGGTAAAGTAGACTGTCTGTCCGTCTTTCGTAAAAGCAGGGGAAGACTCGTGAAACTTTGTATTAAGAGATGTTTTAAATTTATTAACTTTCGCTGTACTGTTGGCAGCAGGATCTGTATCGGCAAAATACAAATTCGTAAAATACTCTCCGGTCCATTTGTGTTTGCGTTGCGAAAAGTTTCCGGTATCCCGGGCAGAGGCAAAGTATATTTTACCGTTGTACACAAAGGAACTGTAATCGGAGTATTTAGAATTGATTCCGGCATCTTCAATTTTGTATCGACCGGAATTGGCTTTGATTTTGTCCAGATAATTAACATCCTCGGCATATAATTTTGCTCTGTCGTCGTTTTTAGATTTAGCCAAAAATTCCGTCATAATTTTAGCGGCCTTATCTGTTTGTCCGGTTGATTTTAAACATTGTGCATATCGATAGTAATACTCTGGCTCGACAGCGGTGTTCATCGCAAATAATTCACCGTACCATTTTGCAGCAGCTTCAAAGTTCGAATTGAAGTAGTATGAGTTTCCGAGCTTCTTAAACAAATCTTCCGATTTGTATCCTTTATCAGCTACACGTTCATAGGTTTTAATAGCGTCGATATACGCATAATTATCGTAGTTTTTATCAGCACTATTAATTTTCGATTGTTGCGCATAGCTGCCGGTTGAAAAAGAACAGATAATTGTTAAGCAAAGGAGTATATAATTTTTCATAATCGTAATTTTTAGAAGAAACGTGGCGTTGTCATTTTACCATTGTTTTTGAAGAATTCGTAACGCAGGAATATCTCATGTGATCCTGAATTATAGTTGTTTAAACGTGTGGTTTCGCGATCGTACCCATAACCAAGGTAGAGACCGTCGGTAATCTGGAATCCTACCATAGCACTCAGTGAAGCGCTCCATCGGTAGGCTGCTCCAACCACAAGTTTATCCATGAACATAAAGTTGGCAGAAACATCTACCTGAAGCGGAGCTCCTTCGACCATTTTGGTCAGTAAAGCAGGTTTGAATTTGATGTATTGAAGTCTGTCAAGATCAAACACATATCCGGCTATTAAATAATAATTGATTTTATCTTTGTAAATGGCGTAATCATTATCATCGTATCGATTGGTTTCGATAAAATTAGGTACTGACAAACCAATGTATGCTTTATCAGAATGCCAATAAACTCCGGCTCCCACATTCGGTGAAAACTTATTGTTTAAATCCTGAAACTGTGGATCTCCCTGATTCTCCGGGTTTAATTTGCTGATATCCAGGTTGAACAGATTTGCTGTTCCTTTGATACCAAACGAAAGTTTAAAATCAGCTGAGGTTTGAACGGTATAGGAAAGGTCTACAGAAAAGTTATTTTCGTTAGTAGGGCCAATTTTATCATTTACCAAAGTGGCTCCGATTCCTAAATTACTATTATTTATAGGGCTATTGATTGAGAAAGCGCTGGTTTCCGGAGCCCCGTCGAGCCCAACCCATTGGGTGCGGTATAATCCAAAAACACTTAAAGCTCCTCGCGATCCCGCATAAGCCGGATTAATGTTTATGGTATTGTACATGTATTGCGTAAATTGTGCATCTTGCTGTGCATAGCTCGCAATTGTTACAAACATAATGACGAAGAAAAATAATTTTGTTCTCATAGTGGTATTTATTATTTTCATTAGTACTACTTTTTATCAATTTAAATTGTAAAAAAGTTTATGCATTTGTATATATCAAAAATAAGGATTTTTTTTATTAATTAATTGCAAAAGCTTCTTTATGTACTTGCTATGCAGTGAGATATGTTTTGTTTTTTATTTTGATAAATATAAGTAACCATCTTTTTTATTATTCTGAAGTACATTATTTCCGTCCAGTGATTTGTAGTTAATAATGTAGAAATAAGTTCCCGTTGGTAGCCCGTCAGATTGTTTCACTGTGGTTCGGCCCCTTGAAATTCCGTCGAAGGCATTGGTTTGATTGTTGTAATTATGTGTTTCAAATACCAATACTCCCCAGCGGTTATAGATTTCTACATCATTCTCAGGATAACAAGTGGTATCACCAATACTGTCTATAGTGAAGACATCGTTGATTCCGTCACCATTTGGAGAGAAAGCATTGTGAACTACTATACTTCCACAGGCAAGTACTTTGCAATCATCATTTATTACCATATTCAGTACAATACTTCTTGGACAGCTTGCGTCAGGTATATTGTATTCAAATGTATAATTTCCTATTGCCAGACCTAAAGGATTGAAATTGTTTCCTTGTATGCTGTTGGTATTATTGTTGTCTACCCAGATTCCATTAGTAGGAGTATTTTCAGGTAACAATGAAAGCAAGTTAATAATGGTCGAATCATCGTTACAGGCTGAACTGTTAACAACCGTTCTTTCGTTAGGAGTTGCTGTGATTGTAACAGTTGCAGTAGCAGTACATGATTGGTTTCCTTTGTTTACAGAAGATGTTGCTATTAGAGTATATGTACCAGCCGGTAAATTGGTATTTCCAACAGTTTCATTTTTTTCATTTTTAATGATAACGGTAGAACCAGGGCTACTAGTCACCAGGATTGAACCAGTTCTTCCGTTCGAACAGTTCACATTTGTAGCAACTCCGGATACTGAAACTTTGTTTTCTACCGTAAAGGTTTGAGTCAGTAGTGTTTTATTACCGGCACAATCTGTTAAAGTATAAGTTCGTGTTAGAATGTAAGGACTTCCATCACAACCGCTTCCTCCATTATCAGCGTCACTTACAGTAATGTTTACTGTACTGCTGCAATTATCCACAGCATTTGTTATGTCGCTCGGGTTTCCGGCAGGGATATCAGCAATAGTTTGCAGATTTGCTACATTTACCGGAGCTGTTCCTGTAGGCGGAGTGGTATCTTTAACGGTTATGATCTGAGTGTAAGAAATTGTATTTCCACTACAATCACTGGTGGTCCATTTACGGGTTAAAGTATAATTGGTACTACATTGATTCTCAGAATTGGTTTTTGTTTCGCTGAAAACGATTGGTAAGTTACCGCTACAATTATCGGAAGCCTCCATATTTGCCGGCTGAGGTACAGCATCACAAGAAACAGTAATATCGGCAGGCAATGTTCCGGTAAAGGTTGGTTTTGAAGTATCCTGAATAGTAATCACCTGAGTGAAAGTATCAGAAGTATTTCCACAATCGTCTTTCACCGTCCAGGTATTGGTATAGGTTCCGGCATTAGAGCAACCTTCAGAAGCTACAAATGAACCGCTTACTTTTACAATATTCGAAACATTGGTATCACAAGCATCTGTAGCGGTTGGGAATAAAGCCTGTGCGGCGGTTAAACCTGCTGTATCGCTACATTCTAATGTTTTGTCTAAAGAAGCAATCTGAGTAGACCATGTTGGTTTTGAAGTATCCTGAATAGTAATCACCTGAGTGAAAGTATCAGAAGTATTTCCACAATCGTCTTTTACGGTCCAGGTATTGGTATACGTTCCGGCATTAGAACAACCTTCAGAAGCTACAAATGAACCGCTTACTTTTACTATATTGGAAACATCGGTGTCACAAGCATCTGTAGCAGTTGGGAATAAAGCCTGTGCGGTGGTTAAACCTGCTGTATCGCTACATTCCAGTGTTTTGTTTAAAGAAGCAATCTGAGTAGACCATGTCGGTTTTGAAGTATCCTGAATGGTAATCACCTGAGTGAAAGTATCAGAAGTATTTCCACAATCGTCTTTTACGGTCCAGGTATTGGTATACGTTCCGGCATTAGAGCAACCTTCAGAAGCCACAAAAGCACCGCTTACTTTTACGATATTCGAAACATCGGTATCACAAGCATCTGTAGCGGTTGGGAATAAAGCCTGTGCGGCGGTTAAACCTGCTGTATCGCTACATTCCAGTGTTTTGTTTAAAGAAGCAATCTGAGTAGACCATGTCGGTTTTGAAGTATCCTGAATGGTAATCACCTGAGTGAAAGTATCAGAAGTATTTCCACAATCGTCTTTTACGGTCCAGATATTGGTATACGTTCCGGCATTTGCACAACCTTGTGAGGCCACAAAAGCACCGCTTACTTTTACAATATTGGAAACATCGGTGTCACAAGCATCTGTAGCGGTTGGGAATAAAGCCTGTGCGGCGGTTAAACCTGCTGTATCGCTGCATTCCAGTGTTTTGTTTAAAGAAGCAATCTGAGTAGACCATGTTGGTTTTGAAGTATCCTGAATGGTAATCACCTGAGTGAAAGTATCAGAAGTATTTCCACAATCGTCTTTTACCGTCCAGGTATTGGTATACGTTCCGGCATTTGCACAACCTTGAGAGGCTACAAAAGCACCGCTTACTTTTACGATATTCGAAACATCGGTATCACAAGCATCTGTAGCGGTTGGGAATAAAGCCTGTGCGGCGGTTAAACCTGCTGTATCGCTACATTCTAATGTTTTGTTTAAAGAAGCCGCTGCAGTAGACCAGGTAGGAGCAGTAATATCTTGTACAATTATCACTTGACTAACAGGAAGAGAGGTGTTTCCACAAGCATCAACAGCAGTCCAGGTTCTGGTTTGTGTATAAGAACCCGCACATGCACCAGGTGTAATAACATCTTGGTAAGTTAAAGATGAAATCACTCCATTATTATCTGTTGCGGTGGCAGTAGCAAATACTGGTGTCGCAGGACAGTTAATAGTAGAAGATTGCGGCAGAGGGTCAATTATTGGTTTAACAGAATCTCCATCAATAATAGTAACTGATTTAGATATGGTACAAGAGTTCGCATCTGTAACAGTTACGGTATAAGTTCCCGCAGTAAGATTACTTGCTGTAGCAGCTGTTCCACCAGAAGGGGACCATAAGTAAGTATAAGCTGGAGTTCCGCCGGAAACAGTTACAGTAGCTGATCCTGTATTGTCACCTCCACAACCTACATTCATTTGTGAAGTGGTAGCAGTTAGAACTGTTGGTTCAGTGATGGTAAAAGTTTTAGTAATGGTACAAAGATTAGCGTCTTTAATGGTCACAGTATACGTTCCGGCAGCTAAATTAGAAGCCGTTGCAGCAGATCCTCCGGATGGAGCCCAGGAGTACGTATAAGCTCCGGTTCCTCCTGAAACGGTTACCGTTGCAGAGCCATTTGTTCCAGCATTACAAGACACATTAGTTTGTGATGTTGTAGCAGTCAATGCAGCTGCAGGTTCGGTAATGGTTACAGTTTTAGTAATCGTACACAGATTAGCGTCTTTAATGGTCACAGTATACGTTCCGGCAGCTAAATTAGAAGCCGTTGCAGCAGATCCTCCGGATGGAGCCCAGGAATAAGTATAAGCTCCGGTACCTCCTGTAGGTGTTACTGTTGCGGAACCTGTTGTACCTGATTTACAAAGTACGTTGGTTTGTGAGGTGGTTGCAGTTATAGCAGTTGGTTCAGTGATGGTAAAAGTTTTAGTAATGGTACAAAGATTAGCGTCTTTAATGGTCACAGTATACGTTCCGGCAACTAAATTAGAAGCCGTTGCAGCAGATCCTCCGGATGGAGCCCAGGAGTACGTATAAGCTCCGGTTCCTCCTGAAACGGTTACCGTTGCAGAACCTGTTGTCCCTGCATTACAAGCTACATTGGTTTGTGAAGTAGTAGCTGTTAGAGCAGCTGCAGGTTCGGTAATGGTTACGGTTTTAGTGATACTACACAAATTAGCATCTTTTATGGTCACGGTATAAGTTCCTGCAGCTAAGTTAGAAGCCGTTGCAGCAGATCCTCCGGATGGAGCCCAAGAGTACGTATAAGCTCCGGTTCCTCCTGAAACGGTTACCGTTGCAGAACCTGTTGTCCCTGCATTACAAGCTACATTGGTTTGTGAAGTAGTAGCTGTTAAAGCAGCTGCAGGTTCAGTGATGGTAAAAGTTTTAGTGATAGTACACAGATTAGCATCTTTGATGGTCACAGTATAAGTTCCGGCAGCTAAGTTAGAAGCCGTTGCAGCAGTTCCTCCTGATGGCGACCAGGAATAAGTGTATGCTCCGGTTCCACCTGTAGGTGTCACTGTTGCAGAACCTGTTGCATCTGATTTACAAAGCACGTTGGTTTGTGAAGTAGTAGCCGTCAAAGCAGCTGCAGGTTCTGTGATCGTAAAAGTTTTAGTGATGGTACAAAGATTTGCATCTTTAATGGTCACGGTATAGGTTCCGGCAGCTAAGTTAGAAGCCGTTGCAGCAGTTCCTCCAGATGGTGACCAGGAGTACGTATAAGCTCCGGTTCCACCTGTAGGTGTCACTGTTGCAGAACCTGTTGTCCCTGCATTACAAGCTACATTGGTTTGTGAAGTAGTAGCTGTTAAAGCAGCTGCAGGTTCAGTGATGGTAAAAGTTTTAGTGATAGTACACAGATTAGCATCTTTGATGGTCACAGTATAAGTTCCGGCAGCTAAGTTAGAAGCCGTTGCAGCAGTTCCTCCAGATGGTGACCAGGAATAAGTATAAGCTCCCGTTCCTCCTGCAGGTGTAACTGTTGCAGAACCCGTTGCATCTGATTTACAAAGTACGTTGGTTTGCGTAGTAGTAGCAGTTAGAACTGTTGGTTCAGTGATGGTAAATGTTTTAGTGATGGTACACAGATTAGCGTCTTTAACGGTTACAGTATACGTTCCGGCAGCTAAATTAGAAGCCGTTGCAGCAGTTCCTCCAGATGGTGACCAGGAGTACGTATAGGCTCCGGTTCCTCCTGCAGGTGTAACTGTTGCAGAACCCGTTGCATCTGATTTACAAAGTACGTTGGTTTGCGTAGTAGTAGCAGTTAGAACTGTTGGTTCAGTGATGGTAAATGTTTTAGTGATGGTACACAGATTAGCGTCTTTAACGGTTACAGTATACGTTCCGGCAGCTAAATTAGAAGCCGTTGCCGCAGATCCTCCGGATGGAGCCCAGGAATAAGTATAAGCTCCCGTTCCTCCTGCAGGTGTAACTGTTGCAGAACCCGTTGCATCTGATTTACAAAGTACGTTGGTTTGCGTAGTAGTAGCAGTTAGAACTGTTGGTTCAGTGATGGTAAATGTTTTAGTGATGGTACACAGATTAGCGTCTTTAACGGTTACAGTATACGTTCCGGCAGCTAAATTAGAAGCCGTTGCCGCAGATCCTCCGGATGGAGCCCAGGAGTACGTATAGGCTCCGGTTCCTCCTGAAACTGTTACCGTTGCAGAACCTGTTGTCCCTGCATTACAAGCTACATTGGTTTGTGAAGTAGTAGCGGTTAGAGGCGCTGCAGGTTCGGTAATGGTTACGGTTTTAGTGATACTACACAAATTAGCATCTTTAATAGTCACAGTATAAGTTCCGGCAGTTAAGTTTGAAGCTGTTGCTGCTGTTCCTCCGGAAGGTGACCAGGAATACGTATAGGCTCCTGTTCCTCCTGCAGGTGTAACTGTTGCAGATCCCGTAGCATCTGATTTACAAAGCACGTTGGTTTGTGAAGTAGTAGCTGTTAAAGCAGCTGCAGGTTCTGTGATGGTAACAGTTTTAGTGATGGTACACAGATTAGCATCTTTGATGGTCACGGTATAGGTCCCAGCGGCTAAATTAGAAGCCGTTGCAGCAGTTCCTCCGGAAGGTGACCAGGAATACGTATAGGCTCCTGTTCCTCCCGAAACTGTTACTGTTGCAGAACCCGTTGTATCTGATTTACAAAGCACATTGGTTTGTGAAGTAGTAGCTGTTAAAGCAGCTGCAGGTTCTGTGATGGTAACAGTTTTAGTGATGGTACAAAGATTTGCATCTTTAATAGTCACAGTATAAGTTCCGGCAGCTAAGTTTGAAGCTGTTGCAGCAGTTCCTCCGGAAGGTGACCAGGAATACGTATAGGCTCCTGTTCCTCCCGAAACTGTTACTGTTGCAGAACCCGTTGTATCTGATTTACAAAGCACATTGGTTTGTGAAGTAGTAGCTGTTAAAGCAGCTGCAGGTTCTGTGATGGTAACAGTTTTAGTGATGGTACAAAGATTTGCATCTTTAATAGTCACAGTATAAGTTCCGGCAGCTAAGTTTGAAGCTGTTGCAGCAGTTCCTCCGGAAGGTGACCAGGAATACGTATAGGCTCCTGTTCCTCCCGAAACTGTTACTGTTGCAGAACCCGTTGTATCTGATTTACAAAGCACATTGGTTTGTGAAGTAGTAGCCGTCAAAGCAGCTGCAGGTTCTGTGATGGTAACAGTTTTAGTGATGGTACACAGATTAGCATCTTTGATGGTCACGGTATAGGTCCCAGCGGCTAAATTAGAAGCCGTTGCTGCTGATCCTCCGGAAGGTGACCAGGAATACGTATAGGCTCCTGTTCCTCCCGAAACTGTTACTGTTGCAGAACCCGTTGTATCTGATTTACAAAGCACGTTGGTTTGCGAAGTGGTGGCAGTTATAGCTGTTGGTTCTGTGATAGTGAAAGTTTTAGTAATCGTACACAGATTAGCATCTTTAATGGTTACGGTATAAGTTCCGGCAGCTAAGTTTGAAGCCGTAGCTGAAGTTTGTACCGGAGAGGTATTCCAGGAGTAGGTATAAGGCGAAGTTCCTCCGGCAGGAGTTACTGTTGCAGAACCTGTTGTTCCTGCATTACAGGTCACATTGGTTTGTGAAGTGGTAGCGGTTAAGACAGCACTCGGCTCCGTAATAATGATTTGTTTGGTACCGGTACATCCTTTGGAGTCGGTAGCGGTTACGGTGTAAGTTCCGGCAGCCAGGTTAGAAGCCGTTGCTGAGGTTTGTACCGGAGTGGTGTTCCAGGAGTAGGTATAAGGCGTACTTCCTCCCGAAGCAGTTACCGTTGCAGAACCTGTTGCTCCTCCTTTACATTTTACGTCAACATGCGAAGCCGCAGTTTCGGTTATCACAATGTTGGTTTGGCTTACAACAACTGGTTTTGTGTCAGAACAACCGGATTGTGTATTTTGACCTTTGATATAATAAGTTCCCACTGGCGCTGCAGTTGGTGTATTGTATGGAATAGTGGCAGCAGCATCTTGCCAATAGGTGTAAGTTAATCCCGAAGTACTTCCTGCGGTAACAGCTGGCAAAGTAAGGTCGGCAGTTCCATTTACGCATACAGGCGCAGGATTAGTGATAACTAAAGTGTTTGTAGCAAAACTTTTTGCTTTTAAAAATACACCGGCATCCCATTGCTGATCTGAGGCATCGGCAATGGCCATTTTTATTTTGTAAGTTTTTCCCGCTGTAACAGCATAAGTAGCAGTAAGAACTACTGTTGAACCATCGTACTCCATAGTGGTGGAACCAGGGGGATTGTTTGAATAATAGGTAGCATTTTTTGCCGGAAAAGCAACGTTATTTACGTTTGTCCCGGCAGAATGTATGTTGTTTATGGTTACGGCATCACCGTTTGGTAATTGTGCAAGATTGATAGCGTTATTGGTATAAGTTCCGGTAATTCCAAAACCACTTAAAAAGAAACCGAATGCATCATTAAAATCGGTATTTACGTATTCCAGATATTCTTCTGAAGCAAAAACGAATTTGAATTCTACAAGATTACCATCCGGAATAAAATTAAATTCTAATATAGAGGCATCATGCATCGTTTCTCCCGAAATTGCAGTTAAATCCTGATCACTTGCTGCACTTACCATTGCATCCGATTTGTTGGTATAGGTATTCGGCCCCATGGCAGAGCTAATTTTTCCTGTAGATAAAAGAAGTCCTTCGTCGATTGGAAAGGTTGAAGTACCCTTGCTGAAATAACCCAATTGACGATCTCCCGCAGTAGCAGACCAGGTGTGATCGACCCAGGTCCAGTTGTTGTTGTTATTTCTGTAATAACCGAAACGAACATTACTGATGGTCAAACAGCCGGAGGTTAGTATGTTACGAACCAGCTGATCCGCACTATAAGCATTATAGCCAGTAGAAGAATTGGCGACATCAATAGAGCCGGCAACAGCTGCCAGTGCACTAACAGCTTCTGTAGAAGCTGCTGTTTTTGCCGACTTTGAGGTTGCCTTGCTATAAGGAAGAGTATTTCCATATCTAACAGGGATTTCCTGAGCAACAACTGCAGAAGAGTACATGGCTAATCCTAAAATTAAAATTAAAAATGATTTTAAACTAATTTTGGAAAAGGCATCTTGATGAGCGTTTTTGTGAAACGGGAAAAAATAGGTACCACATTTAATGAAATTTCCCACTTCTGGTAGAGTAGTTTTAGTTTTCATATTTTAGGATTTTGTTTTTTGAAGTACTTGTGATATTTTAACAAAACCAAAGTTATAAGGTGTAATTAATTTTGTTTTTTTTTCTCCGTAACTAACCTAAAAACTCGTTGAAGTGTATTTTTTTTGTTAAATGAAGCGTTAAAAAACACTTTTTTTAGACATTTTTGACAAATAAAAAAGGGTCTAAAATTTATATTTCCCATTAAAAACCGAATTTTAAAAATGATTTAAATGTTTAATATTCAATTATTTAGATTGTTTTTTGAGAATAGTAATACTATCGACTAAGTGCTTGATTTAATAGATGAAGAGCACTTTTTGTTAAAAAGAGAGATTTTTCTTTTTTTGATTTTTGAGATTTTAGACGGCGGTGCTATCCGTTAAAATTTTGCTTAAATGTTAACAGAAGTAAAAAAATGAAAAGGTTTAGAATTTCTTTTGTAAATTAGAAGTTCAATAAAAAAATCATCTTCAGTAAAGAAGTTTGTAAACCTTTTGCTTATGAAAAACTTAATTTTAATACGCCATGCAAAATCAAGTTGGGAAGCTCCGTTAAAAGATTTCGATAGACCTTTAATGAAAAAAGGCATTTTAGACGCACACGACGTATCGTCTACAATTTTAGAGTTTCTTCCAAAAACCTATATAATGTGGAGTAGTACTGCTGCAAGGGCCCTGGAAACAGCGCTCATTTTTGCACAGAATATTTCATATCCTCTGGAAAGTATCATTTTTAAAGACGACCTTTATACTTTTGATGACAGACAACTCGAAAAAGTTATCAAATCATGTGATAATAGTTTTGAAAGCGTTATTCTTTTTGGACATAACGAGGCTATTACAAATTTTGTTAATAAATTTGGGGATGTTTTTATCGAAAATGTACCTACGTCAGGCTTTGTATCACTACAGTTTGATGCCGAAAGCTGGGACAGCATTCATAAAGGTAAAACTCATAAAACAATTTTCCCCAAAGATTTAAAATAGATAAAGTGTACGAACAGAAATATATCGATAGAGAAAAGAGTTGGTTAGCGTTTAATGCAAGAGTACTTCAGGAAGCCGGAGATAGTTCAGTTCCACTTTTAGACAGGTTGCGTTTTGTTGGAATTTTTTCCAACAATTTAGATGAATTTTTTAGAGTTCGTTATGCGGCAATTCGAAGATTAAGCCTTTCCGGAATTTCCGGTGAAAAATATTTAGGAGGAGTTTCAGCGCACCAATTAATTAAAGACATTACCGAAATTGTTATTCAGCAGCAATCTGAAAGTTTGCGCATTTTGGGAAATATCGAAGCAGAATTGGAAGCCGAAAATATCTTTATTATCAATGAAGATCAAATTACAAGAGATCAGGAGAGCTATCTGAAAGACTTTTTTGTTCAGAAGTTAAGCCCTGAATTGGTAACCATCATCTTAAATGATCTGGCAGAATTCCCTGTTCTTAAAGATACCTTGGGATATTTGGCAGTTCGCCTGGAAATGAATACCAACGACGAAGTTCGCTATGCTGTTATCGAAATTCCTAAAACAATAAACAGGTTTGTAGTTTTACCATCAGAAGATGATAAACAATATGTGATACTGATTGATGATGTAATTCGTTACAATCTGAAAAACATATTCAATATTTTTGATTACAAAAGTGTCTCGGCACATATGATCAAAATTACGCGTGATGCCCAGTTGGATATCGACAGCGATTTGAGTAAAAGTATGCTCGAAAAAATTGCATCATCTGTAAAAGACAGAAGAATAGGAGAGCCCGTTCGTTTTATTTATGATAATTTGATCGAGGAAGATACATTGCGTTTCTTTTTAGATAAAATGAAAATCGTTGAAACTGATAGTATAATTCCGGGAGGACGTTATCACAACAGACGTGATTATATGAGTTTTCCTAATTTGGGACGTTATGATTTACTATATAAACCAAATGAACCTTTGCCAATTCCGGGTTTGAGTCTGGAGGGAAGTATTTTAGAAAAGATTAATAAAAAAGATTATTTGCTGCATGCCCCGTACCAGTCATTTTCTTATCTGACAAAGTTTTTGCGTGAAGCTGCTTTAGATCCAAAAGTAACCAGTATAAAAATTACGTTATACCGTTTGGCAAAAAACTCACAGATTATCAGTTCCCTGATTAATGCTGCGAAAAATGGTAAGAAAGTAACGGTTCAGATTGAACTTCAGGCACGATTTGATGAGGCGTCCAATATTTCCTATGCCGAGCAAATGCAAACGGAAGGAATTGATTTGATTTTTGGAATAAAAGGCCTAAAAGTACACAGCAAAATTTGTGTGATCGAAAGAGTAGAAGAAGGAAAAACACGCCGCTACGGATTTATTTCAACCGGAAATTTTAACGAATCGACGGCTAAAATCTACACCGATGTAACCTTATTCACCTGTCATCAGCAAATTTTGAAAGACATTTCTAAAATATTCGAGTTCTTTGATATCAATTACCGAGTACACCGATACAAACATTTAATTGTATCCCCACATTATACCCGAACAAAATTCATCAAATTAATCGATCGTGAAATTCTGCATGCGCTGGCAGGTAGAAAAACACATATTAAGTTGAAAATGAATAGTTTATCTGATTTTAAAATGATCGATAAATTGTATGAAGCCAGTAATGCGGGAGTTAAAATTCAACTTCAGGTAAGAGGAATTTGTTCGCTGATTCCGGGAATTCCGGGAATGAGTGAAAATATCGAAGCCATAAGTATCGTAGACAATTATCTGGAACATTCAAGAGTTTATATTTTTGGAAATGCCGGGTTGACCGAAGTATACATTTCATCAGCCGATTTCATGACCCGAAATCTTGACGGAAGAGTCGAAGTCACCTGCCCGATTTATGATCTTCAAATAAAGAAAGAACTGATAGATAATTTCAATATAGCATGGAAAGGGAATGTCAAAGTGAGATATCATTCCTATAAATTGGATAATAAATACAAGCCTAGAAATCATCACGCCCCATTTAGAGCACAGTTAGAAACGTACAAATACTATCAGAATAAAATAACAGTTCAGGAAGAAGTGGTGTAGCGTAAGCGATTAATTAAAAACAATAAAAAAAATAAAATCATAAGTGAGCATGATTAATATAAGGAAATTTGCAGCGATAGATATTGGATCGAATGCCATGAGGCTTCTGATATCGAATGTTGTAGAACAAGATGGAAAAGAACCTCAATTTAACAAAAGTTCCCTTGTTCGTGTGCCAATTCGTTTGGGACAAGATGCCTTTACCGTAGGAGAAATTTCAGCAGAAAATATAGACCGAATGGTGGATGCCATGAAAGCATTCAACCTTTTGATGAAAGTACATAAAGTAGAACGTTATATGGCTTTTGCAACTTCTGCAATGCGAGAGGCCTATAATGCTAAGGAAGTTGTAGCACTAATCAAGAAAAAAGCCGATATAAAAATAGAAGTTATTGACGGTAAAAAAGAAGCCGCAATTATTGCTTCGACCGATTTACATCATCTCCTAAAAACAGACGAAACGTATCTTTTTGTAGATGTGGGTGGTGGAAGTACCGAGTTTACTTTGTTCTCAGACGGAAAAATGATCAATTCAAGATCTTTCAAAGCCGGAACCGTTCGTTTGTTAAACAATATGGTGCATGATGTGGTTTGGGATGAAATTGAAAAATGGATCAAAACGAACACGGCGGATTATGAAGAGGTAACGCTGATTGGTTCAGGTGGAAACATTAATAAATTGTTTAAAATGTCCGGGAAACAGCAGGAAAAACCACTTTCGTATATTTATATCAATTCACAATATGCTTTTCTGAACTCCTTAAGTTATGAGCAAAGAATTGCCGAATTAGGTTTGAACTCCGATCGTGCTGACGTAATTATTCACGCTACCAGAATTTATCTGAATGCCATGAAATGGAGTGGTGCACGTCAGATTTACGTTCCTAAAATCGGACTTTCTGACGGAATTGTAAAAGCGATGTATTACGGTAAAATTTAATTTTTAAAATATTTTTCTGCCACGAATTTTATGAATTAGAAAAAAATCTTTTTTATAATTGGAATAATAAATCGGAGAAGATCTTTTAATCTGCGGCAAAAATAAATGCTAACCAACAAATAAAATAAATGAATAAAACCAGACTTGAAGCTTTTAGTGATGGTGTTTTGGCTATTATCATTACCATCATGATTTTGGAAATTAAAGTACCTGCAGGTTCTGAATTTGCCGATTTAAAACCTTTGATTCCTAAGTTTTTGAGTTATGTGCTGAGTTTTATTTATGTGGGTATTTACTGGAACAATCACCATTATTTAATTCATAGCCTGGGTAAGGTAAATGGAAAAATTCTTTGGGCCAACTTGCATTTACTTTTTTGGCTTTCCCTAATTCCTGTTGCAACCGGATGGATGGGCGAACATAACTTTGCAAAAGCTTCTATGACTTTGTACGGAGCCGTATTACTACTGTGCTCTATTGCATACTTTATTTTACAGCGAATCATAATTGTAAGCGAAGGTGTAAATTCGACATTGGCAAAAGCGATCGGACGTGATTTAAAAGGACATGCTTCTTCATTGTTGTATATTTTAGGAATAGTATTTTCGTTTTTCAACGAATGGGCTTCGGGTGCGGCTTATTTCATTGTTGCTTTACTATGGCTCATTCCGGACAAGAGAATAGAAAAGATTTTTGCTCCTAAAAATTAATTTATTTTAAGTCTGTAATGAAAACCGTTTTTCAATCCATTAAGAATTTGCCGCAGGAAATATTAGATCAGCTGGATGAGTTAGTTACAGTCCGAAAACTTAAAAAAGGGGATCTTTTATTGAGAGAGGATCAGGTTTGTAACGAAATTGTACTGATTAAAAAAGGAATTTTAAGATCCTTCTTTTTCAACCATCAGGGCAATGAGATCACCAATTGTTTTGCTTTTGAGAACGATTTTATGGGATCGTTTTCAAGTTTTATCACGCAAAAAGTCGCCGAAGAAAATATTCAGGCACTTACCGATACTGAAATTGAAGTTATCAGTAAAGATGGAATAGAAAAACTGTATCAATCCAGTATTTATTGGCAGGAAGTTGGTCGTAAAATTGCAGAAATGGAGTATGTGACACTGCAAAAAAGAATGATTTCTTTTCAGAAACTTTCAGGAACTCAGCGGTATGAAGAACTTTATCAAAATCACAAAAATTACATTCAGCTGATTCCGCTTCAATATCTCGCTTCTTATCTGGGGGTTACTCCAAGACATTTAAGCCGAATCCGTAAAGCAATTTTATAGGACATTTGTCCGGTTCCTGAGAGAGGTTTCCATATTATTTTTGTTTCAAACAAATAGAATAATGAGGAAAAATATTTTAATAATCGGTGGAACAGGAATAGTAGGTAAAGTTATTTTGCGCATACTCAAAGGAAGAAATTCCGACTATAAAGTCTTTGTCGGCAGTCGTCATGCCGGAAAAAATGGAAGCACTTTAGTTGTAGATGTAAACAATCCAGAAACTTTTAATGCGATATTGGAACATAACATCGATATGATTGTGATGTGTACCAAAGATCGTGATAATGAAATCTTGCAATTTGCCATTCAAAACGGTTTGGACTATCTTGATATCACAAAACCAACTCCGGATTTAACTGCTGCATATAATTTTGCCAAAGCAAATAAACTTAAGATAAACAGTCGAATTGTTTTTGCGTCAGGCTGGATGGGGGGGATTGTAAGCAGTCTGGTGAATCATATAGAACCGGATAGTGCTAAAATTCAGGAAACAAATCTTTATATTTATTACTCTATCAGGGATTTGGCAGGAAAAAGTTCTGCTCATTTTTTGGCTGAAAACGTTTGTAAGCCCTTCGTAATTTATGAGAATGACAGCTCTAAAAATGTCAAACATTTTTCAGACTCACAAAACTTTAATTTTTCATTTGGAATAGGAAAACGGCAAGTGTATAACTTGGATGTTCCGGATTTATTTATTTTAAATCAGATCGAAAAAATACCAACTGTTTCGGTAAAAATGACTTATAATTCAAAAGTAGTTACCCGTTTAATGGGGTATCTTCAATCGCTTAAGGTTTTTAATATTATGTCTTTAAAAGAAAGGCAGCTGTTGTTTGGCTCCAGTGGGAAAGGAGATCAGGCTGTTTTTGAAGTCGTGATTAAAACGCAGTATAAAACAAAACGCATCAGTTTGCAGAGTACAAAAGGTCAGGCAGAATTGACGGCTTTTTCGGCAGTTTTACATATCGAAAAACTATTGAGTGAAAAAGTAGCTGACGGAATCTACTTTAGCCATCAGATACATTCTTCTGAAGAAATTTATGAAGAATTAACGGGGTACAACACCATTAATGTCAAAATAAGCTAATTGAAAATGAAAAATATTCTTATCATCAACGGCCATCCAAACTCATCCAGTTTTAATTTTGCGATTGCAGAATCTTATCTCAAAGGAACAATCGCATCGAAAGCCACGGTAGATACAATTACAATTGCAGAGCTAAATTTCAATCCGAGTTTACAATTTGGTTATCAAAAACGAACCGAGTTAGAACCTGATCTTCTGGCGTCTTGGGAGAAGATTAAAAAAGCAGACCATTTAGTATGGATTCATCCAGTTTGGTGGGGCGGTTTGCCGGCAATTACTAAAGGATTTATAGATCGGCTATTTTTACCAGGTATGGCTTTTCAATATCGTGAAAATTCAGTTTGGTGGGACAAATTGTTAAAAGGAAAAACCGCTCATATTATCACCACTTTAGACCAGCCTGGCTGGTATTACAGATTGTTTTACGGAAGACCCAGTGTCAATCAGCTTAAAAAAGCTACGCTCGAATTCTGTGGTATCAAGCCGGTGAAAGTGAGTTACATCGGAATTATAAAAACTGCTGATGAAGTGCAAAGAAAAAAATGGCTTCAAAAAGTATACAACTGGGGATTGTATACTAAATAAGAAGTTAAGAAGGCAAATCTAGTCCAAATGTTGAACGTAAAAGTTCGATGTTTGGATTGATTTCCACAAAGCGATTGTATCGGTCCTGATCGTTAAGACTGCGTTTAATTTCGATAGTTTCGTTAACCTGAACCTCAATGGTAATGTCATGATTGTGCAAATGACCTTTTAGATGACCTAAAAGTCCATATATCTGACCTTCAAAATCCAGCTTAGCGCCTTCGTTCGGAAGTTCAAAAGTAATTACAGTTCCGTTTAATTTAGGATCATTGATCAACAATAAAGACTGCATGATCTTATGACCTTTATCGCCCAGACGCTGTGCATATTTATTCCATTGCAGTAGCATTTCAGTTTCGGTAAATTCTTCCGTAGGCAGTTCAGTAGTCGGCTTTACAACAGTTTTACTGTTGGCTTCCAGTTCTTTTTTCTTGCGAATACTGGATAAGGAAAAGGCAGAAATTTTAGGCTCCGTACTGGTTTCAGGCTGAGGAGTTACAGGAACTTCTGTTTTTGGTGCTGAAGTTGTTTCTGCATTTTGAGAAGTTACCGTTTCAGATGTTTGAACAGTTTCTGTTTTTGGAGTTTTAACTTCTACTATAGAATATCCTCCATTTTTATAATAAGTAGGGGGAATTATGAATTGCTCAACTTTTTTTTTTCTCCATCAAAATTGATAGAGGCCAATTGCATCAAACAAAGTTCAACCAAAAGACGTTGGTTTTGACTTAGTTTATATTTTAAATCACAGTCGTTGGCAATATCAATACCTTTCAACAAAAAATCCTGAGAGCATTTTTGCGCCTGAACACCATACATTTGTTGTGCCTGTTCGCCTACTTCAAGTAAAGCGATTGTCGAAGGAGTTTTACTTACCAGTAAATCTCTGAAATGCGAAGCCAGTCCGGCGATAAAATGGTGTCCGTCGAAACCTTTTGCAAGGATATCGTTGTACGCCAGTAATAGATCCGGAATTTTATTTTCTAAAAGTAAATCGGTAATGCTAATATACGTTTCGTAATCTAGAACGTTTAGGTTTTCGGTTACCGCCTGACGCGTCAAATTAGTTCCGCAATACGAAACCACACGGTCAAAAATAGATAAAGCATCACGCATTGCACCATCAGCTTTTTGAGCAATAATGTGCAAGGCATCGTCTTCAAAATTGATCCCCTGACTTGCAGCAACATCCGCTAAATGTTCTTTAGCATCTTTTACTGTAATTCTTTTGAAATCAAAAATTTGACAACGGGATAAAATCGTTGGTATAATTTTATGCTTTTCTGTGGTTGCCAGAATGAAAATAGCGTGTTTTGGCGGTTCTTCTAATGTTTTAAGGAAAGCATTAAAAGCTGCTGAAGACAACATGTGTACCTCGTCAATGATATACACCTTATATTGTCCGGTTTGTGGTGGGATTCGAACCTGATCAATCAGATTACGAATGTCATCCACAGAGTTGTTGGAAGCGGCATCTAACTCAAAAACGTTAAAAGCAAAATCTTCATTGGGATCGTCATATCCGGGCTGATTTATTTTACGGGCCAGGATACGTGCACAAGTTGTTTTTCCAACACCACGCGGTCCGGTGAATAAAAGAGCAGAAGCAAGGTGATTGCTGTCAATAGCATTCAACAAAGTGTTGGTAATGGCTTTCTGTCCCACAACATCCTTAAAGGTTTGTGGACGATATTTACGTGCCGATACTACAAATTGTTCCATATTCTATTTTATTCGTTAGCAAATATAGGGTATAATTTAGTGAATTAAAAATTTAAAAATTCAAAGATTTTTAAGTGTTTGAGTGACTGTAAGTTTTATAAATTGCGGTTTATTAGATTAGAAAAATATACTATTTTTAATCCGAAAGAATATCGTTAGTTTATAACTCCTTTAAAACAAATAGTAAATGAATTTTTCAGAACGTTATCTTGCTTTGTCGTTTCTTGTGACGCTCTTTTGTTCATTAAATGGTAAAGCGCAAACCGCTCAGGATACACTTGATATCAAACGTGTTGCTTTAGCTTATATCGAGGCGCAGCACAATCCTAATCCGAAATTGATGGAAAGCGCTTTGCATCCCAGATTGGTAAAGAGATCGGTCTTTAAAAGTAAAGCCGCTCAAAAAGATTATGTCTCAGAATATTTTACGGAGAATATGGTGCTTCTTGCAGAAACCTATAATGCGAAAGGAGACAAATTCCCGAAAAACCCCAGAAAGGAAGTAAAGCTATTGGATGTTTCAGCACGAACTGCATCAGTAAAGTTACTGGCCGATGCCTGGATTGATTATATGCACATTGTAAAAACCAACGGAGAATGGAAGATTATAAACGTGCTTTGGCAGTACAATGATGTGTCGCAGCATGAATAAGTTAATCATTTGTAGATAGTAGTCCGGAAGGGATTTCCGTAAGAAACCAGAACGCATTTGACCAGTTGCTCACGGAAATCCTTCGGTAGGATTAGCTCCTGTAAATTACCTTCCCTTAATACTTAAATCCGATAAAAACTTTACCGTTTCCTGATCGGAGTCAGCAGAGAAACCTGCCACGTAAACCCCTTTTTTGCCTGAGATTGATTTAATTCCGTATACAACTGCCTCATCGCCGGGGTCTGAATTCCCTTCGTATCGATACACATGAACAATTTCAAATTTTTCAGGATTCTTTTTTATCATGTCTGAGTTTAAGTTAAAATCAAACGTAAATCCTTTTTCATTCAATTGATCTAAAGCTTTTGAAACAGTTGCGTAGTGATACATTCTAGTCATGATAATTGAATTTTAAAATTATGGGTTTTAAAGATAACCAATTTAAAATTAAATTGTTACGAATATGGAGTGAAAATCTAAAATTTAAAATCATTATTCTTAGTAGATAAAGTGTTACTTTTGCCCCGCAGACCGCCTTATCGTCGTTCCGATTGATCGGAAGGGAGGAAAGTCCGGACACCACAGAGAAGCATAGCGGGTAATACCCGTCGGTCCCGATTAATCGGGGCAAGGACAAGTGCAACAGAAAGTATGTACAGGTAATGCTGTAGTGAAACCAGGTAAACTCTATGCGGTGAAATACCAAGTATATCAGCATTTAAGGGCTTCTCGTCCGTTGTTGAAGGGTAGGTAGCTTGAGTTCCGCAGTAATGCGGAATCTAGATAAATGATAAGGCCCTGATTTATCGGGGACAGAATCCGGCTTATAGGTCTGCATTTTTTATATATTTGTGAAACTCTCTAATCTGCCTTCATGAATATTACTACTCCAAATTCTTCGAATCAACCTCCAAAAAGCACTTTCAGGCTTATCGTTACGAACCTTACTTTTTGGGTGCTAATTGCCATTATTGCCGGAATTTTGCTCGGTCATTTTTCGCCTGAAAATGGTGTGAAAATGGAAATACTGGGAGCTAAGTTTATTGCGCTGATTAAACTTTTTATAGGCCCGATTATATTTCTAACCATTGTTTTGGGGATTTCCGGAATGGGAAATCTGAAAAAAGTGGGTCGTATTGGAATTAAAGCACTAGGTTATTTTGAAGTGGTTTCAACTGTAGCATTGGCTATTGGTGTTGCTGTGGCTTATTTTTTTAAACCCGGTAAAATTGATAAATCCAGTTTGACTTTGGGAGATGCCAGTCAATATACAACGAATGCGGCTGAACATTTTTCATGGCTGCAGTTTTTCTTGTCCAATTTTACATTGCAAGTTTTATTAGCTGCTATTGTTTGTGGTATCGCGTTGAATTTTTATAAAAAAAGAGAACAGACGATTCTGGTTTTGGAACGTTTTTCTAATGTGGTTTTTTTAGGATTAAAATATGTGATGTATCTCGCTCCTGTCGGTGCTTTTGGAGGTATGGCTTACACTATTGGAAAGTTTGGTCTGCAGACACTTATTCCGCTTGGGAAATTGATGTTGTGTGTGTATCTGACGATGGCGCTTTTTGTTTTTCTGATTTTGGGAAGTATTTTGAAATATTATAAAATTAGTATTCTCTCTGTTTTGAAATACATAAAGGAAGAACTTTTACTGGTACTCGGAACTTCATCTTCTGAGGCGGCTTTACCCAGTATTATGGTGAAACTGGAACAAATGGGATGCAGTAAATCGGTTGTCGGATTGGTGATTCCAACGGGTTATTCTTTTAATCTGGACGGAACTTCGATTTATTTGTCGATGTCGGTAATATTTCTGGCGCAGTTGTATGACGTGCATTTGAGTTTCTTTGAGATTTTAAGCGTTATCGGAATCTTGATGATTACCTCAAAAGGGGCTGCCGGAGTAACCGGAAGCGGGTTTATTGTGCTGGCTTCGACTTTAACGGCCTTGCATAAAATTCCGGTTGAAGGTTTGGCTTTTTTACTGGGAGTTGATAAGTTTATGAGTGAAGCGAGAGCGATTACCAATTTGATTGGAAATACGGTAGCAACGATTATCATTTCGAAAACAGAACGCGATTTTACAGAGCTGAATCTGAACCCTGTTGTGGGGGAATAGTGTTGTGAGATGTGAGATGTGAGATGTTAAATGTGAGATGTGTGATGTCAAACTTGAAACTTGAAGCTTGGAATTTGGAATTTCAAATTTGAGTTTTTTTAAATAAGATTTTATGAAAAGAATTGGAATTTTAGGACTTGGTGGAGTAGGTGGTTATTTCGGCGGACTTTTGGCGAAAGCCTATTATAAATCGGATGAAGTTGAAGTAATTTTTATTGCTCGTGGCGCGACACAAAAAGCGATTGCCGATAGCGGATTGAAAATTGTAACCGATGAATCAGAAATGATTGTGCATCCAAAATTGGTTTCGAATAATCCGGAGGAAATTGGGGGACTGGATTACTTAATTTGTGCTACCAAAACCTATGATATTGAGGAAAGTTTGCTTTCGCTTCAAAGCTGTATTGTAGCTAAAACGGTTATTCTTCCATTGTATAATGGAGTTGACGCTCCGGAACGCATTCAGAAAATATTTCCTCAGAACGATATTCTGCAAGGCTGTGTCTATATCATTTCGATGATCACTTTACCCGGAACCATTCGTAAAATGGGCTTTTATGAAAAACTGTTTTTTGGTTCTAAGACGGTTTCGGCTTCAAAATTAGAAAAATTACAAAGGATTTTTCAGCAAGCCAGAATTGAAAGTTATTTGGTGGAAACTATTGAAGAAACAGTATGGGAGAAGTTTATTTTTATTTCGGCTTTAGCCACAACAACTTCTTATCTGAATCAGAATATTGGTGAAATTCGGGACAATCCGGATGCCATGTCGGTTTATGTGGGATTGGTACATGAAATTGATGCGGTTGCCAAAGCAAAAGGATTAAAACTGCCGGATGATATTGTAAATCAGACCGTACTTAAGTTGGAAAAATCACCACGCGAAGCTACATCATCGATGCACAGAGATTTATTAGCCGGCAAGAATACTGAGGCATTTTCGCTTACTAAGTTTGTGTTGAATGAAGGGATTAAGTATGGCGTAAAAACTCCGCTTTATGAGAAGATCTCTAAGATACTTGTGCCTTCTTTATAATTTGTTTTTTACCCAGGTTGAGCAGATGCTCAGATTGTTGTGACGATGTTTTAAAAGCAGAAAAACCTTGACGAATCAAGGTTTTTCTGCTTTTAAATTTTAATTCAGTATTTGAAGAGCGAGGTTTATCCTTCGTCTTCTTCCGTTATTTTAGTAGATGAATCGTCCGGTAATTCTTCGTCGTCATCGGTAGAGTTCAATTCGAAGAAACTGAAGAAAGAGCCTCCGTAACTTTTTTGAAAAGAAAAATTACTCAAATGATCCATTTTGGTGTATTTGGAATGCTCGATAATCATCATGCCATCTTCGTGAAGCAATTCTCTTTCGAAAACCGTTAGGACAATTTTTTCGAATGAGGCCTGGTCAAATCCATAAGGCGGATCGGCAAAAACAATATCGTAAGACGTTTTACAGTTTTCCAGAAATTTGTATACATCACTTTTAGTTGCCGCGATGTCAAAATCGTATTCTGACGAAACTTGTTTGATGAATTTTACGCATCCAAAATCGCCATCTACAGAGGTAATTGGAGCACTTCCGCGGGAAGCGAATTCAAAACTGATGTTACCGGTTCCTGAAAACAAATCTAAAACCTTTAAACTGTCAAAACTGAAATGATTGTTCAAAACATTAAATAATGCTTCTTTACTCATGTCGGTTGTTGGTCTTACAGGAAGGTTTTTTGGCGGAAAAATGCGACGTCCTTTGTATTTCCCTGAAATAATTCTCATGATTGGAATAAGATATAATGTTTTTGATTTTCGGCTGTGGTGAAGCTATTTCTTTGCTGTAAGGTGCTTACATCCAAAAAGGATATATGACGAATGTATTTATATGCAATCGCATAAAACGCATCGTTTTGGTCGATGGTGCCCAATAATTCAAGTGGAAAACTTTCAGGATTCAAACTTAATTGTTCGGCAGTAAAAAGCAAATAATAAATAAAATCTTCAGGTGTTTGATATTCAAACGAATTGAATAACAATAGTTTTTGATTTTGGACTACAATCACTTCAAAATGACCGGGGTTGAAATTAACCACCATTTTTTTATCGTCATTGTTTCGTGAAGCGTCCAGAATTTTTTCTACTAAAATACTGTTGGCATGTTTGTAATCGAAAGTACCAAACTGATCGATGAAAAAATTGTTGATATTGACATATGGTATGTAAACCGCATTCATTTGATATTTTGAAATTTGATCGTAAGCAAAAAAATCAGTTTCGAAAACTTTTGTGTTGTATTGCAGGTAACTTCCAAGGTAGTTTTCATCAAACAAAGCCGTTGGAACAAAAGTGGACAGGTTGTTATTATGAATTACTAAAACTTCATCATAAGTTTCCTTTAATTCAGGATGATTTTTAAAAACATCTCCAAACAATTCTTCAATTTTGGTCGTTTTGTGAAACGTATCGAAATGAATTTCTTTTAAAGAAGTAACGGTATTATTTAAAGTATCAAAACAGCAAAATGACAATCCGGTCAGAGAAACCTGAATAGAAAGCTTTTTGTAATTTTTTGAAGTGATGTTAGTGTTTTGTAATGACATATTGATTTACAATTCGTTACCTGTTTTACAAGAAGGAATTTTAGGCGACCACAAACTTACAAATTAAAAAGCAACAATAATAATTGCAATTTCAAAAAACAATTTCACATTCATTTTAAAAGAAAGTTAAGAATAGTTTTTTATGGAAAATAAATTTAAGGTTCGTTAATAAATCCCGTCGGGATTAAAATTTTAAATTGGCATTGCCATTTAAAAAGACGAACTTTGTATCTCAAATTTACCCTATGAATTCAGCATTGTTTTACGGCATTTTACAAAAGAGATTTCCATTTGCTCCAACGTATAAGCAGGATATTTTTTTTCAAAAAATCGCTATTTTTTTAACCGAACCGGCTAACGACACCATTTTTGTTCTGAAAGGATATGCAGGAACGGGAAAAACAACTGTGATTTCGACCATCGTGAACAATTTGGGTGATATTAATAAAAAGTATGTATTGTTAGCGCCAACGGGACGTGCAGCAAAGGTAATCGCTAATTATGCGAATACGCCCGCATTTACGATTCATAAAAAAATATATTTCCCCAAGAAATCTTCCGGTGGAGGTGTAGCTTTTACGAAACAGCAAAACAAACATAAAAATACCATTTTTATCGTCGATGAGGCCTCAATGATTTCGGATAATAATTCCGATTCAAAATTGTACGATAACGGATCACTGCTGGATGATTTGATTAATTATGTGTATTCGGGAACCAATTGTAAAATGATTCTTTTGGGAGATACTGCTCAGCTTCCGCCTGTAAATATGGATATTAGCCCGGCTTTGGATACGCATACTCTAGGGATTCACTATGGTAAAGAAGTCGAACATATCGAACTGGATGAAGTAATGCGTCAGGAAGAAAGTTCCGGAATTTTGTTCAATGCGACAGAACTAAGAGAGCTTTTGAAAGAGAGTTTTATTACCGAATTTAGGTTCAATGTTAGGGGATTTAAAGACATTGTCCGTTTGACGGACGGATATGATATTCAGGACGCTATTAATATGGCTTACAGCAATTATAGTATTGAAGATACTGCTTTTATTGTTCGCTCGAATAAAAGAGCTAATCAGTATAACGAACAGATTCGAACCAGAATTCTGTTTAAAGAAAGTGAACTTTCGGCAGGAGATTTCCTGATGGTGGTAAAGAACAATTATTTCTGGCTGAAAGAAACAGATGAAGCAGGATTTATTGCCAATGGAGATATTATCGAAGTTTTGGAGCTTTTTGGAATCAAGGAATTGTACGGGTTTAATTTTGCAAAAGTAAAAATCAGAATGGTCGATTATCCGGATCAAAAGCCCTTTGAAACGGTATTAATTTTAGATACTATTAAAAGTGAATCTCCATCTTTAACTTATGAAGAATCCAATCGTTTGTATGAGGAAGTGATGAAAGATTATGAAAACGAAAGTACCAAATACAAGAAGTTTCAGAAAGTAAAAGAAAACGAATATTTTAACGGTTTGCAGGTGAAATTTTCCTATGCAATCACCTGTCATAAATCACAGGGAGGGCAATGGAATACAGTTTTTATCGAACAGCCGTATTTGCCAAACGGAATTGATCGCGATTACATCAGATGGCTGTACACGGCTATGACGCGTGCTAAAAATAAGTTATATTTGATAGGTTTTAAAGACGAGAGTTTCGAGGAATAAAGTACGAATTTCACTAATTGTCACGAATTTTTTAGATTTAGTATTGGTAAGATCTGTGAAATTCGTGTGATAACCTTTTACTATGACAACACTAAACGATTTACATTCGATTTCATCTTCGTTTTCGAATACGGATAAAATGCCGGTTTTGTTTTTGGGACACGGGAGTCCGATGAATGCGATTGAGGAAAATCAGTTTGTAACCGGTTTTCGAAATCTGGCAAAAACACTTCCGCAGCCCAATGCTATTTTGTGTGTTTCTGCTCACTGGTTTACCAACGGAACTAAGGTGACTTCGATGCAAATGCCCAGAACGATTCATGATTTTGGAGGATTTCCACAAGCTCTTTTTGACGTACAATATCCTGCAAAAGGGAGCCCGGAACTGGCTCAGGAGACTAAAAAAATATTAGAACCTGTACTTGTAGATTTAGACGAGCACTGGGGACTGGATCATGGTGCCTGGAGTGTAATTAAACATCTGTATCCGGAAGCAAACGTTCCGGTGATTCAGTTGAGTATCAATTATACGAAGTCAGGACAATACCATTTTGAGTTGGCACAAAAGCTGCAATCGTTGCGCCGCAAAGGAGTTTTGATTATTGGAAGCGGAAACATTGTTCATAATTTACGATTGGTCGATTTCAGGAACTTTGATAAAGACAATTACGGTTACGATTGGGCAATTGAAGCACGAGAAACCATCAACGGTTACTTATTGGATGATAATTTCCAGCCTTTGATTGACTTTGAAAAAATGAATAAAGCAACCCAATTGGCAATTCCTACTCCTGAACATTATTTACCATTACTGTATACTTTAGGGTTAAAAGAAAAATCAGAAGAACTCAGTTTGTTTAATGATAAACTATTGGCTGGGTCTTTAAGTATGACATCGGTTAAAATAATGTAATGCGATTTTGTGAATCTCTACGGATTATTACGCAGAGATTCACAAAGATATCGCAGAGATTCACGGATTTTTTTACATGTTGTGTGATTTTTGTAACGCAGATTTTGCAGATTCAGTAGATTTTCTCGTAGAATTCTGAATACATTCGGCTAAATTTAATCTGCTGAATTTGCAAAATCTGCGTGAAACTCTTCTATATTATCTTCAGAAGCAAAAGAAAAAGAATCTTAGCGAATCTCCGTGGCATCTTTGTGAATCTCTGCGAAATCATAATTTATGATTCTTTTTCTAAGTTATACGCGTACAGATAACCGTCGGCACTTCCAAAATAAATAGTGTTCTTGTTGATAAATGGTGAAGAAACAATTGGTCCCAATTTGTATAATTCATCCATTGCCATTTTGTTATTTTTATATAGAGAAAGATCAGTATTGTGAGCGGCATGACCGGAATCTAAAAGATCATTTTTTAAGACAGTTGAAGCAAATTGTTTTCGATTTTCAGTACTTATAGTTTTCGATTTCTTTCCGTTAGAAAGCAGATCTAAACTGAAGAAATTCCCTGTAAAATCACCAAAATAAATAGTGCTTCCTGCTATAGCTGGAGAATTATAGACGTAACCATTGGTTTTGAATCGATATTTTTCTGCACCATTTCGGGCGTCCAAAGCCAGCAGAGCATAAGTGTCTGAGGTTCCTACATAAACCGTGTTATTCTGAATAACCGCAGTACTTAAAACCCAGGAATTTTCGGCATCGTATTTCCAAATCAATTTTCCGGTTTCGGCTTCAAGAGCAAAGAAGAATGGCTCTCTGGCTCCAAAAAAGACTTTTCCGTCAGCGACAGCTACAGCGGACTGGATTCCTTTAAAGCCTATTTTTGTACCCGTTGCAAAACGCCAGATTTCTTTACCGTTTTCTATGTTTAAGGCGTATAGAACTGCATCCCAACCGCCAACGTAAATTTTATTCTGATCGATTACCGGAGTTCCGTGTACAGGTCCGTTGGTTTTAAACTTCCATTTTAAACTTCCTGTTTTGGCATCCAGCGAATAAACATTTCCATCGCTGCTTCCAAATAGCACAACAGCTTTTTTTTCTTTTTCATAAACTACCGGAGATGACAGATAAAAACTCCATAAATCATCCATGTATTGGGTTTCCGGCTTTAATCCGAATATGCCTTTTTCTCCATACCAGTGTTCTCCACCGGTTTTAAATTTCCAGATTAATTTCCCGTTTTGAGTGTTTACCGCGTAATAATTTCCGTCAAAACTTCCAAAGAAAACAGAATTTCCAAAGATGCCCGGAGTACTGTGAATGGCTCCGTTGGTTTTGAATTTCCACTTTATTTTTCCTGAGTTTTCTTCAATAGCATAAAGAAAACCATCTTCACTGCCAATGTAAACTACACCGTTTCGTGCAACGGGAGAAGAGAAAATTTTACCGTTAGTTTTGAATTTCCATTTTAGACTGGAAGCTGGCTGATATCCCTGTCCGTCGAAAACGCGATCTGTAAAGGCATTGTTTATTGTAGTTTTGTTTTGGCAGAAGGCCGAGGGAATAAAAGTTAAGTTTAATAAAAGCAGGGGCAAAATCAGGTGTTTTTTCATGGTGGTTTTTTCTGATAAATATAATGCATTTTTTAAGGTGCTGCTCTTCAGATTTGTAAATTGCAGCATAGAATATTTTTTTTAAACTTATTAGTTTTGAATAGTTACATTTGTTTAGAAGTTTATAAAAGAAAAATAAAATGAAGATAATAGCTGTAATTCCGGCACGATATGCATCAACACGTTTTCCTGCTAAACTAATGCAGGATTTAGGAGGGAAAACGGTAATTTTAAGAACGTATGAAGCAACCGTTGCTACCAAATTGTTTGACGATGTATTTGTGGTAACGGATTCCGATTTAATTTATAACGAAATTGTAAATCAGGGCGGGAAAGCTATTATGAGTATTAAAGAACACGAATCCGGAAGTGATCGAATTGCAGAAGCAGTTGCGGGTCTTGATGTTGATATTGTGGTTAATGTACAAGGGGATGAACCTTTTACTGAAGCAGGACCTTTAGAGCAGGTTTTGTCTGTGTTTAAAGAGGATAGAGAACGCAAAATAGATCTGGCTTCTTTAATGCGTGAGATTACAGATGAAACAGAAATTAACAATCCGAATAATGTAAAAGTAGTGGTCGATCAGTCGCAGTTTGCTTTGTATTTTTCGAGATCGGTAATTCCGTATCCAAGAGATAAAGAGGTTGGGGTACGTTATTTTCAGCACATCGGAATTTATGCTTTTAGAAAACAAGCCTTACTGGATTTTTACAGTCTGCCGATGAAATCTTTAGAAGCTTCTGAGAAATTAGAGCAATTGCGTTATTTAGAATTCGGCAAACGCATTAAAATGGTAGAAACTACTCATGTCGGAATCGGAATTGATACTGCTGAGGATTTGGAAAAAGCAAGAGCAATTTTAAAGGATATTTAATTGAAGCAGGTTGGTTCTGGAATTGGTGAAATGTAAAATGTAAAATGTAAAATGTAAAATGTAAAATGTAAAATGTAAAATGTAAAATGTTAGAAGTTAGATGTGGAACCTGAAACCTGGAACCTGAAACTTGAAACTTGAAACTCGGAACAAAAAAAAACTCCCCAAACGAAATATTTTCTTTTGGGGAGTTTTTGTATAGTGAATTAAATTCTTAGTATAAAGCAGGGTATTTAGAAGGATTAGCTTCATGCATCATGCTGTAGACTTTTTCGAAAATATCTTCTGCGGAAGGTTTTGAGAAATAATCACCATCAGTTCCATAAGCCGGTCTGTGCTCTTTTGCAGCAAGCGTTTGCGGTTTACTGTCTAAATGGTGGTAAGCATCCTGTTCTTCCATGATTTGCTGTAAAATAAACGCAGAAGCTCCACCAGGAACATCTTCGTCAATTACTAACAAACGGTTGGTTTTAGCGATACTTTTTACAATGTCCTTATTGACGTCAAAAGGAAGAAGAGACTGAATGTCGATAACTTCACAGTCTATACCTAAATCTAACAATTCAACAGCAGCCTGCTCTACTAATCTTAGCGTCGATCCGTAAGAAACAAGTGTAATATCTGAACCTTCTTTTAGCGTTTCAACTACACCAATTGGTGTTTTGAATTCACCAAAGTTTAAAGGCGTTTTTTCTTTTAAACGGTAACCATTCAAACATTCAATTACTAAAGCCGGTTCATCACATTCTAAAAGGGTGTTGTAGAATCCTGCAGCCTGAGTCATGTTTCTCGGAACCAAAACGTGAATACCACGAATAGCATTGATAATCATTCCCATTGGTGAACCTGAATGCCAGATACCTTCTAAACGGTGTCCACGGGTTCTGATGATTAACGGTGCTTTTTGTTTTCCTACCGTTCTGTATTGCAATGTTGCCAAATCATCACTCATGATTTGGATAGCATATAGTAAATAATCTAAGTATTGAATTTCAGCAATTGGACGCAGACCTCTTAAAGCCATTCCAATTCCCTGACCAATGATGGTAGCTTCACGGATTCCGATATCGGCAACACGAAGTTCTCCATATTTTTCCTGCATCCCTTCTAATCCCTGATTTACGTCACCAATATTTCCAACATCCTCACCAAAAATTAAGGTTTCCGGATATTTAGTAAATAAAGCATCAAAGTTATCACGTAAAATCATTCTTCCGTCAAGGTCCGCTTTCGCGTCTTCGGCATATTTCGGAAGTACTTTTTCAACTGAAAATACATTTAATTCAGAATCAGAGTATAAGTTACTGCTGAATCTTGGCTGTGTAATTTTAATGTAGTTTGTAATCCAGTTCGATAATAAAACTTTACTGTTTGGCACTTCAATAAAACGCAATATCTTTCTTGCTATAGCAAGCATTTCCTTTTTTAAAGGTGATTTTATAGCGCTTAATTCCGAAATATATTTTTGTATTCTTTCTTTGTGATTGATGCTGGCTTCAGCAATTTGACCTAACAAAGCCAAAAGATTTTTCTGATCTTCAATAATTGGATTGATGAAAGAATTCCAAGCCTCTTTTTTAGCTTCAAGGACTTCTTTTTTCAATTCAAAATCAATTTCAGCTAATTCTTCAGGTGATGCAATGTTAATAGCAATCATCCACAAACGCATCTGACGGATACAGTCAAAATCTTTTTCCCAAGCCAGTCTCTCTGCGTTTTTATAACGTTCGTGTGAACCGGAAGTAGAATGTCCCTGAGGTTGTGTTAATTCGTTTACGTGAATTAAAACCGGAATGTGCTCTTCACGTGCAATAGCGCCCGCTCTTTCGTAAGTCGAAACCAACTCTGCATAATCCCAGCCTTTAACTCTGAAAATTTCATAACCTTTAGAATCTTCATCGCGTTGGTATCCTTTTAAAATCTCAGAGATGTTTTCTTTTGTAGTCTGATGTCTGGCGTGAACCGAAATTCCGTATTCATCATCCCAAACACTCATTACCATTGGAACTTGTAGAACTCCGGCAGCGTTTATAGTTTCAAAGAACAAGCCTTCAGATGTACTTGCATTTCCGATAGTTCCCCAGGCAACTTCGTTTCCGTCTACTGTAAATTTATCTTTAACAGTAATTCCGTCAACATTTCTATAAATTTTAGAAGCCTGTGCCAATCCTAATAATCTAGGCATTTGTCCGGCTGTAGGAGATATATCTGCGCTTGAATTTTTTTGTTTTGTTAAATCTTTCCAGGAGCCGTCTTCGTTTAAACTATGTGTTACAAAGTGTCCTCCCATTTGTCTTCCGGCAGACATTGGATCAAAATCTAAATCGGTATGACCGTATAAACCTGCGAAAAACTGTTTTGGAGTCAATTCGCCAATAGCCATCATAAAAGTCTGATCGCGGTAGTATCCGGAACGGAAATCACCATTTTTAAAGGCTTTCGCCATGGCAAGTTGTGGAACTTCTTTACCGTCTCCAAATATTCCAAATTTGGCTTTCCCTGTCAATACCTCTTTACGTCCTAAAAGACTACATTCACGGCTCGTAACCGCAATTTTGTAGTCGTTCATTACTTCAGTTTTGAAATCTTCGAAAGTAAGTGTAGTATTATTTTTTTCTTTAATCATAATCTCAAATGGGTAATGTTTCGGAGCAAAAATAATTAAAAAGTATCAATAATCATAATTCATTAAAGTAAATATAATTTAATTATCTGTAATTAAATTGCTAAAACAGGGTGTGTTTTTTAAGTGATATTTAGTGTTTTTGTTTTTTTTATGCGAATAACTTATGTTTTTATAACTAATTCATTCGATTAAAGCCATTTTCTAGTGAAAAGATTAAGTAATGTTTTTGGTGAAAATGTGACGATAAATCGTATTTTTTCGCTGTATTTATTTTGTGAAATCTCCCATCCGTTATTCGAATAAACCGGAAAGTACAATTCAAAATAGTCCGGAACTAAATTTAACCGAATACCACTATCATATCTGAAATCTTCGCTTTGATGCTTGCTTCTCATGAAGCCTACATCTCCGTAAATCTCAATCCAGTTCCATATAGCGTAGCTCGCATTTAGGGTAGCCATCCATTGATTGGCATATCTTGGTGCTATTTTAGATTTAAAACCACCTTCAGCTATTACGTATTGCTGACTGAAAATTCCGGTACTTTCTGATCTTCCGAAAAAATTGTAATCAAACATATAATCAGATGGTCGGTCTAAACCAAAACTGAAATAATCAGAGTTTGTTCGATTGTATAAAAAACTTCCGGCGTACAATCTTAAATTTAGTTTGCGATTGTTTTCAAAAAGTCTTCTGTATTCAATTTCTGCGGCTACTTTTCCAAATTTTCCCGAGAACTGAACATCCGTCATAAAA
Source organism: Flavobacterium sp. CFS9 (assembly GCF_041154745.1). NCBI lineage: Bacteria > Pseudomonadati > Bacteroidota > Flavobacteriia > Flavobacteriales > Flavobacteriaceae > Flavobacterium > Flavobacterium sp. CFS9. Next base: position 107,975 of record NZ_AP031573.1, on the reverse strand, counting down.
TTAAAATGATTGACCAGTTCCGTTTTTGTATTAACGTAACGAGCATTGAAAACGGAGTAATTTGGTGTCGAATTGTCTGTGATGTAAGTGCTTGCTTCACGATTTACAATAACCTGCCTGAACATGATCAGTTGTTTTCGGTTATCTCTGAAGTTTTCTTCACGTATTCTAAACTGTACCATGGGATTCAGTCTCAAATAGGTCGCATCAGGAGCGTAGTGGTAATAGTTTTGGCTTAAAGAATAACGTACATTATATAAGGTACTGTTTCGGTAGTATTGATTCCAGGAAAATGAGGAAGAACCGGAAAAAGTTTTAGCATTAATCGAATAAGCCGGATTGATATCAAAAGTGAAAGGTTTGTCCAGAATTGTTTTGTTATGAAGACGCATACCGGGAGTTAAGCCGTCATAATAGTTATAGGTAAGCGTCGGGATATATAAAATCTGATTATAATATGGATCTTCGAGATCTTTGGCAAAATTAAATTTGATCGGACGATTAGTAATAACCAGGCTTTTTATGGATCTCCAGTTGTTTCTTTGGTTGTACTCCGGAACCTCATTGTCATAGTTGATAACAATCTTGTCGGCATTTTTTCGCTCAAAGATATAAGTAGAATCGGCTGTTTTTGGCTCAACCCATTCTTTAAAAACAACTTCATTTTTATTAATCCCATAGATAGGAATCGGAGCATAGATGCCGGTTCTGTTTTTTATTCGAAAAGCGACAGTGTCTTTCGTTCTCGAAACATGAGTGAACTTATAATCGATAATGTCGCGTGAACCTATAATGGTATTGAAAAACCAATCAATCTTTTTTGGACTTTTTTGGGTTAGTATTTTTTCTAAATCGTAACGGTTGGTTTGTTGGTTTTTGTTTAAATCGTAGAATTGCTGCACACTTTCGGGAACAATATTGTGATTTAAATAATCGTCTAAATAACTAAGACTTAAACCTGCACGATATTTACTCGCGATTTGTTCGTTGAATTTGATTAAAGTATTTTTCGGATCACCCAAAGGCTGATCCAGATTTTTACGAGCCATTAACATGTAGTAATAGCTGTATTGCTCGTTGAAAGTCAGATTAGTGATGTTGAAGCTTGAAAAAAGTTTCATATCAGAAAGTCTTCCCAGCATTTTTTGATCCAGATGATTTTCTTCGATGTACTTCATCATCGCATAAATCTGAATACCGTCGTAAACCCAGTTGTCCTTTCTGGGGTCCAGACGCAGACTATTTTTAAGATAGTTATTCAGATAAGTTTTCAGGAATGTAATTTCAAAAACAAATTCGTCTGAAAACGGACTGATAAAGGAAGGTAACTGATTCAGTCCGTAGAATGGATTTCGATCATAATCTACCTGAGAAACCGTGATTTTTTGATGGGGATATTTTCCAATAAAAGAGTTCGCAAAAGTGACCACTTTATTGATGATTATGGCGCTTTGAATTTCGGTTAGTCTTTTGTTTTTAAGATTGGTAACCACCTCAAGTGATCCGTTATCGTAACTTTTGAAACCATTTTGTTTTTCAATAAACAGACTAAAATCAGTTCTGTTTTTTCCCGAAAATTGGTAAGATTTAAAGGAAGAGTTAGTGTTATCTTCCGAAATCTGATTCAAATCAGTCGTTATAGAGTACTGATTGGGTATTTTTATTTCGAGTTGATAATCTGTACTTGCATTGGCTATATCGTCCAAATTGAAATTGTCGTATTTCATAAACCGGTGATTCTCAAAACGGGCGGGGGTTAAGAACCAGTCTTTTAAATTCATGCCTCCATTTTGATCAAAACCATAACGGGTAAATTTGTCACTCGGAATTTTAGTAATATAAATTAAGTGCAAGTCAATTTTTTCTCCCGGACGTAATTTTCGGTTTAGTTTTACGACAATATAATCGGGATTTTTTTCAGTTCTTTCCCATTCAAGTGCGGAATTGTCAGAGTCGGTAAGACTCAAAACAGTTGTGCTTCCTCTTTCAGAAGTTTTTGCCAGGTGAAAACCTCTGTAAAATTCATCAGAAAAACGTCTGGCTAATGGTGTGTTTTTATCGGAGAAAGCATTGTTCCAATCGTTAAGAACTATCGAAACCAAAGAATCATTCGAAGTATTATAATAAGTAATATCCTGTTTGATATTCAGGGTCTTGAGTTCAACATTAACAGCGACTTCCATCTTAGACTGATGTTGCGCGTATTGTTTTATTGAACTGAACAGAACAAAAAGATAGAATATAATTTTATAAAATGATTTCAAGGATAGGGTAAATGATTAAAATTATAAATAAACTCTTGAGAAAATAATAGTTCCGGTTTTTTGTAAAAATAGCATAAAAAAAGCTGTTTAAAAAACAGCTTTTAATTTTTGTAGTATTTTATTTAACTGAATCATACACAGTACTATATTTGTCTCAGTTTTTAGCGGCTAAGTGCGAAATTTAAATTTTCGTATTCGCTTAAAAAGACTAATATGTGTATTAGAAATTTGGACTTAAATCGTATTTTTTGTAGAATTTATCCAATACATCAACTACTTCGTCTTCAGTGTCTACTATTTTAAATAAGTTCAAATCTTCAGGGCTAACCGTGTGCATTTTTTCTACCAGTACTGTTTTAACCCATTCGATCAATCCTGACCAGAATTCAACTCCAACTAATATAATAGGGAATTTTCCAATTTTTTTAGTTTGAATCAAAGTGATCGCTTCAAACATTTCGTCAAGAGTTCCGAAACCTCCCGGCATTACCACAAAACCTTGCGAATATTTAACGAACATTACTTTTCTCACAAAGAAATAATCGAAATTCAGGTTTTTATCGTGGTCAATATAAGGATTGAAATGTTGCTCAAAAGGCAATTCGATGTTTAATCCAACCGAAGTTCCGCCTCCTAAGTGAGCTCCTTTGTTTCCAGCCTCCATGATTCCTGGTCCACCTCCTGTGATTACGCCGTAACCCGCTTTACTGATTTTATAAGCAATTTTCTCAGCTAATAAATAGTATTTGTCTTCTGGTTTTGTTCTTGCCGAACCGAAAATCGATACACATGGACCAATACGTCCCATGCTTTCGTAACCGTTTACAAATTCAGCCATGATTTTAAAAATCGCCCAGCTGTCATTCGTTCTGATTTCATTCCACGTTTTTTGTTTTAAACGGTCCTGAATTACTTTATCCTCATCATTATCAAAATCTTCTAATCTCATTTTAGGTATTTTATAATTTATATTTTTTTTAAAATTGGCCTCTTTTTAGCATGGATAAAAGAGTGGTGCCCGTTTGCTGATTTTTGGTCGAATTGTTGTTTTTCGATCAGAAAAAGTAGTGCCAAAATTTGAGATTTTGACAAAAAGGCTAGCTAAATTAAGCCTTTTTTTGTGATTTGATGCATAAAATGAAATTTATTAATTTAAATATAGCATCTAAATAAAAGGGTTTAATTAGTTGTTGTTCATTATCAGTAAATTAAAGAAGTTTTGTGTTGATTCTTTATCTTGTCTTGAAAGATTTAATTGAACCGCTCAATATGTGTCGTTCCGCTGGAACTTTTTGATGTGATGGATTCTTTATTTCAACGGATTAAAATCCGTTGCTATAACTATGTCGTTCCTTCGGAACTTGTTTTGTTGTGATTTTTTGTCTCAAAGAATTATAATTTGTTGTTATAGATTTGCCGTTCGTGCAGAATTTCTTTTCCCACGCAAGAAGAGCCATTGGCTCGATCCATTTTGTAACAACGGATTTTAATCCGTCATATAAATCAAACGAAGTAATGAATAGAACCGTAGGTTTGGTCAATATTGTTTACCGCAATTATATCAATTGACAAAAGAAAAAAACATTGTCAAAGCTTGCAACCTTGACAATGTTTTTGTTATTCTAATTCCTTTTTCAAGAACTTTGCGGTATAGCTTTTTTTGCTTTTGGCAACTTCTTCCGGAGTACCTTTGGCAACGAGCTGTCCACCGCCTTTTCCTCCTTCAGGGCCGATGTCGATAATATAATCGGCTAGTTTAATGACGTCCATATTGTGTTCGATTACCAAAATGGTGTTTCCTTTATCAACCAATTTGTTGATCACATCCATCAAAACACGTATGTCTTCGAAATGTAATCCCGTAGTAGGTTCGTCCAGGATATAAAAAGTGTTTCCGGTGTCTTTTTTTGATAATTCTCCAGCCAGTTTGATACGTTGTGCTTCACCACCTGACAGGGTTGTACTTTGGTGTCCGAGCGTAATATATCCTAATCCAACATCCTGAATCGTTTTTACTTTCCTGTAGATTTTAGGAATGTTTTCGAAAAACGGAACTGCCTCATCAACAGTCATGTTCAAAACATCTGAAATTGATTTTCCTTTGTATCGAATTTCAAGTGTTTCTCTGTTGAAACGCTTGCCCTGGCAGGTTTCGCATTCTACGTAAACATCCGGTAAGAAGTTCATTTCGATGGTTCTTACACCAGATCCTTCACAGGTTTCGCAACGTCCGCCTTTTACATTAAAACTAAAACGTCCTGCTTTATAACCGCGAATCATACTTTCGGAAGTCATGGTAAACAGGTTTCTGATCTCTGTGAAAACTTCTGTATAGGTAGCCGGATTCGAACGTGGAGTTCTTCCAATCGGACTTTGGTCGATATCAATTACTTTGTCGATATGTTCTAATCCCTCAATTTTTTTATACGGTTGCGGCTTTTTAACACCATTAAAATAGTAAGCGTTTAAAATAGGATAGAGTGTCTCGTTAATCAGAGTCGATTTTCCACTGCCTGAAACTCCCGTAACACAAATCAATTGTCCTAAAGGCAATTCGATAGAAACATTTTTTAAGTTGTTTCCTGTTGCTCCGGTTAGTTTAAGCGATTTTCCGTTTCCTTTGCGACGTTCCTTTGGAATATCGAGTTTCATTTTACCGTTCAGATATTGAGCCGTAATAGTATTGGATTTTAGTGTTTCTTTCGGAGTTCCAATACTGATGATTTCACCGCCATATTTACCCGCTTTTGGGCCAATGTCAATTACATAATCGGCAGTTTCGATCATGTCTTTATCATGTTCAACCACAATAACCGAGTTTCCGATATCACGTAACTGTTCTAATGATTGAATCAATTTTTCATTGTCTCTCTGATGTAAACCAATACTAGGTTCATCCAGAATATACAAAACGCCAACCAATTGTGATCCAATTTGAGTCGCCAGACGAATACGCTGCGCTTCACCTCCCGAAAGGGATTTTGAACTTCGGCTTAAAGCCAGATAATTCAAACCAACATTCGTCAGGAAGTTTAAACGATCCTTGATTTCTTTAACGACCTCCGAAGCAATCAAAAGTTGTTTGTCAGTCAGATGAGTGTGTAAATCCAGAAACCAGGTCGTTAAATCAGAAATATCCATATCACACAAATCAGTGATATTTTTTTCATTAATCTTGAAAAACAGAGCTTCTTTCTTCAAACGGGAGCCTTCACAAACCGGACAATTAACTTCGTCCATGAAATCTTTTGCCCAGCGTTTGATCGTGGTGGAGGCACTTTCGTCGTATTGATTTTTGATGAAATGGGAAATTCCCTCAAAATCTATTTTATAATCGCGGGTTACGCCAAGGTCTTTAGAGTTTACAGTGAATTTCTCTTTTCCGCCATGTAGAATTGTATTCATGGCTTCTTCTGAAATTTTCTCAATAGGATCCGTTATTTTAAAGCCGTATTTTTCACCAATTACTTCTAATTGTTTAAATATCCACGAAGATTTGTATTCTCCAAGCGGAGCAAAACCTCCGGCTTTAATAGATAATTTCGGATTTGGAATAATTTTTTTGACATTGATTTCATGTACCGTTCCTAAACCATTACAATGCGGACAAGCTCCCTTTGGGGAGTTAAATGAGAATAAGTTAGGTTCCGGATTTTGATAGGATATACCAGTCGTAGGACACATCAGATTTCTACTGAAATAACGTACCTCATTGGTGTCCTGATCCAAAATCATCAAAACATTTTCGCCGTGATGCATGGCTGTATTGATGCTTTGAGACAGACGTTTTTGGTTGTCTTCGGTGTTTTCGATCAGCATTCTGTCGACTACAATTTCAATGTCGTGCGTTTTGTAACGGTCTAGTTTCATTCCGGAAACTAAGTCCTGAACTTCACCATTTACACGTACTTTTAGAAAACCTTGTTTGGTAATTTGCTGGAATAATTCGGCATAATGACCTTTTCTGGCTTTAATAACCGGAGCTAGGATATTGATGCGTTTTCCACTAAAATCCTGAATAATCAAATCTTTGATTTGCTCATCAGAATAAGAAACCATTTTTTCTCCCGTATTGTAGCTGTACGCATCAGCACCTCTGGCATAAAGAAGCCTCAGAAAATCGTAGATTTCGGTAATAGTTCCAACAGTTGAACGCGGACTTTTACTGGTTGTTTTTTGTTCAATTGCAATTACGGGTGAAAGTCCGTCGATTTTATCTACATCGGGACGCTCCAGGCCTCCCAGGAACTGTCTGGCATAAGCCGAAAAAGTTTCTACATAACGACGCTGTCCTTCGGCATAGATAGTATCAAATGCCAAAGATGATTTTCCCGAGCCTGATAGTCCGGTAATAACTACCAGTTTTTCACGCGGAATTGAAATGTCTATATTTTTTAGATTATGAACTCTTGCACCAAGAACTTCAATAGTATTGTCTTTTTCTAACATAAATTTGAGCAAAACGCAAAGTTACCATTTTGATTTGTTCTTTTTATACTGGATTGCAAAAGTTTATGTTACAAATAGTAACAAAAAACGCTAATCAAAATTAGCGTTTTCTTTTGCGTGTGAGCATGTATTCTTCAATGGCTTCTTTGGTGGTGTACCAGTTTCGGCCTTCTTTATAAGCATCTATTTTACCTGTTCTGGCAAGTAGACTTACATATTCCTGGCCGTATGGAGTTTCAGGCTCGCTTACGATATCGGATATTTTTTGGTAATCGTAATCGCTGCCTGGCATTGCATTTAGATAGATGTTTAAAGTTCGCTCTAAAGCCTGACACATCAAAAGGGTTAACTTCTGATAGTTACCATTGTTGGCCTGATTAAGGGCTTCGTAATATTTCTTCCGATCATTTTTAAGGATAATTGCCGGAGGAAAACCACAACGCATTAGCAATAAATTCATACTTAAGCGCACTGTACGTCCATTTCCGTCAAAAAAGGGATGTATCCAAACCAGTTTATGATGATAAATCGTAGCCAGTTCAATATCGTTGAGCTCTAATGGATTTGTATTGATAAAATCGATTAGTTCATCAAGATAATCTGAAACCTTGTTGGCATTGGGCGGCATAAAATTGGCTCCCGAAATGCGGACACCTCCGTTACGCAAACGACCGGCAAAATCATCTTCAATAGAACGTAAAACCAATCCGTGGATCGACAAAATATCGATGCTTCGGAGTTTGTAAGTGTCATCTACTAAAGTATACAGATAATCAATAGCCTTATCGTGGTTATGGGTTTCAAAATGCTCACGTAATGATTTTCCTTTGATGGTAATACCTTCCTGAATGACCATTTGCGTTTCACGTAAACTCATGGTGTTGCCTTCGATGCTGTTCGAATTGTATGTCCATTCTAGGGACAAGCTCTCCTGAATTTTGTGCAAGGCGATATTGGGCAATGGTCTGCTGTTTTGCAAATCATGCCTTTTTTGGTACAATCGGTCAAATGTTGATTGAAACTCTGTTCTATATGTTAAATCAATATCCCACATTACCCCACAAAAATACTTTTTAATATCGGATATTCCAAATTTTCATCTATCCGATATTAAGCTTACTCTATTGTCATGGAACGCAATTTGGTTCTATAGGCTTCCAATGCTATTGATTTGGAAATGAAGCCGTAGTATTTTTCATTTCGGATAACGGGAAGAAAGGCTGTTTTGGATTGTTCGAATTTGCTCATCACAATTTCCATGCTGTCAGAAGAAGAAATAGTGACTGCCGGTGTTTTCATCACATCTTTAATGGAAGTGTATTTGACGCGATAAGCATTAAAGATAATTTCACGGATATCATTAAAATGAACGATACCAACAAGTTCTTTTTCATTGTTTACAACAGCAAAGACGACCTGGTTGGAATGCGAGATAAGATCGACCAGTTTACTTAAATTTTCATCCGGATGCACTGTTAAATAATCACATTGGATGATCGTATCGATGTCTAAAGTCGATAATATATTGGAATCTTTATTACTTGTAAAAGCGTGTCCTTTTTTAGCTAAGCCCTTAACGTCTAAGGAGTATTTTTCAAAACGTTTGGAAATGGCAAAACTGATTGAAGATACAATCATTAGTGGAATCATTAAACTGTAACCACCCGTAATTTCGGCAATTAAGAAAATGGCAGTTAGGGGAGCATGGAATAATCCGCTTAAGATTCCGGCCATTCCAACCATTGTAAAATTACTGATTGGAAGTTTTGACAGACCAATAAGACTAATGGACTTTGAGAAAAAGTACCCCAAATAGGACCCCAGAAATAGGGAGGGAGCAAAGTTACCACCATTTCCGCCGCTTCCAAGGGTAAGTGCCGAAGCAAAAACTTTAACCATCATGGTACATCCTACAAACAACAGTAAAACCCATTGATTGTTTCTGAAATCTTCAAATAAGGTATTGTTTAATATTTTCCCCGGATCAGTTTCAGAAAGTGTTTTGATACTCTCGTAACCTTCACCAAATAATGTTGGAAAAATAAAAATAAGTAAGGCCAATAATGAAGAACCTATTAAGGCTTTTTTATAAGCTCCAATTTTTAAACTGGCAAAATAATGCTCAATTCTTTGAAAATTACGAGCATAATAAACCGCCATGAAACCGGTTAGTATTCCTAAAAGAACGTAGAACGGAATATTATGATAATTAAAAGCTTCCTGCTTTTTGAAAGACAATAAAATAGTTTCATCTAAGACGATAGCTGAAACTAAAGCGCCTGTTGCAGCCGAAATCATGATAGGAGTAAAGGCAGAAATGCTTACGTCTACCAGTAAAACTTCGATGGCAAAGAGAACTCCGGCAATAGGAGCGTTAAAAGCCGCGGCAATTCCGGCGGCAACACCACATCCAATCAATAAAGTTCTATCCTTATAAGGGAGTCTGTAATTTTGGGCGAAATTCGATCCAAAAGCAGCTCCTGTAATCACAATAGGGCTTTCTAAACCTGCAGAACCTCCAAGACCAACCGTTAACGAGCTGGTAACGATTTGCGCGTACATTTGTTTTCTGGGAATAATACTTGCTTTTTTGGCAACGGCATAGAGTATTTGTGAAGTTCCTTTTTCGATGCTTCCGTTCAAAACTCTTTTGATCACAAAGACAGTAAGTACAATACCAATAATTGGCAGGATACTATTAATGAAACTTAGTTTTAAAATTCCGTTGATATAAGTGGCAAAAGAAAAAACACTATGGGCAAAAGTTTTTAAAACAATTACAGCCAAGGAGCAGGAAATACCAATTAAAACGCTTGACAGGAAAATAAATTGCTTTGGAGTCATTAATGATTGTCCTAAAGCGATAATGTTTTCTAGTTTTCTAAAATATTTTTTTAGCATGCCGTTTGTAAATGGTTAGGGAAATACAAATTTAGTTTATAATGTTATAAATTAATAGAAATAAATTAAAAACCTACCGCAGTATCGTCTCCACGAAAATCAGCTCCGCCTTCAAGAGAGTTGTTTGGAAGAACCAATATACAATCCAGTTTACCAATTACAGGAGCGTTTTTTTCATTGATCAGATACCCTTTGGCTTTTAACTTGTCAATTGTAACATTGCTAAAGGCACCAGGCTCAAATGTAATAAGATCCGGAAGCCACTGATGGTGAAAACGTGGAGCATTGACTGCTTCCTGCATGCTTAAATTATACTCATACACATTTAAAATTGCCTGTAATACCGAAGTGATAATAGTCGATCCGCCCGGAGTACCTACCACCATAAACAATTTACCGTTTTTTTCGACAATAGTCGGAGTCATCGAACTTAGCATTCTTTTTTGCGGAGCAATACTGTTCGCTTCATTTCCTACTAAACCAAACATATTAGGAGATCCCGGTTTTGCACTAAAATCGTCCATTTCATTATTTAAAAAGAAGCCCAGTTCATCACAATAATATTTAGATCCAAATGCATCATTTATAGTTGTAGTAGCAGCAACACCATTTCCTTGCGCATCCACGATCGAATAATGAGTGGTTTCGGTACTTTCATTGTAGGTTACTTTTCCTTCTTTGATTTCAGAAGACAAACTCGCTTTTTCGGCATTGAAATTCGACATTCTGTCTTTTAAATACGTATCAGATAATAAAGCATTCATCGGAATTTTTACAAAATCAGGATCTCCTAAAAACTGACTTCTGTCGGCATACGCTCTTCGCTCCGCTTCAACGATTACCTGAATGGATTCCGGAGTATTGTGTCCCATTTTAGATAAATAAAAAGGACTGATCATTTTCATAATTTGAGCCAGACAAATTCCACCGCTGCTTGGTGGCGCCATCGATGTTATTTTGAGTTCTTTATAATCAAACTGTAATGGTTTTCTCCATTTGGCTTCGTATTTTTCTAAATCTTTAAGCGTTATGATTCCTCCTTTTTTCTGAATATAATTTACTAAAGTTTTAGCAGTTTGTCCTTTGTAAAATTCATCTTTTCCGTTCTTTTGAATACGTTTCAAAGTACTGGCCAGAGCTGGATATTTAATAGTATCATTTTCTTTAAATTTTCCTGCCATAAGGGTATTTGGACCATTTACTTTTACAATGGCATCATGATAAGCTTCCAGTTGCTTTTGCTGTTTTAGGGTCACGACCACACCTTTTTCGGCAAGGGCAATAACAGGTTTTAGAATTTCGGACATTGGGAGAGAACCTAGTTTCTTATGAACTGCAAAAACTCCGGCAACAGTTCCCGGAACACCAATAGCCAAAGCCGTTTCGGTACTTTTTCCTTTAATGACATTTCCGTCTTTATCAAGGAACATGTCTTTTGTTGCGGCAAGTGGCGCCTTTTCACGATAATCCAATGATCCAACTTCGCCATTGGCTTTTCGGTAAACCATAAAACCGCCCCCGCCCAGATTTCCGGCGTACGGAAAAGCAACAGCCAGAGCCAGTTCGGTACCTACCATCGCATCAAAAGCATTACCGCCTTTTTTCATGATATCGGCCCCCACTTTAGAAGCTTCTGCACGTGCTGAAACCACCATCGCTTTTGAAACTACAAGCCCGGTTGGTATTATTGGGTTTTGCTGTGCAGTACAGCTAATATAGATTAGCGTAAATAAGAAAGTTATTTTTTTCATCTTGATGTAAAATTAAAAAGTATTATTTGGTGCTTTTGTTTGGTTAAAAGCAGTATTAAAGAGAAAGTAATTTTTGATTGGCCTGATTTTTCATATCCTCAAAAAAGAGAGTAAACTCACGTTCAAATTCCGGATAGAATTCCTTTAGTTCTGTGCTGGCAAATTGCATTTGGGATTGGTTTTTCGACCTTCGGTCCATTTGAGTTAAAATTCGATGAATCCCTTCAACTGTCTGATAGCTTACAAGCCAGTTGTGCTGAATCATATAAGGCATCAGATCTTGCGTTTTTTCAGTCAGTATAGGATAGTTTTCGTGTAGCGACCTGTAAAATCGGTTCACAAAACGGTCCAGTTTTTCATCGGAATATTTTTCCCAGTTTTTGGCTAAAAAATGATCGTAGACGATATCGACAATTACACCGGCATAATGATGGTATTTTTCATGTAAACGTTTGGTGCTTTGTCTGAAAACATCATGAGAATCCGTATAAGTATCTATAAAACGATGTAAAAGAATTCCTTTCTGAACATCTTCAGGAAAGTGTTCAAACTGTTTACCGCGAATTCCATCGGCCATAAAGTTGCCAATTTTAATCAGATCATTTTCACCTGAAAGATAGATATGGGCTAGGAAATTCATGTGTTTTTAAAGTTTGTGAGGTTCTTAGTTGTGAAGACACTGTGTAATTTTAGTAAAAGTATAAAAACTTTTTGACATCGTTTTAACGAATGACAGATAGCTTCATGTTTAAAATATGAAAACTTAGAATCTTAGCGCCTTAGAATCTTAGTAACTTTTTTATATTTGTACTTAAGAATAACCATAACTCACAAAAATGACTTTAATAAAATCAATTTCAGGTATACGAGGGACAATCGGTGGTAAAGTAGGAGATAACCTGACTCCTGTTGATGCTGTAAAATTTGCATCAGCATACGGTACCTTTCTGAAAAACAACACATCAAAAGAGAAATTAACGGTGGTAATTGGTCGTGATGCCAGAATTTCAGGACCAATGATTCACAATCTTGTAGTAAATACTCTAATAGGTTTAGGAATCGATGTAATTGATTTAGGACTTTCTACAACACCAACTGTAGAAGTTGCTGTTCCGTTAGAAAAAGCAGATGGAGGAATTATTTTAACAGCTTCTCACAATCCGAAACAATGGAACGCTTTGAAATTGTTGAACGCAAAAGGGGAATTTTTAAGCGGAGAAGAAGGAGCAAAAATTCTTGAAATCGCAGAAGCAGAAGCTTTTGATTTTTCCGATGTTGACAGTTTAGGTGAAATTACGGTGAATGACGCTTACATGGATATTCATATCGACGAGGTTTTAAACTTGCCTTTGGTGGATGTTGAAGCAGTAAAAGCCGCTAAGTTTAAAGTAGTAGTAGATGGAGTGAATTCTTCAGGAGGAATTATCATTCCAAAATTATTGGAACAAATGGGTGTTGAAGTCGTAAAATTATACTGCGAACCAAACGGACATTTTCCTCACAATCCGGAACCGTTGAAAGAGCATTTAACGGATATTTCTGAATTGGTAGTAAAAGAAAAAGCACACTTAGGAGTAGTTGTTGATCCGGATGTTGATCGTTTAGCTTTTATTTCTGAAGATGGAGAAATGTTTGGAGAAGAGTATACTTTAGTAGCTTGTGCCGATTATGTTTTGAGTAAAACTCCGGGAAATACCGTTTCAAACATGTCATCATCCCGTGCTTTACGCGATGTAACTTTAGCTCATGGCGGTAAATATGAAGCCAGCGCTGTTGGTGAAGTAAACGTGGTAGCGTTAATGAAAAAAAACAATGCTATTATTGGAGGAGAAGGTAACGGTGGAATCATTTATCCGGAATCTCATTACGGAAGAGATAGCTTGGTAGGAGTTGCTTTATTTCTGACACATTTGGCAAATAAAAAGATGTCAGTTTCGGCATTGCGTGCTTCTTATCCGGAATATTATATGAGTAAAAATAAAATTGAATTGACCCCACAAATTGATGTTGATGCGATTTTGGTAGCGATGACCGAAAAATATAAAAACGAAGACATTAGTACAATTGATGGTGTAAAAATTGATTTTGCTACAGAATGGGTTCATTTAAGAAAATCAAACACAGAGCCAATCATCAGAATTTATACAGAAGCTCCTTCTCAGGAAAAAGCGGATGTCTTGGCACTTCGAATCATTGACGAAATAAAAGCAATTGCAGGAATTTAATTTTGTATTGCAATACAAACAAAAAACACCTTTTTCAATTAGTGAAAAAGGTGTTTTTTTATTTTAAAGACTCGAAAGTGAATAGTGAATAGTGAGTTTTTGCTGTTGAAACCTGAAATACTTTTTCACATTTTACAACAAAAAATTACTCTACCCGATGTTTCCATCTTTTATGTGTCCACAAATAGAATTCAGGAGCTTCGTAAATTTGTTTTTCTACTTCTCTTAGATATTTCTCTGTAATGTCAAAATTTTCATAATCATTCGGATTGTCTGCAATCGGTACGAAGGTAGCCTCATAGTAACCTCTGGCTACTTTTTTTACTTTTACAAAAATGACACTCAGGCCGTATTTTTTGGCCAGCATTTCGGCTCCGGTGTGCACAGGAACTTCAATTCCCATAAATTTCATCGAGTGAAAAATTCGGTCCAGTTTAGGCGATTGGTCGCTTGCTAAACCGTACATGCTTAAAATTCCCTTTCGTTGGTTTTGAGCCATTGTCGGAATTGCTTTTCTGGTTTCGACCATTTCAGTATTGTATTTCGAGCGAATTTTTCGAACCAATTTGTCAAAGTACGGATTGGCTACTTTTTTATACACCGCAATACCCTTAAAAGCAAGCTTAGGATTAATCGTCAAAAGCCATTCGTAACTGGCGTAGTGTGCTGCTACCAGAATTGTGCTTTTTCCTTTTTCTGCATATTCGTTTACCAGGTCAAGATTGGTAGTTTTGAATCTTCTTTCCATTTCCTGAGGTGAAATACTCATGGTTTTGATCATTTCCAAAAACATATCGCACATGTGTTTGTAGAATTTTTTCTCGATTTCTTTTCGTTCAGCATCAGTTAAATGCGGTAAAGTAAGTCTTAAGTTTTCGCGTACCACTCTTTTGCGGTAGCCTACAATTCTGTAAATGATTAAATAGACAAAATCAGAAAACAAGTAAAATATTCGAAAAGGAAGAATAGATATAAGCCAAAGAAAAGGGAAGGCTATTATATAAACGAGAAATTGCATGTATTGTTTTTTTTACAAATATAAAGTAAAAATGAATTACCATTGATATTTTGAATTGATGCTAACATATGTTTAAGAATGATTATATTTACAATTCACATTAAAAGTTTTTTATGAATACCATTTTGATTGGAATTATAGTTGCCAATGTTTTGATTAGTTATCAGGGTTTCAACAATCTTGCTTTTTTTAGAAAATATGAGTTTCATGTAGGCAGTATTCGCTCAGGAGAACAAATCAGAATGTTATCATCCGGTTTTTTACATGCCGATACGATGCATTTACTTTTTAATATGCTTACCCTTTGGTTTTTTGCTCCGGTGGTATTGCAGTGGCTGGGTAATTTTTCCTTTTTGTTGATTTATTTCGGAAGTTTAATTTTCGGAAGTTTATTGACGATGCTGTTTCATAAGAACGATTACAGTTACCGTGCGGTAGGAGCATCGGGTGCAGTGACGGGAGTTTTATACTCCGCCATATTGTTACAGCCGGATATGATGCTGGGAATCTTTTTTGTCATACCAATGCCGGCTTATTTATTCGGAATTTTATATTTATTGTATTCGATATACGGAATGAAGGCTAAAAATGATAATATCGGACATACAGCACATTTTGGAGGTGCTATTGGAGGATATTTCATAACTTTGATCAAAGAGCCATCTTTATTTGTAGATCACAGCATGATGGTAATATTGTTAGCGATCCCGATTTTGATCCTTTTTGTAATGGCGAAATTGGGGAAATTGTAACAATGGCACAACTTTTGAAAGGTCACTAATCAAATAATTTAAATATAATAAAAATGAAGAAAGTAGTATTATTTTTAACAATCATGTTTATGACTATGTCTTACGCTCAAGAAGCCAAACAAATTCCTCAAATCAATGTAAGTGGTGAAGGAAAAGTAAAAATAGCACCAGATCAGGTTTGTATTTCAGCTACGGTGGAAACAAAAGGGAATAATGCTAAAGATGTCAAAAAACAAAACGACGAAAAAATTGACGCTGTTTTGAAATTTATTAAAAAAATGAATGTTCCTGTTGCTGATTACAAAACGAAACAAGTTTCGCTTAATCCGCAATACGATTACGAAAAAAAGAAAACAAGTTATAATGCTACTCAGACTGTAGAAATTGTATTGAAAGATTTATCTAAGTATGATGAAGTAATGGAAGGTTTGGTACAACAAGGAATCAATCGCATCGATAATGTTTCTTTTGAATCTTCTAAATTAGCACAGCACCAATCAGAAGCTCGTAAATTAGCTATTAAAGATGCTAAGGCAAAAGCAGAAGACTACGTTTCAGTTTTAGGTCAAAAAGTAGGTAAAGCGATTGCAATTTCAGACAATTCTCAGGTATACAATCCTAGACCAATGTATGCTATGAAATCAATGGCTATGGATAGTGCTGCAGGTGGTGCTGAACATGAAACTCTTGCAATTGGAGAAATTGAAATTACAGCAAACGTAAACGTAAGTTTCGTTTTAGATTAAATATAAGAAAGCATTTTTTGAAATCCCAAATTCCAATTAAAACTGGAGTTTGGGATTTTTTATTTGCTTTTGCCCTTTCAGGGCGCAGTGATTCTTGCTTTAATTCATAGTGCTTCGCACAATGTTAATGCTTTAGGGCTTTCAGCCCCTTTTTATGGTTACTTTTGAACCTATAGCTGTAAAGAAGGTGCATCAGCAAAATTAGCTTTCAATTCTTCGGGCAGATAAGGTCTGCCTCCGGTAGCGGGAATACAGGTTCCTGTAAATACTGCCGTCGCCATCGTTTTTCCGTTTTTTACAATCGATTGTTTGAAATGCAGTCGCGGTAATCCTTGAGCATCAGTATAAACAGCACAGGTAACATCAAAATTGTCATCTTTTTTTAGCGAACGGATAAATTTGATACTGTATTCAGATAAAACCATAAATACGCCATTTTCAGCCTGTTGCACAAAATCAAAACCTAAAACCTCTTTCACAAAGTCGTGACGGCATTCTTCCATATAAAAAGGGTAGTACAAACCGTCCATGATGCCTTGTATGTCTATGTGTGCGTCTGCAGCTGTGTAATTTTTTGAATATTCCATATTGTAATTAAAGTTAGAACTTATTGAACGTATTTTCTTATTTCATATTGTTGTGATTGAACTATTTTATCAGATTAGAATTCCGGATTTATAAAGGCGAAATTACAAAACATTCAAAACCAATTTGTAAACTTAGTTTAAGAGTTTTTTTTATGAAAAAATCTATTCCATTTTTAAACTAAACTTTCGAAAATAAAGATAAGTAGTGTTAAAAAACAGGATTTCACTGAAAAACAATAATATAATATCATTTCATACTAATATAGCATAAAGATAACATTTGGGTTAAAGTTAGATTTGAAAAGTTAATTCCTATAATAAGTTGAATATCTTGATTTAAATCGTAATAAATTAAGATTTAAATTATGTGTGTTGTAAATAATTAACAAAATAACAAAGCTAAACCAAAAACAAGTATTATGAAAAAACAACTACTTTTATTAGTATTGTGTTGTCTCTGGAGTATGCAGGGAGTTAAAGCACAGGATCTAATCGAGCCTTCACACAGCTGTCGCACAAAAGAGGTCAATGACTTACAATTAAAGAACCACCCCGGTTCCTTAAAAGAAAGTAAAGCGTTTAATTTTTTTAGTAAAGAATACGCTAAAAAGCTTAAGACCCATAAAAGTTCGGTAAATACTACTTATACGATACCGGTTGTTTTTCATGTGTACGGTACATCGTTTAATGGTAAAACAGTTACTCTTGAAAAAATACAAACAGCTTTACAACGTCTTAATGAGGATTTTCAGGGTTTGAATGATGACTTTAATACCGTAGAACCATTTTTTCAGGCCAGAAGGGGAACCTTAAATATTGAGTTTAAACTCGCGCAGATAGATCCTAATGGAAAATGTACGACCGGAGTAATTTTTGAAAGAAAAAAAGACGGATATGGTAACGGGAGCGGGTACGATAGCCAAATTCAGGCAGATGCCTGGGACAATTACAAGTATATGAACGTTTACATTCAGAATGATTTGTATGCTGATGGAGCTACCAATAATTCAGGAGTCTGCTGGTATCCGGATTCCTGGATGTCCGATAATAATTTGGCAAGATGTGTTTATAACGGAGCTTATCTGGGAGAAAATACGAATAAAGAATTTGCCTCGGTACTGACTCACGAGTTTGGGCATTTCCTGAATTTGATCCACACTTTTGATGGCGGCTGCACAGGTACTGATGAAGTGGATGATACTCCAAAAGAAGATGGAAAACATTCTTTGGGCTGTGTACCGGGAACGAATTGTGACGGTGACAAAGTGAATATAGAGAATTACATGGGGTATAATGCTGCTCAGGGATGCAGTAAGATGTTTACACAAGGGCAGGTAGCGAGAATGCTTGCCGCTTTACAGCACTCCGCAAGAAAAACATTATGGTCAGCACAAAATTTGATTGATACTGGTGTTAATTCAACCGGAAGCAGTGTAACCACAAATGTTACCAGTTTTAAAGAAGATATTGCTAATAACGGAACAGTCACGGGCAATGCTGTAATTACTTTAAATGGAGCTGTCTTTTCGAAATCGTCAGGAGCTTTAACTTCCGGAGTAGATTTCAGTTCTAATTTACCGGCTGGTTTAAGTGCTGCAATTGTTATAAACAGCAGTAATCAGGCTACCGTTACGATAAGCGGCACGGCAGCGAATCATAATGCCAGTAATACTACCAGCGGTGGAATTACATTTTTAGCCCCTGCATTAAATGGAGGAGTGAGTGGGATGCTTTGCGATGGTTTGAGTTGGAATTTTAAGTTTAGAGATCCTTACGGTATTTTCTATGTTGATATACCGGACATGACGGTTACACCAACTTCTACCTGGAAATACTTTGCTCTTGAAAAAGGGGATGATGTAAAATATGGTGCCTGGCGATTTGCAGCCAATCATTTAAAAGTTGAAACTTATGGAAAAAGACTGGTAACCAATAGCGGTACCAATAATATTATTCCTCTGGGTTTTAATGCCGCCATTAATGCAAGCAGTAATTTCACGGCACCGGGAGCATATCCCAACCAATTAGATTTAAGAACTTCCTCTTATAAGGCATGGGATGGCAAAACGGATTATTTAGGTTTTGAATACACCATTGATGGAGAAAAATGTTACGGTTGGTTAAAAGCAGTTGTTGCTGCAGACGGTTCAGGATACAGTATTGTAGAATATGCTTATAACACACAACCGGGCGGAACCATTTATACCGGAATAACGGATAAAGTGGCATTAAGTGTTTCTCCGGCTTCTCTTTCGGAAAGTGCTGTTAATAATGGAAGCATTTCTCAGATTTCGTCTTTTAAACTAACGACGAATAATGGAACTTTTGTCAAAAGTTCAGGAGTGCTGACTCCCGGAGTGGATTATACTATCGCTGGTGTTCCGGCTGGTTTGACCGCTAAATTAAATGTAATTAGCGCTACCGAAGTACAATTGGCGTTTACAGGAAATGCTGCCCTACATTTGAAAGAAAATAGTACTCAGGTAGCAGTAACATTTTTGAATCCTGCTATTACAGGCGGGACAGCAGTTTTATCAAATTCAGTTGCCACTGTCAAAATTAATTTCAGAGATCCATACGCGATTGTACATGTGAAAGATCTGAATTATACAGTAGATGCAGAAAATACCTGGAAATTCTTCAGAATTACTGCCGATGCGGATCAGCAGGATTATGGAGTTTTTGTGGATAAAGGTGATCTTAAATTAGAAACCTATACAAAATCTATAGTCTGTGAGGGTAATTCTCTAAACATGAGTCTGATCGGAGCTAATCAGCTTATTGATGGCAATAGTAACTTTGTTGAAGGGGGAAGTTATCCTAATCTGCACAATTTAAGAAATGCCGCGTACAAATCATGGGATGGAAAGACCGGTTATATTGGTTTTAAATTTACAATAGCGGATGAACCTTGTTACGGCTGGTTTAAGGTTAAAGTAAATGCCAAGGGAACTGCTTATACATTATTAGAATATGCCTATAATACAGAACCTCTGGCAGGTATACTCACTGAAGATATTCCGGCAGATCTTTCGGTTCATTTAGCCACTACACCGGATGAAATCAATGAAAATGCTTTAACTAATGATGGAAGTTTTGAAACAAAAATCGCCATTCAGTTAACAACCAATGGCGGGACTTTTACAAAAAGCTCAGGGAATTTAGTTTTGGGAACAGATTTTACTGTTACAGGATTGCCAGCAGGTTTGATTCCTGAAATTACTTTAATAAACAGTACAACAGCCGAGTTGAGTTATACAGGTAAAGCAACGGCCAATGAAGCTTCAAATACGACCACGGCTACGGTTACTTTTCTGAGTCCTGCCATTACCGGAGGAGCTGCGATTCTTGATACGGATTATTTTACAACTAAGCTTATTTTTAAGAATGCTTATAAAATTGTTTATGTTGATCTGCCAACTCCTTTAACAGTAGCTGTTACAGGTTCTAAATGGAATCCATTTAATATTACGGCAGAGGCAGATAATGCCAGTTATGGTTTATTTATTGACGGCAATGACCTAAAGCTGGAGAATTACGATAAGGATTTGGTTTGCGAACAAGGAATTAACAATATCTCGTACTTAGGCTATAACGTTACAATTGGGGCAGCAAGCAATTGGATTGGGACAAGAGTTCCTACTCTAAGAAGCAGTTCTTATACGGTTTGGGATGGTAAAACTGGTTTTATCGGTTTTAAATATACTAAGAATGGAATGCCTTATTATGGTTATTTCGAAGTAGTTGTAAGTGCCAATGGTCAGAGTTATACGATCAGCAAATATGCTTATAATACAGCTCCTATGACTTCAATTACTACGCCACTCCAGTTAGGTGTGGTTAAGATGACCAATACGCCAACAGTAATTACCGAAGATAAATTAACTAATGACGGAACTTTTACAACGACGGTTACGGTACAGCTGACAACAAATGGTGGTACTTTTACAAAAAGTTCAGGGAATTTAGTTCAGGGGACAGATTTTACTATAACAGGTTTACCATCGGGTTTAACGGCTAGTGTGAGTGTACTCAATAATACTACGGTTCAGGTAAGTTATCAGGGCAAAGCGATTGCTAATGAGGCCGCCAATGCTGCTACAGCCACAATTACCTTTTTAGATCCTGCTATAACCGGCGGAACAGCAGTTTTAGAGAATAAATCGTTCACTACTGATTTTACTTTTACAAATGCTTATGTTGTCGTTAAAGTAGATTTACCGACTCCGATAGTAGTTTCGACTGCCAGCCCTTCGGGTTCATTTAGAATTACTGCTGAGGTAGATGGAAACGATACCGAATTTAAATTGCTTTCCGGTGCTAATGGTTTGAAATTTTTAAGTAGTAATGGATTAGTTACCGAAACGGGAACAGCTAACATTGGTTACATAGGAACCAGTCAAATGATTGGAGGCAGCAGTAACTTAAATTCATCAGGTGATGCTGTTATGAGCGATACATCTTATAGCAGCTGGAATGGAAAAACTGGGTTTATTGGATTTGCATTTGCTAAAGGCGGAGCAGTGTATTACGGTTATTTTGAAGGAGCAGTAAGTGCAGACGGGAAAAGTTTTGCCATAATACGATATGCCTACAGCACAGAACCGCAAGCTTCAGTGAAAACTCCGGACACCGTTCAAAATTTCACTTTCCCTACTTTGAGTATTGTAGATTTTGAAAGTAAAGCAGCCTTTACAGCTTATCCAAATCCGTTTAATGATGTCATAAACATTAGTTCTGATTTATTTTCGGGGAAAAAAGTAGAGGTATTAATTTATAACAGTTTAGGACAAAATGTGTTTGCTCAATCCTATGATAGTAGCGACGATACTATAAATATTGATGGCAGTACTTTTGCCAGTGGCTTCTACTTTTTGAAGGTGAAAGTAGATGGTGCGGCACAGCCTGATAAAAAGATAATTAAATAATAAACTTTAACCGATTAAGTGCAGTTATTTTTAAACATATAGATACATAGAATTAATACTCTTGAATAAGACGTTTCACTCATTTCAAACACACAGAGGCAACTATGTGTAAAAAACATGTTTCTTTTTGTATTCTTTTACAGACATATAATCTATGTTTCTATGTGTTAAATGATTTTTTTTATTAGTTATACCCAACGGGTTAAATTTTAAATACAAATTGGTTGAATTGAAGGCTGTCTGAAAAGACAGCCTTCTTTTTTTAGTGTCTTTAAAGAAAAAAAGGAGAATACTAATCTTGTTACAATAATCCCAGTGTTTTAGCCTTTTCAATTAGATCTTTGTCGCTTCCTTTTCCTTTTAATAACTGATCTTTTATGTTGGCTTTCCTTTTCTCTATGGCACTCATCGAAAGAGGAATGTATTCGGGAAGATTTACTGTTTTTACCCCTTCAGAGATTAGAATTAAAATTTGATTGTCGTGATTGTCCCAATTAATATTTTTCTTAAACAGTTCCCTTTGAGATTCCACAATGGTATCGCTTCTGAAGATTTCGCCATTAATAATGTTTTTACAAATTACAGGAAATTGTTCAAAATTGATGTCGCTTTTGGATATGAAACCTTCAGGTCGAATCCCTTTTATTATTTTGTCAACAGTCAAAGGTTCACTGCGCATAGTAAGAAGCACTATTTTACAATTCGGGAATTTATCCTTGATTAAATAGGCCAGGTCTATACCGTCATTAATATTTGATTTTTTGTAGGGCGGCAGATTAATATCAAGTAAAGCAAAATCAATATTAATATTTTGCTTGTGATGAAGAATGATTTTATTGTAAGCATCTTCACAATTATGACTTTTAATAAAATTTGGTAAATTTTGCTGAAACTCACCATCAGATAAGAGATTGATATAGCTGTCCACCGTCATTGGATGGTCGTCGACGATCAAAATATTAAGATTCATAATTTGTTTAATTCTATTGAAAACAAATGTAAGAAAAACTACGGTTTTTCCGTAATGGAATTTTGATTGTTTTACAACTAAAAAGACCGGCTGAATGATTGATAATTAGTTTAAGTCTCATTTTTAACATGAATTAAATGAAATATTACGGATTTACCGTACATTTTAATCCACGGTTTGGCGTTTTTTTGTTTCAATAATCAATTAAAGTTATTTTTATGAAAACGAAGTTATTTATTCCGGGATTGCTAATTGCTGTAGCATTGTTAACTTTTTCATGTACAAATGATGATTACGAAACGCCGAAAACTCAGAGTAGTCAATCAAAAAATCTGCATGAAAAATTGGATCCAAAAGCAAATAATATGGTAAATGGAACGACTAATTCGGATATTGACTTGTTAAATACTGAGGGTGATCCCGAAATTACAAGACCGACCAGAAAAGACTAAATGTTTATGTGTTTATAAAAAAGACTATTTGATTTATTTTTAAATCTTATAGTCTTTTTGTTTCAAAACCCTATATTTGAAATTGTAAAATAATACTTAAACTTTTGACGACACCTTTTAAAATAGTTTGCTTATTACTTGTGCTGACTTTTTTTTCCTGCAGGAAAAATGAATTCGCGAATGCGAATGATAAAATCACTATTTCATTTGATGGCAAGCATTTAACTGGCAAGGAGAAAGAAAGATATTTAGATTCTATATTTACTTTGTTAAAGTATCATAATAATGATTCTGTTACCAGAAATCTTCATTTTAAGCTGTCCACAGAATACTACTACAATAAAAATCCGAAGAAATCTTTGGCAGCCAGTTTAGAGGCTTTGAGATTATCTAAGGAGGTTGATGACAAAGAGGGAATCGCAAAAGCATTCTATTATATTGGTGACAGCTATGGAAATGTAAAAAAGGACAGCGCTTATTTTTATTATTTGCAAGCCGAAAAAGTATATTCTACATTATCGGATTACGATAATACGGCACGCATGTTATTTAACAAAGCTTATGTTTTGTTTTATGACGGAAATTATATCGAATGCGAAGTTGAAATCTCTAAAGCTTTACAGTACTTAAAAGAATCTAAGGATCAGCAATTGCTTTATTGCTGTAATGCCTTAATGGGGAATTGTCTGGAAAAGCTGGTCAATTATGATAAAGCATTGTGGTATCATCGTATGGCTTTGAATAATCTGGAAAAGATAAAGCTGAATCATATTGACAAGGACGAAATCACCAATTATAATGTAACTGCTACCATTAATATTTGTAATCTATATGATTTAAAAGGGGAGTATTTAAAGTCTATAGCAAAGCTGCAAGGTTTACTTTCCAGTGATTTAGAGAAAAATTGGCCTCGTTTGTATGCTAATGTTTTGAGTAATCTGGCTTATTCTAAAATGAAAATCGGAGAATATGACAATGTTTATGAAATGTTCTCCAAATCATTAGAGATTTTGAAAAATAAAGGAGATGAAGCAGATATTTTATATAAGAAGATCCGCATTGGAGAGTATTTCCTCACGCAAAAAGATACTGCTAAAGCAATTGAAGTTTTAAAAGAAGCCAATTTGTTAGCCACACGAATTAAGAACAGTAATGAAATTTTAACGTCATTAAAACTGCTTTCTACTCTGGATAAGAAAAATAGCCTCTATTATGCAAATGAGTACATTAATTTGAGTGATAGCATCAATATTGTTCAAAAAAATGCACATAATAAATATGCAAGAATTGAGTACGAAACTTCCAGAATTGAAGATGAAAACAAGATTCTGACGAAGAAAAATTTCTATATTTTAATCCTCTCATTTGCGTCGATTTTTGTATTGCTGATTGTTGTTATTTTAAGATATTCCAAGTATAAAAATAAAGAATTTCAGTTCCTTAAAAAGCAAAAGTCAGCAAACGAGGAAATCTATTTATTGCTGATGGAACAGCATGAGAAGATAAATAATGCAAGAGATAATGAAAAATCCAAAATTGCAAAAGAACTTCATGACGGAATTATGAATAGAATTTATGGAGTCCGAATGAATCTGGGCTTTTTTAATTCTAAGGTGGAGAAGGAAATAATCGAAAAAAGGAAAGAGTACATTTTTGAACTGCAAAACATAGAAAATGAGGTTAGAATGGTCTCACATGATCTGAGTCATAGCTCTTTTCTGGATGGTAATGATTTCAATGTTTTACTGTTAAGTTTAGTCGAAGGTCAAAAGGGGATTAGTGATACTGAATTTACTTATACAACCAACGAGAATTTTGAATGGTCGGCCATTCAAAATATTTACAAGATCAATTTATACCGCATCATTCAGGAAGCGATTTTAAATATCAACAAGTATGCGAATGCCACAAAATGTGAAATTAAAATTCAGTTTGAGGCTAATAGTATCTTAAGAATGTCAATTACTGATAATGGTCAGGGGTTTGATACAACAACTAAAAAAGAGGGTATTGGTTTAAGCAATATGAAAGAAAGAACCAGTTCGCTAAAAGGTAAATTTAGTATTGAATCACAAATTGGAAAAGGAACCAAAATTGAAGTCCAGTTTAATATTCGGGAGCTTGCTTAATGCTCTGAAATGACAAAATTTTAACGATCTCTACAAAAGTCCTTAAACCCGACAGGTTTTAAAAACCTGTCGGGTTTGCTTTGTTTATTGGTTTTTAGAGGATTATGATCTTTTTCGCTTCCCACACAGAAAGAGCAAGTATTTGATTTATTATCAGTGTTTGACGCTTTTTAATATGAAAGCCCGTAGTTTTTATTTAAAAAGTCCGTAATTTTTATATAAAGACTACTACTATTTTAGCCGTAAATAAAATACGTTTTAATTTTTCAAATCCGTATTCAGAAGAGTATTCTCGTAACCGAGGACAGCGAAGCTATTAAATAAATTGAAGGTTATTTATGAAGTCAATTCACAATGGTTGGTACGTTTTATATGTTAAAAGTCATCATGAAAGAAAAGTATTTGATATGCTTGGATATCTGTCTATTAAAGCTTTTTTGCCAACCATTCAGGTACAGAGTACACGTACAGACAGAAAAAAAAGTATCCAGAAATTGCTTTTCCCTTCTTATGTTTTTGTGAAAATTAATTCGTCATTAGATTTTTATAAAACACTTTCGGTTAATGGGGCGTGCATGTACATCCGTTTTGGAATGGAGTATGCTAAAGTGAGTGATGAAGAAATGCGAAAAATTGAACTTTTGCTTCTAAATAATGATGTTACAGAGGTTCAAACAAATGTTGAAGAATTTAGTGTTGGAGATTTTAAAACGATCTCTTACGGTTCCTTAAAAGGATTAGAATGTGAAATACTAAATACAAACAACACCAATAAAATTGTGGTTAGAATTGATTCGCTGCAGAAAAATATCACCGCTACAATTCCATCCTATTATTTGCAAAATTAACATTATGGAGCGTAAAAAGCCCGGCTTTCGATTATGATGAACTTAAACTCTCAATAAGAACGAGCTTTTTTCTGCGGAAGAGTAATAATTTAAATATCTATAGCATCCATATAATTAGTGAAATTATATGCCGTAAATGCTTTCGATCTATTTTATTAAAAGACAGTTTTTTACAATTAAACGGGATTCTTATACTTCTTTCATCACATTTTGAAGAAGTAAATGTCCCTCAAATTATTAGATTTTTTAAATGACAACCATTGAACAAAAAAGTATTTCGAACTATTGGGTAACAAAAGTTAAGAATAAATCCCTGATTAATAGTGTTCCGGCAGAAAATACAAATAGTAAGAACATACAAGTTGATACTGAGAATCTTTCTTTTTTTAAAAAACTTACAGGTGAAAATGCCATAGCAGAATTAACTGTTTTAATTGCGGTTTACACTGCCTTATTGCAACGCTATTTTGAAGTGGAGAGTTTTATTTTCACGTCGAAACCTGATGATGCGGAAATTGCATTATTATTTAAAAATATTTCTGCATCTGGTCAATCATTTAAGGACTATTTTGGAGAAGTTAAAAAGGAGCTACAGGAAGTTTATAAACATTCGGACTATCAGGATACGTTACAGGAAAAGTATCCTTTTGCTGGATATGCGCTTTTTGGCTTTTTCTACAATTTAAAATCCGCTCAGACAAAAAATAGTTTTCCGTTTTCATTATCAGTAAATAAAAATGATACCGAATTTGAGCTATTTCTTTCCTATGATGTTTCGTTTGTAGAGGATCATGTGGCGGCTCATTTTTTAAGTACTTATGCAAACTGGCTGCTGCATCTTGAGGATTATTTGAACAATTCAGTTGATCAAATACCGGTTGTTACTCCGTTGGAGAAAGAAGAATTGTTAAACTCTTTTAATCCTTCTGTAAAAAAATATCCGACTAAAACGCTTATTGAGTTATTTGAGGAACAGGCAGCAAAAACACCAGAACATACAGCGATTATTTTTAAAGACATAGAATTAAAGTATAACGAACTGAATCAGCAGGCGAATCAGTTAGCTCATTATCTCAGACAAGAGTTTGACATTCAGCCTAATGATTTAGTTGGAATAAAGCTCGAACGAAGTGAATCTATAGCAGTAGTGATCTTAGGAATTCTTAAATCCGGTGCGGCTTATGTGCCTATCGATGTTAATTATCCTGAAGAGCGTATTACATATATTGAAAAAGACAGTCAGTGCAAAGTTGTAATTGATGAGAATGAATTTCAAGATTTTCTCAATCAAAAAGACAATTATAAAACAGATAATCCTGAAAGACTAAATCAGTCTAGTGACTTGGCTTATATCATTTATACTTCGGGAACTACCGGAAACCCGAAAGGGGTAATGATTAGACATCAGAATGCGGTAGTTTTACTTTATTGGTCTCAGGAGGAATTTAATGCTGCGGCTTTTGATGTGGTTTATGCGGCAACTTCTTATTGCTTTGATCTTTCGGTTTACGAATTGTTTTACCCTTTATCTATAGGAAAAAAAATACGGATTCTGGACAATGCACTCGAAATTGGAGAAGCGCTTCAATACGATAAAAAGGTATTAATTAATACCGTGCCGTCAAGTATTAGAAATATTATAGAAAGCGGATACAGTTTAGAAAATGCCGCGATAATAAATCTGGCAGGTGAACCTTTTCCGGTTGATATTGCTAAGAAATTATTACAGACTAATGCTGAGATAAGAAATCTATATGGTCCGTCTGAAGATACAACCTACAGTACGGTTTATAGATTATCACCACAAAAAGAATATACTGTTTCGATTTCGATAGGCAAACCGTTAGCCAATACACAGGTTTACATATTGGATAAAAATTTAGAATTAGTACCGGTTGGTGTAGCCGGTAAATTGTACATTTCGGGTGATGGATTGTCAAAAGGATACTTGAATCGTCCTGAACTGACTGCTGAAAAATTTATACCGAATCCGTTTAAAGAGGAATCTTTAATGTACGATACCGGTGACATGGCCAAATGGCTCCCGGACGGTACTATTGATTTCCTGGGAAGAAAAGATTATCAGGTAAAATTAAGAGGATACCGCATCGAATTAGGAGAAATTGAAAACGCGGTACTCTCTTTTTCAGAAAATATAACACAAGCCGTTGCTCTGGTAGTACAAAAAAACGGAGTACAAAATTTGGTGGTCTATTTCACTAAAAGTAAAGTGGTGGACCACGAGATTTTAAAAAGTTATCTTAAGGAAAAGCTACCGGCTTTTATGATACCGCATTATTTTATGGGTGTCGATAAAATTCCGCTGACACCAAACGGAAAAATTGACCGTAAGGTTCTTGAAAGTTTGCCGTTGACTCAGGTATCAAATGCAAATTATGTAGCCCCGGAAAGTGAAACGGAAAAAACGCTGACTCTTATTTGGCAGGAAATTTTAGGGATTGAAAAAGTAGGTATCGAAGACAACTTTTTTGATTTGGGAGGACACAGTTTAATGATCGGTCAGGTGATCAATCATATTTACAAACAGTTAGAGGGATCTATTTCTTACAAAGAGTTTTTCTTAACTCCTACTATTGCGCAAATAAGTCAAAAAATACAAAAAGGAGGTTATAAGGCAATTCCCAAAGCGCAGGCCAAGGGATATTACCCGTTAACCTCTTCACAACATAAAATTTGGGTGCTGAGCCAGTTCGAAGGTGGTCATAGTGCTTACAACATGCATGGAGCTTTAAAATTTAAAGGAGAATTGGAAGTCTCAAAATTGGAGAAAGCTTTCCTTCTTTTAATCGCTAAGTATGAAATTTTAAGAACCTATTTTAAAGCGGGCTATGATGGCGAAATAAGTCAGTACATCTTAGCAGAAGGCGAATGGAATTTTGCTCTTACTCACGAAAATTATCTGAATAAGAGCACAGAAGAGATTTCTCAATATTTAGAGGAACAGCAAGCCGTTATTTTTGATTTAACGAAAGCGCCATTATTAAAAGCATCATTACTAAAAACAGAAGAAAACGAACATATACTTTCTTTAACGGTACAGCACACCATAAGCGATGGCTGGTCGTTAGAACTGATGTTTTCTGAGATTGTTGCCGCTTACAATAATTTGGTTCAGGAAAAACCTGTTGATTTTTCACCTGCAGCAATTCAGTTTAAAGATTATGCGGCATGGTTACAGTCGCAGGAAAACGAAGGAACGGTTTTAGATTCAGAAAACTATTGGTTATCTGTATTTAAAGAAGATATTCCTGTTTTGGAATTGCCAAGTTACAGAAGCCGTCCGGTGAGACAAACGTATAATGGGAATACACTTTCCTATCAATTTTCGGAAACTTTTTTATCAAAATTAAAACATTTTTCTAAAACGAATAATGTTACTCCGTTCATGACACTAATGGCCGGAATCAATGCTCTGTTGTACCGCTACACGAATCAGAATACAATTGTTCTGGGTACTCCGATAGCCGGAAGGGAGCATCCGGAACTGGAAAATCAGCTTGGATTATTTTTAAACACTTTAGCAATTAAAACCGAAATAACCGGAACGGATAGTTTTACAACGTTACTGGAGCTGCAGAGAAAAATCTTAATCGAGGCTTATGAACATCAGAATTATTCCTTCAGCACTTTAGTCAACAAACTTAATTTAAAAAGAGACGCTTCGAGATCGGCCTTGTTTGATGTGTTGGTTGTACTGCAAAATCAGGCACAATTAAACACCCTATCGACCAATGTTCCAATGCTGGGTGTTGATGTCGAGCCTTATGAAGTGAAACGAAATACTGCTCAGTTTGATCTTAGCTTTATTTTCACAGAGCAGGAGGAAAGACTGTTATTGAGTCTGGAATACAATACCGATTTATACGATGCCTTTTGGATTAAGGCAATCTTCAAACATTTCGAGAATTTGTTGACGACCGTATTTACGGATGCAAACGTTACGATTGATGCTATTGGATATTTAGAGGAAACAGAAAAAGAATTGTTGCTGAAAAAATTCAATGCTACTGAAATTTACTTTCCAAAAGAAGCTACTATTGTTGATCTGCTGGAGTCTCAGGCAGCCCAAACACCAAATGATTGCGCTCTTATTTACAGGGATATACGACTAACTTATAAAGAACTCCACGAACAATCCAATCAATTTGGGGATTATCTGAGAGAAAATTATGCGATCAGCCCCAACGATTTAGTTGGTGTTCGTTTAAAAAGAGACGAGCGTTTGCTTATAAGCATTTTAGGAGTGCTTAAATCAGGTGCAGCTTATGTTCCGATGGATGTTAATTATCCTGAGGATCGCATAAAATATATTGTAGAAGATAGTAATTGCAAAGTGGTAATTGACGAAAACGAATGGAGCAAGTTTCAGGCAAAAAAACAACAATACAGTATCGAAAATCTTCCAAAAATAAACCAAGCCGAAGATTTGGCTTATGTTATCTATACTTCGGGAACAACAGGTAAACCAAAAGGAGTTCTGATTACCAATAAAAATGTTACAGCACTCTTGTATTGGGCCAAAAAAGAATTCAATACAGAACGTTTTGATTTGGTCTATGCGGTAACCTCACATTGTTTTGATCTTTCGGCTTATGAGATGTTTTTTACGTTATCAGTTGGAAAGACTATAAAACTGCTTAGCAATGCTTTGGAGATTAGTAAAGAATTAAAAACAGATAAAAAAGTTTTACTGAATACAGTTCCTTCCAGTATCCGAAGTCTGATTGAGGAAGATTTTTCTTCCTTAGAAAATGCCAGCATCATCAATTTGGCGGGTGAACCATTTCCGGTAGATATTGCCAGAGAATTGCTGTGCACTACAGCAGAAATCAGAAACCTGTACGGACCTTCTGAGGATACAACTTATAGCACGTATTACCAGTTAGAAAAAGACAAGACTTATAAAACAATTCCGGTTGGAAAACCTATTTCCAATACACAGGCTTATGTATTAGACCAAAATCTACAGCTTACACCAGTAGGAATTGCTGGGAAACTTTATTTAGGCGGTGAAGGAGTAGCGCTCGGATATTTGAACAAAGAAGAACTTACAGCAGCAAAATTTATCAGTAATCCATTTGTTGAGGGAAGCATTTTATACGATACGGGCGATATGGTCAAATGGTTTCCGGACGGGAATATTGAATTCCTGGGAAGAAAAGACCATCAGGTTAAATTAAGGGGCTATCGAATAGAGCTGGACGAAATAGAAAATGGTCTCCTGCAATTTTCAGCAGAGGTAAAACAAGTTGTGGTGGCGGTAAAACCGTTTAAAGCTGTTGATACTTTAGTGGCATATTACACAGTGGCTAATGCCATTTCTAAAGACGATTTGAAAGTATATCTGCAAAGCAAACTGCCGGCTTATATGGTGCCGCAATACTATGTTGAGGTTCCTTTTATTCCTTTATCTCCAAATGGAAAAACAGACAAAGAAGCACTTCCGAATATCGACGAAACTAACGAGACGAATAGTGGTTATGTGGAACCTAAAGGAAGGATTGAAAAGACAGTAGCACTTATCTGGAAAGATATTTTAGCAGTAGAGACCATCAGTGCATCCGATGATTTTTTCAATCTGGGAGGGCACAGTCTTAAGCTCGGGCAGTTGATTAATAAAATAAACGAACAATTACAGGTTACCGTTCCTTTTGAAAAGCTGTTTGAATATTCTGTTTTAAAAGATCAGGCTGAACTGATAAAGAGATCGTTCTCCAATAATTTTGAACCTATTACAGCAGTTCCTGCGGCCGCTTCATACGAAATGTCGTACGCACAAAAAAGCCTTTGGATGGTGAGTCAGTTTAAAGGTCAAGAGGTAGCTTATAATATTCCTGCCGTATATCATTTTTATGGAACGTTTGACATTATTGCTTTTAAAGAAGCCTTTTACCGCGTTATCAAAAAACATGAAATACTGAGAACGGTTTTTAAAGAAGATGAAGAAAAAAGTATCAGACAGTTCATTACACCATCAGAAGAATTTAAACTTTCAATCGGATGCGAAGATTTTAGCGACTTTAATGACAAAGAGCTGTTACTAAAGCAGGAAATTAAACAAATAAGCAATTTTGAATTTGATTTGTTCAAAGGACCTTTGTTCAAAGCAAAATTAGTTCACATCGATTCCCAACATCATGTTTTGTTATTTGTAATCCATCATATCATATCCGATGCCTGGTCATTGCAGTTATTGATAGAAGAGATCAGCAGTAATTACAACTCCATATTGAAAAAAGAAGCAGTTCTGCCTTCTTCTAAATTAGACATTCAGTACAAAGAATACAGTCATTGGTTAAAAACTCAGGTTGAATCGAATGCGATTACCAATGCTTATTGGATGAAGGAGCTGCAAGGGCATTTAAAACCGCTCCAGTACCAATACGATTATCTACTCTCGGATGATGTTGAAGATCAAGATAATAAAATCGATTTTTCTCTGAATGCTGAGGTCAATTCAATCCTAAAGAAAATCGCTAAAAAGCTTAATGTCACGGAATTTTCATTTCACCTGGCCGCATTTTTCAGTTTTTTACATGTACAAACAGAGCAATCGGATATCGTATTAGGAGTTCCGTTTGCGGGAAGGGCTCATGCGCATCTCGAAGATCAGCTGGGGTATTATGTTAACCTGCTTCCTATACGAGTTAAACTTCATCGAAATGAAAATTTCGAAACCATAATTAGATTGGTTCAGCACAAATTGTCCAAAGCTTTTGAGCATCAAATGTACCCAATTGATTTAATTCTGAGAGATTTAGAATTTGAGAGGGGAGACAGAGGAACCAATTTCATCAATACTGGTTTTACCTGGAATGAACTTACTCATGATGAATTTACAATCAATGAAAATCTTAAAGCAAAAGCACAAAATGTAGCCACAGAACAGGTTAAGTATGACTTGTGGGTGAT
This sequence comes from Flavobacterium sp. CFS9, assembly GCF_041154745.1. Lineage (NCBI taxonomy): Bacteria > Pseudomonadati > Bacteroidota > Flavobacteriia > Flavobacteriales > Flavobacteriaceae > Flavobacterium > Flavobacterium sp. CFS9. The sequence continues at coordinate 75,022 of NZ_AP031573.1, read as the reverse complement.
TTCAAACGGTTCCAATTTCATCCTCGAATACAGAAAAGATGTTTTTAGCAAAGATACCGTAGACCTTTTTGCAGAACGTTATCTGGTATTTCTCGAAGAACTGTCAAAAGGCATAGAACATGAAATAGGAACCTACAGTTTTAAAACCGAACGTGAAAAACAACTGGAAGCTTCCAGAATCAATATCGAAATCAATTTTTAGTGATCCTGTAAAATCAATACAACATTCAAATAAACCTTTTGTAATCCCTACAATATAATCAGACTACAGCATGAAAGATAAGAAAATCATACAAGATTATTGGTTGAACAAAATAAAGCAATACAGTAACGAAAGCGGTTATTTACTTGGCAGATACGAGCAAGTTCCTTCCGGTGAGTATCGCATTTTATTAAAAAAGAATTGTCTGGATAAGATTGCTAAACTATCAGGAGGGAATGCCATTGCTGCGGCGACGATTTATTTGTCTGTTTTCAATACACTATTAAAAAGATATACCCATAACGAAAGTATCTGGGTAGCTTCATCACCTTTTATTTTGGAAGGAGTACAGCCGGAAAAAGAGGCCTTGTTGTTTTATAACACCATTATATCCAATATCTCTTCATTAAGAGATGCGATAAATACAACCAAACAGGAGATTGAAGAAACGCTGCTTTATGATACTATTGATTTTGAATTAATTGAAAAAGAATTTCTAAATATTGAAGTGACTTCTGAAGATTACCTTCAATATGCTTTTGTATATCAGAAATTAAATCACAGCAATAATCTATTGGCTCAGGCCAAACTTTGTCTGGACATTGACGACACCAAGGCAGGTGAGGAATCAATTACCATACATTTTGATGCGGTGAAATATGATGCGCTTTTCATCCAGAATATGGTGGAGCATTTTACGCATATACTTGAAAATATTAGTGATCTGATTGATGTTAAGGTTAATGATATTGAATTTATTACAGCCTCTGAAAAACAACAGTTGCTGGAGTTTTCAGGGGAATCAGAAAAGAAGATTGAGGCAAGTGTTATCGAGATTTTTGAACAGCAGGTAAAGGCGACGCCTGAGAACATTGCTTTAGTTTATAAAGGAAAAAAATACAGCTATGTGGAGGTAAACCGAAAAGTGAATCATCTGGCCAGTTTGTTGCAAAAAGAGTACGGAATTAAATCCGGAGATAGTATCGGGGTCATGACAGATTACTCGGCCAATACGGTTTTCTCTTTCGCAGCGGCATTAAAACAGGGCGCCACTTATTTGCCATTAGATTATAACCTTACTACGGAAAGACTTGATTATATCCTGTCGGACACACAGCCTAAAGTGATCATCACTCAAATCGAGTATCTGAACGATCTGCTTCATTACGATATTCCGCTGTTTAGTATTGATGTGATGCTAAATGAAGAAAATATTTCGGATGTAAACTGGGAAAGCAGCAACAAAGGAGATATCGCTTATATCATGTACACTTCAGGATCAACCGGAGTACCAAAAGGTGTTGTGGTAAAAGATAAAAGTATCGTGCGATTGGTGAAAGATACCAATTATATCGAAATTGATCCTCAGGATCGTATTCTGGCCATCTCAAATGCTTCATTCGACGGTTCTACTTTTGATATTTGGGGAGCACTATTAAACGGAGCGACTTTGCACATTCCGGAGAAAGATTTAGTACTCAATTTTGAACTGCTGTTTCAGGCCATTACGGCAAATGAAATTTCGGTTGTTTTTATGACAACGGCTTTGTTCAATTCTATGGTGGATACGGATATTGACAGTCTTAAGAATTTGAGAAAAATTCTTTTTGGCGGAGAAATGGTTTCTGTATCACATGTGCGCAAGTTTGTCAATCATTTCGGAAGCGGAAGGCTGATACACGTTTACGGGCCAACCGAGAATACCACTTTTTCCACTTTTTCCCCGGTTGATGAAGTTTCAGAAGAAGCATCAAGCATCCCGATTGGAAAACCAATTTCTTATACCCAATGTTACATTCTTAACGAGAGTATGAAATTACAGCCAGTTGGTATTGCCGGAGAATTGTATGTTTCCGGCGAAGGCGTTGCAGCAGGCTACTTAAACAAAGAAGAGCTTACCTCAAACAGTTTTGTTGAAAATCCTTATCACAAAAACGCTCTGCTGTATAAAACCGGAGACATCTGCAAATGGCTGCCTGACGGTACGATAGAAATTTTAGGCAGAAGAGACAGCCAGGTAAAGATTCGTGGTTTCAGAATAGAATTAGGAGAAATCGAACGAAAAATAACGAGTTACAATAACATTACCGAAGCTGTAATTCTGGTCAACAAAGACAGTCATGATGTGAAATTTTTAGCAGCCTTTTTTGTTGCCGATGCAACTATTAATACGGATGAGCTTCGTTCTTTCCTGGCACAAAAACTGCCTAATTATATGGTTCCGGCTCATATTACTCAGGTACCACAGATTCCATTGAACAGAAACGGAAAAGTAGATCAGAAAGAATTAAACAAACTGACAAAATCAAATACGGAAACCACCAGAGAACTTGTTTTACCCACTACTGAAATTCAAATAGCCCTGCACAACATCTGGAAAGAATTGTTTGATAAAGAAGACATCAGTATCACCGATGACTTTTTCGACATTGGCGGACACAGTATCAAGGCAATGAACCTGGTGTCGACTATTCATAAAAACTTAAATATAAAAATAGACATCGGAACCGTTTTTGAGGACCGAAATATTAAAGCACTTTCAGAAACGATACTACAGGCTCAGGAGAATGTATTTCAGGAAATAGAAGCCTTGGAAGAGCAGCCAAGTTATGCAGTGTCATCATCACAGCAGCGCTTTTGGGCATTGAGTCAGTTTCAGGAAGCCAACAAAGCTTATACCATTCCTAGTATCTACACCTTAACGGGTGATCTGGACAAAAAGGCCTTAGCTATAGCTTTTCAAACCATAACCCAACGACATGAAAGTTTCAGAACCACTTTTAAAGAAGATGAAAATCAGGAATTAAGACAATTCATTTTGCCTGAATCGGAAAGTAATTTTGAGATTGATTTCATTGATTTTCGCAATCGTTCAGAAAATGAATTAGAAGAGACTATTAACAATCTTATTGAGGTAGTATTTAATTTATCGGAAGGACCGCTTTTAAAAGTAAGTGTATTGCAGATCGAAGAATCCAAAGCGATACTGGTAGCCGTGATGCATCATATTATTAGCGATGGACTGTCTATGGAAGTTTTTATTGAAGAGCTCTTGCATTTGTACAAAGCCCATAAAAATAGACTTTCTGTAGATTTTAAACCGCTCAGAATACAATACAAAGATTTTGCTGCCTGGCAGAATCAACAACTGGAGAATGAATCACTGCAGACTCACAAAGCATACTGGATGGAGAAATTCTCAGGAGAGCTTCCGGTGCTGAACCTTCAGAAAAGTAAAATTCGTCCTAAAATTAAATCTTATAACGGCGAAACAATTACCATAAATATTGACAGCAGAACATTAAAAAATTTCAAAAATATACTGGAGCAGGAAAACCTGACTTTGTTCATGGGGCTGGTAACTGTAGTAAATGTTCTAATTTATAAATATACCAATCAGGAAGATATCGTATTGGGAACTACGATTAGCGGTAGAAATCATATCGATTTAGAGGGACAGATAGGCTGTTTTATTAACGTATTGCCATTACGCAGTCAGTTTTCACACAAAAATTCAATAATTGATTTATTCCGAAAGGTAAAAAAACTGACTCAGGAAGCTTACGAACATCAGATTTATCCTTTTGAACAATTAATTAATGATTTGAATCTGACGCATGATATCAGCAGAAACCCTTTATTTGATGCTACGGTCGTTTTACAAAATGCAGACTTAGATCAAAAATTAAATGCTCTTAATAATGAAGGCCTTGAAATAGCTTTGTACGAAAAAATCAAAGCAACCGTAAGCCGATTTGATATTTCATTCAATTTTGTAGAAACGGTAAAGGGACTGGAATTTAGCTTGGTCTACAATACGGACATTTTTGATACCATTTTTATTCGTCAGATTCAAAAGCATTTTCATAACCTGCTGAATGCCGTAATTGCAAATCCGCATAATTCTATTGCTTCCCTGCCTTATTTATCGGTTGGTGAGGTACAGCTTTTTACATCAGATTTTAGTGCCGGAACCTTTAACTCTCAGGTTTGTCCGGACATTGTCGATGCCTTTCAACAGCAGGTTAGTAAAACGCCCGCACAGATAGCCGTCGTGTATAAAAACCGACAATTGACTTATGAGGAATTAGATCGTAATGCAAACAAAATTGCTCATTTGTTAACCACAGCGTATGGAGTGACTAATGGAGAAAAAGTCGGAATCATTTTAGATAAATCAGAACTTTTGATCAGTACGATAATCGGGATTTTAAAAGCCGGCGGGGTATATGTTCCAATCGATGTGGAAAGTCCTAAGATCAGAAAAGAACTTATTATCAATGATATCGACACAAAAGTCATCATTACCCAGATGGATTATATGTTTGATCTTGACTTTTTTGAAGGAAGTATTATCGCCATCGATGTTCAGTTAGACGCTTTAGAGAACCATTCTCCGGCTCCACAAATTACAAACAGTCCTGATGCTCCGGCCTACATTATGTATACTTCCGGCTCGACCGGAAATCCAAAAGGTGTTTTGGTACCGCATAAAGGAGTTACCAGACTGGTTAAAAACACCAATTACATCGATTTTGATACTGTACACGCCATCTTGTCTACAGGTTCAGTCTCTTTTGATGCCTCAACGTTTGAGTTTTGGGGAGCATTGCTTAATGGTGGAAAATTGGTTTTATGTGATAAGGAAGATTTGTTAAACACAACAAAATTGGCTTCACTGATAAAAACAGAAAAAGTAGATACGATGTGGTTTACGTCGGGACTATTAAATCAGTTTACCGATCATGACGTATCTCTTTTTGAAGGATTAAACAATGTACTGGCGGGAGGTGAAAAATTATCCGCTAAGCACATCCGTAAATTACTGGAAGCCTATCCGGAACTGAACCTTATTAACGGTTATGGGCCTACTGAAAATACTACGTTTTCGGCAACTTATAAAATTACAGCACCGGTAGAAGAGGATATCCCAATTGGAAAACCGATCAATAATTCTAAAGCTTACATCTTAGATCAAAATTTAGAGCTATGTCCGTTAGGAGTTGTTGGAGAAATATATCTGGCAGGTGACGGACTTTCGTTAGGCTACTTAAATGCAGCAGAATTAAATGCTGAAAAATTCTTAAATCCGAGAAGTTTGAATAACGAACGGGTTTATAAAACAGGTGATTTAGGCTTGTGGCTGCCCAATGGGAATATCAAATTTTTCGGAAGAAAAGACAGTCAGATCAAACTTCGCGGTTACCGAATTGAACTAAACGATATTGAAAAAACTTTAGATGCACATCCGGATATCAATGGGACCGTAGTGGTATTGAAACAAGTATCTGAGGCAGCCGACGAAAAATTTATTGTGGCTTATGTTAAGTCCAATCAGACTATGAATCAGAAGGAGTTAAAAGCTTATTTGGCGGAAAGACTCCCTTTTTATATGATTCCAACCTATTTTATCGAAGTGGAAGATTTCATTTTGAATAAAAACGGAAAGATCGATAAAGACCTTCTTCCCGAAATTGATTTGTCCCAATTAGAAAGAGAATTCATATCCTACCGAAATGAAACGGAGAAAACCCTCTCTGAGATTTGGAGTGAAATATTGGTGATGGAAAAGATGAGTGTAACCGATGATTTCTTTGAAATAGGAGGACACAGTTTGAGAGCCGTAAAATTAGCCAATATGATTCAGGAAAGTTTTGGTGTTGAGGTGAGTATCGGACATGTATTTCAATTCAGAACTATCGAAACGATGGCCGAGCAGCTCAGGTTTATTCAGAAACAGGAAGAACTGACAGCAAACAAAAAAGACCTTCAGGAAATCGATATTGATTTATAATACAGCCATTTACTCTACTAATTGAAAATATCCTCTGAAAATTAAAATAAACCAATGAAAGACTTAATTGACAAACTACAGGGAGAAGGAATTTTACTTGAACTCATAGATAATAAACTGAAGGTTTTTGCCGAACAATCTACTATTGCTCCCGGTTTAATTGAAGAAATAAAAAAGCACAGAGAAGAGCTGACTCTTTTTTTAGCGAACAGTCAAAAGCTGCAGGCATCAAAACCTGCATGGCCTGAAATACAAAAAACAGCCGAATCTGAATACTACCCTTTATCTTCTTCACAATATAGAATGTGGGTTTTAAGTCAAATGGAAGAATCCAGTAAAGCCTATAATGTTCCGGCTTTGTACACTTTTGAAGGGAATCTGAATGTTAGAACATTGGAGCATGCTTTTCAGTTGATTATCGAACGTCATGAAATTCTGAGAACCAGGTTTGTCAATAACGAGAATACCGTTGTACAAAAAATAATCCCTGCCGAAGCAATAAAATTTAAGGTAGAAGAAATTGATCTCAGAAATCAAACAGCCAGTGCGGAAGAACTCATCAGCAAAGAAATGTCTTATTCTTTTGATTTGGAAAAGGAGCTGCTCCTAAAAAGTACTGTTTATCAAATAGAAGAGAATAAATGGATATTCTTCTTTATGATTCACCACATCATCAGCGATGGCTGGTCGATGGGGGTACTTATAAATGAATTATTAGAAAACTACACAGCACTTGAAAAAGGAGAAAATGTTGCAAAAGAACCTTTAACGATACAATACAAAGAATACGCAGTTTGGCAGCAAAAGCTATTGAGCGATGATTATTTTGCAGCGCACAAAGAATATTGGCTGTCACAGATTTCAGGTGAAATTCCTAAAATACAGCTTCCTTTCAGTAAAACAAGACCGGTTTTAAAAACCTATAATGGTGATACTGTTTACAGAACGATAAATAAAGAAGTAAACACAAAGTTCAAGAAAGTTTGTCTGGACAACGAGAGCACTTTGTTCATGGGATTATTGGCTACTTTAAAAATAGTACTTTACAAATATACCAATCAGACAGATGTAATTGTGGGGTCGCCAATAGCCGGGCGCGAATTGCAGGCGCTTCATAATCAGTTAGGTTTGTATTTAAACACCATTGCTTTAAGAGGAGTGATGAATCCGAAAGACAGTTTCGAATCCTTCTTAAAGAATAGTAAGGAGATTACGCTTAAAGCCTATAACTACCAATCGTATCCTTTTGATAAACTCATTGAAGAAGCACAGTTGGAGACTGATTTAAGCAGAAATCCATTGTTTGATATCTTCCTGATTTTACAAAACAACGAAAGTACGAACGTAAAAAACATAGGTGACCAGCTAACGGTTCAGGCTTTAGAAACAGAAAACAAAACCAGTAAGTTTGATTTGCTTTTCAATTTTGTTGAGGTTGACGAGAATTTAGAATTGAGTATTGTTTATAATACCGATTTATACGACGCCTTTTTTATCGAGCAAATCACGGTACATTTTGAGCATTTGTTAAGCTTAGTAAGCAACAATCCATCAGAAACAATTGAGAATCTGTCTCTGGTAACTGATGCCGAAAAGAAAAAACTGGTTTCAGATTTCAATGCTACACAGTTCAGCGATCAGGTTTGTGCTCCATTGAATGTGTTATTTGAAGAACAAGTGGAGAAACTAGCCAATCACACAGCACTTCGTTTCAAAGAAAAAGAATTTACCTTTCAGGAACTGAATGAAAAAGTGAATCAGTTAGCTCATTATTTACGTCAGGAAAAAAATATCAAACAAGGCGATTTTGTAGTTGTAAAACTTCCAAGAAGCGAGCAGATGATTATCGCTCTTATGGCCATCATAAAAGCAGGAGGCGCTTATATTCCGGTAGAACCACAATATCCCGAAGAAAGAATCAATTTCATTATAGCCGACAGTCAGTGCAAATTTTTGATTGATGAGAAAACTTTAGAAAGTTTCTCAGAACAATTGGCTTCTCTGTCTAAAAGCAATCCTGAAAATCACAATAAAGTGACCGATTTGGCTTATGTACTTTATACCTCCGGGTCAACCGGAAATCCGAAAGGCTGTATGATTACCCACGAAGGAGTGACCAACAGAATTGATTGGATGTGGAACGAATATAACTACTCTTCGGAGGACGTTATTTTGCAAAAAACCACATTTACTTTTGATGTTTCGGTATGGGAAATTTTTATGCCTTTATGTTGGGGAACCAAAATGGTACTTTGCGAACAGGACGACATTTCAGAACCGCATCGCATTCTGAATTTAATTCAAAACAATGGTGTAACCAGTCTGCATTTTGTTCCAAGTATGCTCAATACCTTTATTGCTTCGGTGACTGACACAGAACAATTAGCGGACAAATTATCTAGTCTCCGTGCTGTAATCACCAGCGGTGAAGCTTTAACACCCTTGACAGTTAAGGAATGGTACAGTAAAGTATCAGCTGCACCCATTTACAATCTTTACGGTCCAACAGAAGCTTCAATAGACGTTACTTACTTTAATACAGTAAAAGGCAACGAAATAATCCCGATTGGAAAACCGATATGGAACACGCAGATTTATATTTTAAGCGAATCAGATGCTGTTCAGCCTATTGGTGTAGCGGGAGAAATTTGTATTGCCGGAAAAGGACTGGCTCTTGGTTACCTAAACAATCCGGAGTTGACTCGTCAGAAGTTTGTACCAAATCCGTTTCAATCCGGAGCGAAAATGTATCGAACCGGAGATCTGGGCATGTGGTCGCCCGACGGGAATGTAGCCTATTTAGGAAGAAAAGATTTCCAGGTAAAAATCAGAGGATTCAGAATAGAGCTGGAAGAAATAGAAGCGGCATTACACCAGCATCCGCAAATACAAACGGCTGTGGTTTTAGACCATACCAATGAAAACAGCGGAGATAAATATCTGACAGGTTATATTGTAGCAAATGGTGAATTGGTGAAGGAAGAACTCAACTTATGGCTGGGAACAAAACTTCCTTCGTATATGATTCCGTCAAACTTTGTGGTGGTAGATGAAATTCCGTTAACCAACAGCGGTAAAGTAGACCGAAATAAACTACGAAATAGCAACGGATTGAGTTTAAAAACAACCATCGCTTATGTTCCTGCGCAGAACGAGCTGGAGCAAAAACTGGTAGTGATTTGGGAAGAAATTCTCAACCAGACCAAGGTCGGGATACTCGAAGACTTTTTTACACTGGGCGGTCACAGTTTGAGTGCTACGCATTTAGCGAATATCATCAACAGAGAATTCAATATAAAAATCAACCTGAGAGATATTTTCGAAAACAGAAACATTCAAAGTCTGGCCAAAAAAATAGCAGAGAGCAATACAACTGTTTATCAGGAAATTAAAAAAGTACCGGAAAGTACCAGTTATCTGCTTTCGTCAGGGCAAAGAAGACTATGGCTGCTGTCACATTTAGACGATGCAAGTATAGCGCTCAACATGTACAAGACCTTTACGTTTACCGGTGTATTGGACATTTCGGTATTTACCGCAGCTTTTCTGGCTATTCTGAAAAGACATGAAAGTCTGCGAACGGTTTTCAGACTGGACGAAAATGGTATCGTGAAGCAATATATTAAAGCATTTAATGAAAGTTTATTGAATGTAACGATTGAAGATTTCAGACCAAATCAATATGCTCAGGAGGTAATTGATGCCAAAATCAATCAGGAAATCGACAAACCTTTTAATCTGGAAGAAGATTCTTTGCTGCGATTGAAATTGTATCAGATCAAAGACGATCAATGGATGTTCTCTTTTGTAATGCATCATATTATCAGTGACGGATTGTCGATGAATATTTTGACGAAAGAATTTGTTTCGAATTATCAAAATCTATCGCAAGGAAAAGCAATTATAGCTTCTGATTTAAAAATTCAGTATAAAGATTATGCGCAATGGCAAACGGAGCAGTTTCAGTCTGACGAATATAAAAATCAGCTGCAGCACTGGTTGAAAAAGTTTGAAGGAGAAGTTCCGGTATTAGATTTTCCAACAGATAAATCAAGAGCGGCAATCAATGCGTATGACGGAGATTCAGTTGATTTTACCATTGAGAAAGAGACTTTTTCAAAATTTAAAAACTTCTGTGAGAGCCACTCAATTACCGTTTTCACCGGACTTTTATCATTGGTCAAAACTTTACTATACAAATATACCCAACAACAGGATATTACCGTTGGTACGCCTATCGGAGGCAGAATACATAGCGATTTAGAAGATCAGATCGGACTTTACATCAACACAGTTCCTTTGCGAACGGTATTCAATGAAAATCACGATTTCATAAGCTTACTGCATCAGGTAGAACAAAGTGTTATCGATGCACAGGAAAATCAAATGGTCGCTTTTGATGAATTGGTACTCAATTTAGATCTTCAATTAAGCCGTAACCGACATCCGTTGTTTGACGTTTGGTTTGTACTGAGAGACAATTCAATAGAAGCCGATAAACAAGCGCTCGAAATAGATAACCTGCAAATCGCTGAATACGATGAGGTAAGCCTGAAAAAATGTTTATTTGACTTAGTATTTAACTTTATCGAAAGCGAGGGACAGTTAGAAGGTAAAATCGAATATAAATCAGGATTGTACGTCAGAGAAACTATTGTGCGTTTAATCTCAAACTTAAAAGTGTTGTTGCATCAGGTACTGGTAAACTCAGATCAAAGTTTGTCGGCATTATCCTTCCTGAATCCGGAGGAAGAAAATTTACTGCTTCATGTCTTTAATAATACGACAAGAGATTATAGCGTACAGCCTGACACCTTAATTGGTCTGTTCCAAAAACAGGTGCTGCAAACACCGGAACAGACGGCACTTGTTTTCGAAGATAAAAAAATAAGCTATCAGGAATTGGATGAAGTATCCAATAAACTGGGGAATTATTTAAAGAAAAAATACGGCATAAAGCTAAATGAATTTGTTGGTGTTAAATTAAACCGAAGCGAGTGGAATGTCATTTCATTATTAGGGATTCTAAAAAGCGGAGGAGTTTATGTACCAATCGACATTGCTTATCCGGAGGAAAGAATCGATTATATCATTGAAAACAGCGAGTGCAAACTGGTTATCGATTCAGATGAAATTTATGATTTCAGATCGATGGAAAAGTTGTACAGCAGTGCGATGGAGGAATCGAATAGCAGTGCCGATGATTTGGCCTATTTGATTTATACGTCCGGTTCAACGGGTTTACCTAAGGGAGTTTCGATAAAGCAGGGTGCTATTTCGAATACGATTTTATCGCAGATTGAAATTTTTGGCAATGAAAACAAAGAAAAAGCCCTTCAGTTGGCCTCGTTTTCATTTGATGCTTCGATTTCAGAAATCTTTACGGTTTTGGCTTCGGGCGGAGAATTGCACATCATAACCGATGAGGTAAAAAAAGACACCGAAGAACTCGAAAATTACATCGAAGAACACGCCATTAATTTCGCAACTATTTCTCCTTCTTATTTAAAATTACTACAGCTGGATAAAATTAAAAGTTTGAAAAAGCTGGTAACGGCGGGAGAAGCAGCTCCAACCGAAGAAGTTAAAAAATACCTGACTTATGGCGGTACCTGTTTTAATGCTTACGGCCCTACAGAAACCAGTATTTGTGCTGCGATTTATAAGGTAAATGAAAATGAGGTACAGGAACTTACCAATATTCCGATCGGATTTCCAATTGCCAATACCAAAATTTACATCCTCGGAACCAATGAAAAACTGCTTCCTCTTGGAGCCATCGGTGAAATTTATGTCAGCGGAGCCGGTTTAGCCGAAGGGTATTTGAACAAGCCGGAATTAACCAATCAGAAGTTTATCGATAATCCGTTTGCGGAAGGCGAAAAACTATACAAAACCGGTGATTTAGGAAAATGGCTCCCTAACGGTACGATTGAATATGCCGGAAGAAATGACGATCAGGTAAAAGTGAGAGGATTCAGAATCGAACTGGGCGAAATAGAAACCGTAATCAAAGAACACGAAGCCATTGAAGATGCTGTAGTAGTGGTCAAAGAAGACAGTTTAGGAATTAAAGAAACCGTTGCCTTTTTTGTACTGAAATCCGATTCGGTTTCAGATAGCGAGGATATTAAAGAATTCCTGGAAGACAAACTGCCGGAGTATATGATTCCGTCGCACTTTATAAGTTTAAATGAATTTCCGCTGACCTTAAATGGAAAAACAGACAAAAAGAAATTGTTGCAGAACAAATCTTTAACCGAAAATTTTTCCCGAAACTATCTGGCACCCAGAGACGAAACAGAACGTCAACTTGCCGCATTGTGGGAAGAAGTGCTGGAAATCGATAAAGCAGGAGTACTGGACGACTTCTTTAAAATAGGAGGCCACAGTTTAAAAGCCACTTATTTAATCACAAGAATCAAAACAGAATTTAATGTAAAACTCGATCTGATTTCGATTTTCAATAATGCCACTTTGGGAGAAATGGCTGCCGAAATAAAAAAGGCACAGCTCGTGAATGCAGAAGTCGTGATTACAGATGATTTTGAAAATATCTCCCTATAACCTAATCCCATTTTTTAAAACTATAAAATAAATCTAAATGGCTACTCCAAAAATATATCTGAAAAATAACGTACAAGTTGAACCGTTAATTTCAAACTGGTATGCATGGCATCATATTATCCCGCCAATTCTAACGGGATTTAATGTGGTAAACCGATACATTCCGATTATGGAATCGTACATCAACGACCCAAGCATACACGAGACTGCCGTAAAAGATCCTGCGTTTAGAGGAGGTCCTTTTATCGATTTAGACAAAAAGCATGTTGATGAAGTAGCAGCTTTGCTGGAAAATACAAAGAAAATGGCAGCCCCGCTTTTTGAGTTTACCGATGCCGTAAAAGAACTGGACAAATTGCTTAAGAAAAAGGCAACCGGACATTTGATGCAGCCGTTGTACAAAGAAGTTCCGTCGGCCATCAGAGGGTATGTTGAATTGTATTATGACAGACATCACAGACCTGATTTCAGGTTTTATGAGCCTCTGATCTATGCCAGTCCTTATTATGTAGAGGATTTTCAGACCGTGAAGCTGTCTTTAATTAATAAGGACGCCGACCGGCCTTTTATCTTCTCCACGCCAAGATTGTCTAATCTGGAAGCCGCACTGGAATTAAAATTACCTTTTAAATCGAAAGAAATCGATGAGTTGTTTAAGATGAAACGCGAGCCACAAACTTTCGAATACATCACAGAACTTTTGAATATTGATAAAAATGATGAGGCACTTTTTAAAGATTTATTTACTACAGAAGAGCCTAAAAAGTATGAAAAATATACCGGAGACAGTATGCGAATCCGATATTTCGGGCATGCCTGCATCCTGATCGAAACCAAAGAACATTCGATCGTGCTCGATCCGGTTTTGAGTTATACTTACGAATCAGATGTGTCCAGATTTACCTATGATGATTTGCCGGACGAAATAGATTATGTATTGATCACCCACGGGCACCACGACCACATATTGATGGAAACGATGCTGCAAATACGACACAAAGTCAAAAATATAGTGGTTGGTAAAAGCATAGGCGGTGCGATCCAGGATCCGTCATTGAATTTACTGCTAAGAAATCTGGGCTTTGAGAATATTATTGAATTAGAAGAATTGCAAACCATTTCGGCTATCGATGGTATTAAAATTACCGGAATTCCGTTTATCGGAGAGCATCATGACATTCACATCAACAGTAAACTTTCGTATCACGTTGAATTAGACGGTTATTCTTTATTGGCAGTCGCAGATTCCTGCAACCAGTCGCCGGAATTGTACGAGCACGTTCATGAGATTATTGGCGATGTAGACGTGCTGTTCATGGGAATGGAATGCGACGGAGCACCGGCTTCATGGGTGTACGGTCCAATTTTTACCACCAAACAGGAACGTGAAAAAGACTTCAGCCGAAGAGGAAGAGGCAGTAATTATGAGGAAGGAATCAAAATGGTAAACTGTTTTAATGTCAAAGAAGTTTATGTGTATGCCATGGGAGAAGAACCGTGGGTGCGACACATTTTGGATGTTGAATACACAGACGAATCCAACCCGATAGTGCAATCGAACATGTTAATCGAAGACTGCAGAAACAGAGGTATCGTGGCAGAAAGACTATTTGCTGAAAAAGAACTGTTTAAACAAGGGGTACTGCTGTACTAATTCTGTTCAATCTCCCCAAAACAAAGACTACTATCCATTTATTTTCTTAAATAATTCATCTTATGGCATCAGATTTATATTTAAAATTAAAAGAACAAAACATTCACATTGACGTAAAAGACGAGAATCTTGACATTAAGGCTCCTGCGGGTGCATTGACTCCTGAGATTATTGACGAGATTAAAAGAAACAAAGCCGATTTAATTCGTTTTATCAATCAATACAAATACGATAAAGCGGTTGCCATTCCGGAAGCTGCCATAAGCCCTGATGCAAAATATGCCCTGTCGTCTTCCCAGTTGCGGCTTTGGATTTTAAGTCAGTCCGAAAAAGGAAATGTGGCGTATAATTCGGTTGGAGGATATATTTTTGAAGGAGAACTGGATCAGAATATTTTAAATGAATCTCTGAAGGAAATCGTATCGAGACATGAGAGTCTGAGAACGGTTTTTGAAGAAGACGGTAACGGAGGAGCAAATCAGATTGTTAAAGGAATAGAATCAATTGATTTTTCAATTGAACATGCAGATTTACAAAACGTTTCAAATGCCGATGAAGTTTTAAAAGAACAGGTTGCTAAAGAGGCTTTAATTCCTTTCCACTTGTCAAAAGGACCGCTTTTTAAAACGAAGCTTTACCAGTTAGCGCAGAACAAATGGGCCTTTATTTATACCATACATCACATTATAGTGGATGCTTTGTCCATGAATATTTTTATTGCCGAAATATTAGAACTCTACAATTCGAAAAAGCAAAACAGAGCCAATAGATTAAATCCGTTAAGAATACAATATAAAGACTACGCCAGTTGGGAGAACGAACAGCTTACCGGTAAAAAATACGAAGAGTTAAAAAACTATTGGCTCGATCAGTTTCAGGGTGAGCTGCCGGTGCTTACGATGCCGGTAGATAAAAAAAGACCAATTCTGCAAACATTCAATGGCGGAACAGTAGAAAAAAGAATCGACGCCAAAGTATCAGAAGACATTGAAAAACTGATAAGAGAAAACGGTGCCACCATGTTTATGGGATTAACCGCGGTAATTAATACGTTATTATACAAATTTTCTACCCAGGAAGATATCATTATCGGAACTCCGGTTTCCGGAAGGGAAGATGAAGATTTGCAAAACCAGATAGGGTATTATGGAAATACGCTGGCCATTCGAATGCAGTTTAAAAAAGAAAATACTTTTTTAGAATTGTTAGAATACACTAAGAAACAGGTAGTAGGGGCTTACGAGCATCAAATGTTTCCTTTTGCAACACTCGTGAAAGAGTTGAATTTAAAAAGAGATCCAAGCAGAAATCCGCTTTTTGATGTTCAGGTGATTTACGGAGAAAATGACAATTCCAAAAAAAGCGAAAGTCTGGAAGGCTTGCAAGTATGGGAATATGAATTTGAAGAAAAACTTAAAACCAGCCGTTTTGATATGGTTTTCAGTTTCTACAAAGACGGAAATAATTTAGTACAGAACATTCAGTACAATACCGATGTTTTCTCAGAAAAAATAGTGCATCAGATTGCAGATCATGTTTCGGTTATCATGAATTCGATTGTAAAGAATCCACAGGAACAAATCTGTAAACTGGAGCATATTGGAGAACAGCAAAAAGAAGCACTTCTGCAGCTTTCTAAAGGAGATGTTCTGGCTTACGATCAAAGCAAAACAATACTGGATTTATTTAAAAAGCAAGTACAGGAAAAGCCCGAAGCGATAGCAGTAGCTTTCAAAAATAAAAAAATCACCTATAAAGCTCTGGACGAAGAATCGAACCGGTTAGCCAATTATTTGTTAGCCAATCATACCCTCAAAAAGAACGATTTTATAGGATTAATGATTGATAATTCTGAAAATGTACTGGTCTGCATTCTGGGAATTTTGAAAACAGGATGTGCTTATGTGCCGATCGATCCGGAATATCCAAAACAAAGAATTCAGCATATTATTCAGGACAGCGGATTAAACGTGCTGCTCACGCAATCCGATTATCTTTTTGACCTCGACTTTTATACAGGAGAGTTTTTTGCCACGGACATTCAAATGGATTCGATTGCGGCTGAAAGCGCTGTATTCGAGACACAAGTAAATCCTGCTGATGCGGCCTACGTAATTTATACTTCAGGATCTACGGGTAATGCAAAAGGAGTGGTTATAAATCATGAAAATTTAATGTTTTCTACTATCGCAAGACTGGAGACTTATCCTGATGCAGCGGCATTTTTATTGCTGTCTTCGATCTCATTTGACAGTTCTATCGCCGGAATTTTCGGGACAATTACGGGAGGAGCCAAATTGGTCTTTGCCCCTAAAATCAGAGTTTCGGATGTCGATACGATAGTTGATATTCTTGTAGAGGAAGAGGTTTCTCACTTACTTACCGTTCCTTCTTATTATCAGTTATTGCTTAACCAGCTGGGAGAGCATCCAAATAAGTTAAAAACAGTAATTGTAGCAGGAGAAGAATGCACCAAACAGCTGGTTGATCTGCATCAGAATGTGACGACTCTTAAAAACTGTAAACTTTTTAACGAATACGGACCCACAGAATGTACCGTTTGGGCCAGTTATTATGTGTATGAACCGACTGTGGAATTTATCCCTTCTATCGGAAAACCTATTGCCAACAGCTCAGTTTATATTCTGAATGATAATAATGAATTGGCCATTGACGGTTTGATTGGAGAAATTCATATTGCCGGTAAAGGGCTTTCAAGCGGTTATTGGAACAATCCGGAGCTTTCTAAAGAAAAGTTTGTCGACAATCCGTTTGAACTTGGAACAAAAATGTACAAGACAGGAGATTTAGCCAAGAGATTTTCGGATGGTAACATTGAGTTTTTAGGTAGAAAAGACAATCAAATCAAGATAAGAGGAAATCGTCTGGAATTGGGCGAAATCGAAAATGCGCTTCTGAATTTTAGAGGTGTTGACGGAGCAGTTGTTACCTACAGTGAAGGTATTTTAGTAGGGCATCTGCTAACCGACATTACAGTAAATATTGACCATCTGAAAAAGCACCTGAAAGAACAATTACCGGTATACGCAGTACCAACAAGCTATACACAGTCCAATGAATTTCCGTTATTGCCGAATGGTAAAGTAGATAAAAAGACTTTAGTAGTTTTAGCCAATAAATATACCCTGAAAGGGGACTCGTATGTACCGCCTTCTAATGAAACAGAAGCTGCTTTGGTGCATGTATTTCAGCAAATTCTGCAAAAAGAAAGCATAGGTATAGAAGATGACTTTTTTGCTTTGGGAGGAGATTCGATAAAAGCGATACAAATTATCTCCAAATTAAAACAACTTGGATTCGTATTAACGGTACAGGATGTTATGCAATATACTGCCATACAGGAATTAGCGCTTCATGTAAAACTGGCAAAGCAGGAGATAGATCAAAACGCAGTAGAAGGAACCATTCCGCTTACGCCAATTCAGAAGTATTTCTTTGAGGTGACTTCGCAGAATAAAAATCATTTCAACCAATCGATCTTGCTAAAATCATCGAAGTCTTTGTCGGAAAAAGGATTGACACAAATTTTTCAAAAGCTAACGGTACAGCACGATGCTTTAAGAGCGGTATTTAAAGAGGAAGGCAACGAATGGATTCAGGAAATTAAAAATGAGGGATTTGAATTTCAATTGTACGTTCACTCTGATGTTGCAGCTTCTGAATTTGAAACTATTTGTGATGCTTATCAGGCTTCTTTCGACTTAGAAAAAGGTCCCTTGTTTAAAGCAGTTTTGTTAAAAAGAGAAGATGCTGATTATTTGCTGCTGCTTTCTCATCACCTGGTGATTGACGGTGTTTCGTGGAGAATTATTTTGGAGGATTTAATGACTTTGTACGCGCAGTACGAAGCAGGAACAGCATTAGAATTGCCTCAAAAAACACATTCCTTAAAATACTGGCAGGAAAAACAATTGGAATATGCCAATTCAATGACCATGATGGAAGAGGAAGTTTATTGGTCTTCTATAAACGAAGCAACGCAGTTCAGTACCTCCGAACTCCCTAAGGATTTTGATTATGAAGGCAATAATTTTTATAAAGATTTTGAAACAAAAATATTTCAGCTCGATCAAAGCTTTACCGAAAAATTATTGACAGAAGCACACAAAGCTTATAAAACCAATATAAACGATGTTTTAATTGCAGGTTTATCGCTTGCAATTGGTAAAAATTTCGATATCGATAAGGTAGCGATTCAGCTCGAGGGTCACGGAAGAGAAGATATTAATTCAGAAATAGACATCACCAGAACGGTGGGCTGGTTTACCACAATATATCCCGTACTCATCACGCTAAAAAAGAAACAGGATAACATTGGTCAATTAATAGAAGTAAAAGAAACGCTGCATCGAATTCCGAATAAAGGCATCGGGTTCGGGATTTTGAAATACTTAAATGACTGCGATTTAAATGTAAAAGCAGATGTTTCCTTTAACTACCTGGGGGATTTTGATTTAGGACAATCGAACAAAGAAGATCAAATCTTTCAGTTCACAGATGTTGCTAAAGGAAGAGAAATAGCTGCCAATACCGAAAGAACGGGAACACTGGATGTATCGGGAATTTTAGTCAATGGCCAGTTACAGATTATGCTTTCGTTTAATACCAACTATTTCAGAAATGAAACCATAGAAAACTTAAAAGAAGCGTATCAATACGAATTGGAATCTTTGATTTCCAGTCTTTCCGAAGAAAAAGAAACCCATTTAACCCCTGTTGATTTTACCTATAAAGGTTTAGACCTAAGCAGTCTGGAAGAATTAAACAAAATGCTGTAACCGTACGACTAAAAAAGCTATGAAAATTAAAGATATATACCCGTTAACACCATTGCAGGAAGGAATTTATTTCCATTGGAAACTTTCTAAATCAATGTATTTTGAGCAGTCCTCTTATAAAATAGAAGCTGAATTGAATATCAATTATCTTAAAGAAAGTTACGATCAGCTGATTGCAAGACATGATGTGCTGAGAACTTGTTTTCGGGATAATGTGGGTGAAGATCTTTTGCAGATTGTTCAAAACGAAGTGCCTTCCAACTTTACTTTTCTGGACATTACCGGAAATACAAGCGAGACCATAGCCTCAATAAAAGAGCAGGATATTGCAAAAAGCTTTGATCTGACTGTAGGTTCACAAATGCGTCTCACCGTTGTAAAAACGAGTGAAAACCAGTATGAATTAATCTGGAGTCATCATCACATTATCATGGACGGTTGGTGTATCGGTATTTTGATTGGCGAGTTTTTTGCGCTTTATGAAGGTTTACTTCAGGGGAAAAGAAACATTTTACCTAAAGCTACTTCGTATTCAGATTATGTGAAATGGCTGATGAAAAATGACAAAGAAAAATCATTGCAATACTGGAACCATTATCTGGAAGATTTTCAGGGCTTAAGCACATTGCCCTTTCCAAAACAGCATACAGAAACCTTTACTCCCGGAGAAATTTTCTATACCATTAGTGGAAGTTTAAGAGAAAAACTAGCCGTTTTCTGTCAGGAGAATAGTAGTACTGAAAATGTCTTTTTTCAGACGATCTGGGGAATTTTATTAGCCAAATACAACAATACAAATGATGTGGTTTTTGGTGGAGTAGTATCGGGCAGACCTGCAGAAATTCACGATGTAGCCAATATTATCGGGCTTTTTATCAATACAATTCCGGTTAGGATTTCATTTGACGATCAGACAACTGTAAAGCAAATCTTGCTGCAGACACAGGAGCAGGGCATAAAAAGTCTGCCTTACCATTATCAGGCCATTAGTGACATACAGCGCAGTGTAAACAACGGTCAGTCACTGTTTGATCATATCATTGTTTTTGAAAACTATATAGCCGCCGAAGGTATAGGCGAAAGTGAAAAAACAACTATTAAACTATTAGAAACGACAGCTTATGAGGGAGAAAACTATGATTTTTCACTGGCAATTGTACCGGGAAAAGACATCAGTATCCGTTTTACGTTTAATGCCAAAAAATATGATGAAAGTGATATTGCAGCGCTTAAAAATCATTTTGAACAAGTCGTAAATACTGTAGCAGAAAATTTTGATATTCCGGTTTCCGAAATTGAACTTTTGCAAGAATCAGAAAAAGAAGCCGTATTGTCTTTGTCCGGTCATGACATGCTGAAAGAAGCTTCTCCTGAATACACTTTGGTACAGTTGTTTGAAAATGTAGCGCAGGAGAATCAGGACGATATTGCTCTGGTTTATGGAGAAGAGCAGTACAGCTTTACCGAATTAAATTCAATTGCAGATCAGTTTGCAGGCTTTCTTATTTCAGAATATAAAGTACAGTCCGGAGATTTTATTGCCATGCAGCTGGATCGAAATGATTGGCTGGTTATTGCGCTGTTGGGAATCTTAAAAGCAGGAGCCGTATACGTTCCGCTGCATATTAATTTGCCACAGGACAGAGTAGATTACATACTGAAAGATAGTAACAGTTCGATTATTATTGATGAGGACTTTATCAATCGTTTCAAAGTACATCCTAAAGTAAATACGACGATTTCATATACCACAATTTCCCCGTCCGATTTGGCCTATCTTATTTATACTTCAGGATCGACAGGAAAACCAAAAGGAGTGCTTGTCGAGCATAGAAGTATCTGTGCTTTGCTGGTCAATACAAAAAACAGTTTTGTGATTTCTCAAAAGCCCGTGCTGCCTTTGCTGGCCTCCAATTCGTTTGATATTTTTCTTTTCGAATTATTTCATCCCCTGTTGGCAGGAGGAAAAGTAGTGATGGTATCCAATGATGAAATAAAAGACATGGAGGAGCTCTCCAAAATTCTCAGACAAGCCAATAGCTTTCACGCTGTACCAACGCTGATGCGAGCGGTTATTGATCATATAAAAACGAACAATATCCAGCAATCCTACCAGCATATAGAATCGATTTTTATCGGAGGTGATAAAATACCTGTCGGGATTCTCGAAGAAATAAGAGAAGTATTTACCAATGCAGTTATAAACGTACTGTACGGTCCAACCGAAGGATCGATTTTTATTACATCTGAAAGTTATTTGCCTAACATTAAACAATTTCCAAACGCAGTAATAGGACAAAGCAATGCCTATAATGCAACTTATGTACTGGACGATCATTTAAAACTATGTCCGGTTTACAGCATAGGTGAATTGTGTATTTCCGGAAATCAGGTAACAAGAGGGTATTTGAATCAGGAAGAAATAACAGCCGAAAAGTTTGTCGTAAACCCATTTAAGACCGATGAAAAACTGTACAGAACAGGTGATATGGTCAAAAGACTTCCAAATGGTAAAATAGAATTTGTCGGACGTAAAGACAATCAGGTTAAAGTAAGAGGATATCGAATCGAATTGGAGGAAATAGAAAATGCGCTATTGTCAAATGAATACGTAGATTTCACCATTGCCAAAACCATTACAGTCTCAGGTGACGAGAAAGAAATTGTAGTCTATTTAAAGGCCACAAAACCAATGGATGCACAAGAGCTGGTACATTTTCTGAAAGGGATATTGCCATCTTTTATGATTCCGGATTATTACGTACAACTAAAAGAGATTCCATTAACGGTAAACGGAAAAGTAGATGCCAAAAAACTGCCGCATCCTTTGGATACCAATGCCGTAAGAAAAACAGATTACGTTAAGCCCGTAACAGAGACCGAAATAAAACTAGCCGAAATATGGCAGCGCATTCTGGATCGCAAAGCGGTTGGAATTCAGGACAATTTCTTCCATTTAGGCGGACATAGTTTAAAAATGATCAAGCTGTCCAATCAGATTTTTGTGAATTTCGGCATGCACCTCAACATAAAAGAAATATATATTCATCCTACTATAGAAGAACAGGCTGCTTATATTGATCGTTCTTTAAACCGCTACACCCTAACAATTCCGCGTGCAGAAATAGCACCAGGTTATCCTTTATCCTCTTCTCAGTATCGAATGTACAATATATGTTCTATAGATGCTCAGGTGAATAAAGCTTACAATATCAGAATAATAGATATTAAAAAGGAAGCTGTAAACTTAGAATTCTTTACTAAAGCAGTATACGATTTAATAGAACGACATGAAATCTTAAGAACCGCTTTTGTTACAAATGAATATGGTGAACCTGGACAGATCATTGTTCCGATCGAGAAAACGGAACCTTTAAAAATTCAATATTTGGATTTGCGTAACAGCGAAACCTTAGAAAAAGAGTTACAAAAAGTGCTTATCGAAACAGGTGATGTGTCTTTTAATTTAGAAACGCCTCCTTTGATGAAAGCAGCGCTGATAAGCGTTAAAGAAGACAAATGGATCATCAGTATTCTTTTTCATCATATCATTTTTGACGGATGGTCAACCGATGTTTTTGTGAAAGAACTTTACGCTTTATATGAAAAGCACAGCAAGAACGCAGAAATTACTTTACCACCTCTAGCCATACAGTTCAAGGATTATGCGGCTTGGGAGCAAAGTATCGTTAAAAGTGATGCTATTGAAGCAGATAAAAAGTACTGGCTGAAACAATTTGAAGGCAGTTTGCCAATCGTAAGTGAATTGGGAGATCAAAAAAGACCCAACATCAAAACACATAACGGCGCAGTACGCTCAAAAGTTTTAGAAGGCAGCATTTTGAAAGACCTGAACAGCTTATGTGAGAACGAAGAAGTTTCGCGTTTTATGGTCTTTTTAGCCGTAACCAATATTTTAATCTATAAAAATACCGGCGATCAGGATATCATCACAGGAAGTCCAATCGTAAACCGCGACTATCCGGAACTGTTTGATCAGATTGGTTTTTATGCCAATACCATTCCGTTGCGAACACATTTAAATGAAAACGCTTCTTTTACAGAAACTTTAAAACAAGTAAAAGAGAATGTAATCAATGCCAAAGAACATCAAAAATTTCCGCTTGACGAATTAATTAAACTTTTAGACATTAAATACGATGCAGGCAGAAATCCATTGTTTGATATCATCGTTACCGCCAGAGAAGAAAACAATCCAACATCAGATTTAGAGTCTTATGATGCGATTATCGACGCTGTGGGTAATGGGATCACTGCCAAATTTGATTTGACATTTGATTTTTTAGTGACCGATTCGACACTTACCCTGGCATTAGAATACAACACCGATATATTCTCTTCAGAAAAAATTACGGCATTGCTTAATCATTTAGAGCAGATACTATTGCAGGTGACCCAAAACGGAGCTCAAAAAATAAGTGCGATCGATTGTTTGACAGAAGCAGAGAAAAAACATTTACTGGAAGAATTGAGCGGTCATCAAACCGGGTATCCGAAAGATTCATCGATTATCGAATTGTTTGAAAAGCAGGTTGCCCTGACACCCGAAAAAACAGCTCTGGTATACAAAAAACAAAAGTACACTTATCACGAACTCAATAATGTTGCCAATCAGCTGGCCAATTATTTAGAAGAGAATTACAAAGTAACAGGCGAATTGGCGGCAATTTATTTGCCAAAAAATGAATGGCAGATCATAAGCATCTTAGCCTTGTTAAAATCGGGTTGTGCTTATGTACCCATTTCGGCTGATTATCCTCAGGAACGAATCAGTTACATCATTAAAGATGCTAATGCAGAATGTTTGATTGCAGTGGATCTAATCGAAGATTTTGTACAATCACAGGCCGATTATTCGTCTAAGTTTGAAAGTACTTATGCGAAAGCAAGCGATCTGGCTTATGTCATGTACACCTCAGGTTCTACCGGAGAACCAAAAGGCGTTTTAATAGAGCAGCAAAGTGTTGTCAGACTAGTAAAGAACAACAATTTCCTAAACCTCACCGGAGAAGAAGTATTACTGGCTACAGGAGCTTTTTCGTTTGATGCCAGTACTTTCGAGTATTGGGGAATGCTTTTAAACGGAGGTACTCTGGTCATTTGCGACGAAAATACACTATTGTCCGTAAGAGGAATGAACGAAGTGGTTGCAAACGAAAAAGTTACCATGATGTGGTTTACCGCAGGCTGGCTGCATCAGTTGGTAGACGAGAACCTAATCTTATTCAAAAACTTAAAAACAATACTTTGCGGAGGAGATGTTTTGTCTCCACACCATATTACGAAACTGAAAAGTACTTATCCTGAATTAGTAGTTGTCAATGGTTATGGGCCTACCGAAAACACAACATTTTCCATAACCCATACCATTGACTTACCGATAAAAACATCCGTTTCCATTGGTGTTCCTATAAGTAATAGTACTGTTTATATTTTGGATAAAAACCATCAGCTGGTACCTAAAGGAGCCATTGGTGAAATATGCGTAGGAGGTGACGGTCTGGCAAGAGGCTATCTGAACAATTCCGAACTGACTCATTCCAAATTCATCACAAACCCTTATAAAAAAGAGGAAAGACTTTACAAAACAGGTGATTTAGGCAGGTGGACTTCTAACAATACAATAGAATTTATTGGAAGAAAAGACAATCAGGTAAAATTACGAGGTTACCGAATCGAACTTGGAGAAATTGAAAATATATTATGTACGCACCAATTAATATTTTCATCATTGGTGGTCATAACAGAAGGTACGGCAGCGGAAAAGAAATTAATTGCCTATTTGGTTACTGATGAAGATCTCGAAAGTAATACTTTGAAAAACTGGCTCAGAACCCAATTGCCGAAATATATGATCCCCAATCATTTTGTCTTTTTACGAGAGTTCCCGTTAAACATCAACGGAAAAGTAGACAGAGCTAAACTTCCTGAAATAACCGATCTGGAAACAGAACGTGCAGTCTATACTGAACCCGTAACACCTACTGAAAAAACACTGGCGAAGATATGGGAAGCTGTTTTAGAAATAGAGAAAATAGGACTCGCAGACAACTTCTTTGATCTGGGCGGACACAGTTTAAAAGCAGTAAAAATGTTCAACCTGATCAACAATCAGTTAGAGGTGAGACTTACAATATCTGATTTGTTCAACAATCCAACTATAGAGAATCTGGCTAACGAAATAGACAATGTCATTTGGGCCAATAACGAAGAACTGGAAGATGTTGAAAGCGAAAACATCACAATCTAATGTAATAACAATAACAATAACAATAACAATAACAATAACAATAACAATAACAATAAAACCTAAAGCCCCCTTAAAATCGAACCGTATTTAATCTATGAAAATAAAAGAAATATATGCACTGAATCCTTTACAGGAAGGAATTTTTTTTCGCTGGCAAATATCAGAAAATGAATATTTTGAACAATCCTGTTACCACATTTATGGGAAAGTTGAGGTGGAGTTATTACAGAAAACATTTGATTTTTTGGTGTCAAGACACGATACATTAAGAACCTGTTTTAACAACACTACCGTAAATGATATTCTGCAAGTGGTTTTGGATAGTGTTCCTTCCGGTTTTTATTACCGGGATGAGAGTGCCAATGAAAATTTTTCTTTGGAGAATTTTAAAAAATCAGACAGAGATAAAGGATTTAATCTTTACAAAGGCTCACAAATAAGATTAACGGTTATCAAGCTTCGGGAAAATGTATTTGAGTTTATCTGGAGTTATCATCATATTATTTTGGATGGCTGGAGTATTGAACTCTTAATAAAAGATTTTTTCTACGTATACAAATGTTTATTGGCAGGTCAGGAGATTAAGCTGTCTGCACCGCCAAGTTATTCCGCCTACAGCAAGTGGCTTTCACAATTGGATAAAAAAAGTATAGCGGCTTATTGGGAAGAATATCTTTTCGGATTTGAAACTAATACCGGCATACCATTTTTTAACCCCGACAATCAAAATCGTCAGGAAACAGAAGCGAAAGTATTTCACACCCTGTCCGGAAAAAATAAAGGGACTGTTACAGCACTTTGTAGGGAATTGGGAATTACCGAAAATATCTTTTTTCAGACCATTTGGGGAATACTGCTTGCCAAATACAATGATACCGATGATATTGTTTTTGGGAGTGTAGTGTCAGGCAGACCTTCAGAAGTAGATCGAATAGAAGAAATGTTGGGACTTTTTATTAATACGATTCCCGTTAGGATAAAATTTAATTCAGAAGAAACCATAAAGAATATCCTGATCGATACCCAAAAAGAAGCCATAAGAAGTATTCCAAATCATTATATTCAACTGGCAGAAATACAATCAAAGAGTAACTTAGGACAGCAGTTATTTGACACTTTGGTAGTTTATGAAAATTATCCGTCACAGGAATATGCAGAAGATGAGTTGATTAATTCGGCTCAGGACACTTTAGAAGTAGTCGCGACAGAAGCATTTGAAAAAACAAATTATAATTTTTCACTGGCCATAGTTCCGGGGATTGATACCGTGTTGAGGTTTACCTATAATGCTCAAAAATACAGTTCGGAATTTATAGAAAACCTGAAAAAATCTTTTGAGTACATCTACATTCAGGTACTTGAAAACCCGGACCGTTTATTTTCTGAAATTGATTTAGTTGCAGGAGAAGAAAGAAACAGATTATTTTTTGATTTCAACAGAGAGACTTTTGATATTAAAGCAAACCATACTGTCATTGGTTATTTTTCTAAACAAGTATTTAAAAATCCAAATAAAACAGCTGTAAAGTATAAGGAAGAATCTCTTAGCTATCAGGAATTAGACGAAAAAAGTAATAAACTGGCGCATTATCTCATTCAAAATTATGATATACAAGAGAGTGATTTTGTTGCAGTAGCTTTAGAAAGATCAGAAATGTTAATCGTAACTATTTTGGCCATTTTTAAACTGGGTGCCGTTTATGTTCCAATTGACATTCATTTTCCGGAAGAAAGAAAAAAAGTCATCACAGAAAGCAGTCAATGTGTAGTAGTAGTCAATGAAGATACGATCAGAGAATTTGAAAACTCGACTCAGAAGGACACTGCGATCAACAGAGAAATAGAAGCTTCTCAAATTGCTTATGCGATCTATACCTCAGGGTCTACAGGAAAGCCCAAGGGAGTTATGGTGACACATCGCAATTTCAGTGTACTTTTGGCCAATTGCAGAAAAAAATTCGGAACAGATGTTAAAACACATTTTCCGGTTTTAGCCTCAAATTCCTTTGATATTTTTTTCTTCGAAGTTTTTTATCCTTTAACGATAGGGGGTACCATAACAATATTAAGTTCTGAGACCATACAAGATCTTGCGCTTTTGAGCAAAGAAATTGAAAAAATCAATGGCTTTCATGCCGTACCGGTTTTAATGAGACAGTTATTGGATTATAGCATTGATTTTGACCTTGCAGATCGTTTTTCACAGGTCACAAAAGTATTTATGGGAGGAGAAGCTTCTTCAAACGAAACTTTGGAAGATTTGTCAAAGATATTTCCTAATGCATCTATTCATGTACTGTACGGGCCTACTGAGGGAACCATTTTTATAACGGGACAAGCTTATGTGCAGAAACAGAAAAGTTATAATCCGCAATTGATAGGTACACCTAACAGAGGTTCAAAAATATACCTAGTGGATACCGCAAATAATCTGGTGCCAATAGGAGTTCCGGGAGAAATTTGCATTGCGGGGGAGCAAGTTGCAAATGGATATGTAAACGATGAAAGCATTGGAAGAGAAGTTTTTATGACTGATTTTTTCTCCAGAAAGAAACTCTATAAAACGGGTGATTTAGCCCGTTGGCATTTCAATGGAGTTATTGAATTCATTGGCCGAAAAGACAGTCAGATTAAATTAAACGGGTATCGTATCGAACTTGGTGAAATTGAAACGGCACTTCAGGAAGAGGAGACAATTAAGAAGGCCATCGTTTTAGTGGACAACCAAAAGGTTGATCAGAAAAGAATCGTTGCTTTTTACACCGGAGCTGAAGAACTGGACGAAAAGTCATTAAAAAAACAGCTGCAGCAAAAATTGCCGTCGTACATGATTCCTTCAAAGATCGTTTGGGTCGAGGCCTTTCCAATTCTGATCAACGGAAAAACAAATGTTAAAGCCTTATTGACTTTAGGACAACAAACGACCAAAAGTGAACAATATACGTTGCCTAAAACCGAGTTGGAAGCCAAAATACTAAACATTTGGAAAGAGATTCTGTGTAATGAGAATATTGGCATACAGGATAACTTTTTTGAAATAGGAGGTAACTCTATTTCCCTCATGAAAATGGTACGGCTCGTTAACAAAGAATTGGATATCAACTTAAAAGTACTCAATGCATTTAAGTTTAGCAATATTGAGGCACTTACCCATCATATTACGCAAGATGTAGAGCCAGGTCTTGAGCTGGTAGACGAAAAGAACTCCAAGTCTGTTGATATCGCCAATCAGACCCTGTCAATTTTAAAAAAGAAGCAGCAAATAAATTAAGAAGTATCTCAATAAAGTAAAATCAAATGGCAACAAACGATAATACAGGTTTAGAAATTGCGATAATAGGAATGTCATGTCACGTGCCGGGAGCAAATGACTGGAGAACGTTTTGGAACAACATTTCAAAAGGAGAAGAGTCTGTTTATACCTTATCAGAAGAAGAACTTCTTAAAAGAGGCTTTGTTAAGAATGAAACCGGCAAAAACAGCCACATTCCGGTCATAGCAGAAGTAGGGCATAAAGGAAGTTTTGATGCCGCTTTTTTCGGATTTACACCTTATGAGGCAGCGTTAATGAGCCCGGTACATCGCATGTTTTTACAATCAGCCTGGGAAGCTCTGGAAGATGCCGGATGCCTGTCAGAATCGGCAATTAGTATTTATGCCGGCAGTGGTGGTGATTTGCCCTGGAAAGCACATGTTGTTCTAAATAGTGACGGCAGTAAATTAGATCCTCTTACGCTTGATTTTATAACAAACAAAGATCATTTGCCTACTTTAACATCATATAAATTAAATCTGACAGGCCCTTCATTTTCAATCAATACGGCTTGTTCGACTTCACTTTCAGCCGTTCATCTGGCTTGCCGCGGACTCTTATTCGGAGAAGCAAAAGTAGCTTTGGCAGGAGGTATTTCTTTAATGCTGGAGCCCAGATCCGGTTACGAATACAAAGAAGGATCTATTTATTCAAAAGACGGACATTGCAGAGCATTTGATAAAGAAGCAACAGGAACCATCGGCAGTGAAGGCGTTGGGATCGTGATACTTAAACGACTGGAAGAAGCCATAGAAGATAAAGATCATATTTATGCCGTAATTAAAGGAAGTGCCGCCACTAACGACGGAAACAGAAAAGTAGGATATACAGCCCCAAGTATTGAAGGCGAAATGGAATGCATAAGATTGGCACATAAAATGGCCGGAATATCGCCTGATACCGTGAGTTATGTCGAAGCACACGGAACAGGTACCACTTTAGGTGATCCAATTGAAGTAGAAGCACTTAATATGGCTTTTGAAAATAATAAAGAACACAACTGTTTACTGGGGTCGGTAAAAAACAATATTGGGCATACCGATACAGCAGCCGGAGTTATAGGTTTAATAAAAACAGCTCTTAGTTTAAAATACCGCCAGATACCGGGAACCATAAATTACAGCAATCCAAACCCGAAAATCAATTTTAACGAAGGCCCTTTTTATGTTCAAAAAGAGCTTCAGAAATGGGAATCGGTAAATAATGCGCCTCTTAGAGCCGGGGTAAGTTCTTTTGGAATAGGAGGAACAAACGTGCATTTAGTTTTAGAAGAAGCTCCGCAAAAAGATAAAAATGAGACAAAAGAAACATCCCATCTTTTTCTTTTTTCGGCCAAATCAAAGAGTTCACTTCAAAATTACCTTTTAAAATTTAAAGAGTTTCTAAAAAATGAAAACGACATTGCTCTGGAGGAAGTTGCTTACACGCTGCAGACCGGAAAAAGACATTTTGATTACAGAGCCGCAATAAGCTGTACTAACAAAGAAGAGTTATTACTGTATACCGATATTTTAAGCAATGAAGAAAATATTGGGAAGGTTGACGAAAAGAAAAAAACGATACTCTTATTTTTTCCTCATACCAACGATACTGATATTCAATTCTATAGTAAGCTTTATAAAGAAAATGCAGGCTTTAGGAATAAAATAGATCAAAGCATTGCAACACTGGAGCTTGGCAGTCATGATCTTAAAAAATGGATCAATGAGACAGCGGTTAGCGGTAAATCAACAGATAAAGTACTTGACAAAGTGTTTGTGGTATTATCCGGTTATACTTTGGCCAATTTACTGAAAGGATATGGAATCCGTATCAATTTTACTTCAGGTGTTGGAACAGGAGAATATACCGCAGCCTGTGTTTCCGGAATATTGCAGCTGAAAGAAGTAATCGGGATGATACTGTATGATGAAAAGGAACTAAGCATACAACCCGCCCAGATTCCTTTTGTACAAGCAGCCAAAGACATCATTATAAAAGAAGGAATTCTAACTCCTCAAAAATATTGGGTAAATGGCAGAAGTCTCGAAATTAACGCGTTGAAATCCTTCAGTGATATTGTGCAAAACAATTCAGCGGTTCTTTTGGAAATGGGTGACAGCACAAATCTGACACAGTTTTTAAGTACCACTTTGGCTGAAATTTTCGAGGAAAATAGCCATGTCTCTATTTCCTTATCACAAACGGAGAAAGTAATTCATGCGGATGAAATCTTAAAAAATACTTTAAGAAAATTATGGCTTGCAGGAGAAAATATAAACTGGGAAGAAACGTATGAGGACAATCATCCTGCAAAAACCACCCTGCCGGTTTATGAATTCGATAAAAACGAATACCCGCATGTGGTCAGTTTGACCCCTGGAAATTTTGAATTTTTCACTAAAAAAGAGGAAAAAATCAAGATTGAAGAGAAACCGAATATTCCACAGAAAAAAAAGGAAACTACTTCAGAAATTATTCAGTCCGTGTTTGTGGAATTTCTTGGAGAGGAAAAATTTGATTTGGATAAAGACCTTTTCGAAATAGGCTGTGATTCTCTGAAAGGAATGTTAATCCTCAACAAAATTAAAAATGAATTGCAGGTCGAGTTGTCTCTGATGGATTTTATGGAGAATAGTTCCGTAAGAGAAGTAATCGAAACTGTTGAGGAAATTAAGAACAAATCCCACCAACAAGTAAAAACAATTACCATTTAGCCCCATTATTCTGAATCAAAGAATCGTAAAATATTCTTAGAACCATTTACTCTACTTACTTAAATCGAATTGATTATGGATACACTACAGTTTTTGAGTTATTTAACGGAAGAAAATATTATTATTCAGTTATCTGAAGATAATCTTAAAATTTCTTATACAAGTGAAGAGATTTCAGAGGCCGTTATGGAAGAAATAAAAGTGCGAAAATCTGAAATCGTAGAATTTTTAAAACAGCAGCAGGAAACCAGGATTGAAGCAAGCATACCATTGGCACCAGCAGACCTGACGTACTATCCGCTAACACCTTCTCAGACAAGATCATGGATTGTAAGTCATAACTGGGGTGATAATTATGCTTACAACATGTCAAAAAGCTTTCGGTTTGAAGGAGAATTAGACATCGCGGCACTTGAAAATGCCAGTCAGGAATTGATTTCCAGACACGAAAGCCTTCGAACTGTTTTTGCCGAAAATGAAAGCGGTGAAATATGCCAGTGGATCAAAAGCCCGGAAGCCTTAAATTTTAAGATCAGTCACATCGATTTTAGAGGACAGGATACCTCTGAAGAAAGATTAAGCAAGTTCATTAAAGAGGAAAGAGGAATACCTTTTGACCTGCAGACCGGTCCTTTATTGAAATTTTACTTAATTCGTTTAGAGGCAGATAAATGGTTGTTTTATATCATCATTCATCATATCATTTGCGACAGCAGATCATTCAACATTCTGATACGCGATTTATTCTTTTTCTATAAAGCCGGAGTAATGCAAATTGATGCTTCACTACCGGAGCTCAGAATACAGTATAAAGATGTGGCGGTATGGAAAAGCAAACGTTTTGAGGATATAAATTTTAGTAAAGAAAAAGAATATTGGATCAATCAGCTGGGAGGTGAATTACCTCTGTTGCAATTGCCTGAAGATTATACCAGACCGGTGATTAGAAATTCTGAAGTTGGGATGCTAAGACGCACTATTAAAGCCGAGTCAGTAAAAGAGTTTAAGACGTATTGCAGAAACGAAGGCGGAACCTTGTTTACAGGACTGATGACTTTGTTTAATTTATTGTTCTATAAGTTTAGTGAGCAGAAAGATATTATTTTAGGATTTCCTGTATATGGGAGAGATTTTTCCGAATTGGAAGATCAGATCGGTTTTTACGCAGATACAATTGCTTTGCGAACCCGTTTTGAAGCGGAGAATACCTTTAAAGAACTTTTTAATATTGTAAACACCAATGCTTTCAATGCCTATGAAAACAGAGAGTATCCCTTTGAAGAGATCGTAAATCAGCTTCAGGTAGAAAGAAATCCGGGCAGAAATACCATATTTGATGTATTTGTTGTATTGCAAAATTTTGACGCCGATTCTTTAGAAAACGATTCTCTTCCGGGAGGATTGAAAGTGGCTGAATTTGCAGAGCTTAAGGAAGGGTATTCAGCTTATGATCTTACATTTAATTTTGCGGAATCAAAAGACGGAAGCCTTTTTTACGAAATCGAATACAACTCAGCAATCTATCGTGAGGAAACTATAAAACGTCTGACCGATCATTTAGAGTATTTAATGACGGAAACGATCATAAACGATAGAATTGCTATAAGCACTCTGGAGAGTATCGATTCTAATGAGCGCAAAAGAATTACAGACTGGAGCAGAAATCAATCTAATGTTATTCTTTCCGATAAATCACTAGGAGATAGTCCTCAAACGTTAGATTTCGGTCTTTATTATTTCGGAAATACCGGAACAGAAGAAAATCAGTATGAAATACTAATGATTGGAGCGGCCTATGCAGATTTAAATGGCTATAGTGCAATCTGGACACCTGAACGACATTTTAATGAATTTGGCGGGCCTTTTCCAAATCCAAGTGTCTTAGGAGCAGCGGTAGCAGCAAGAACCAAAAATATAGGCATCAGATCAGGAAGCGTTGTTGCAGGACTTCATCATCCCATCAGAATAGCCGAAGAATGGTCGGTGGTTGATAATATTTCAGGAGGAAGAGCAGGTATCTGTTTTGCTTCGGGATGGAATGCTAATGATTTTGTTTTTTATCCTGAAAATTACAAAGACAGAAAGGATATTTTAATTCAGACCATAAAAGATGTC
Organism: Flavobacterium sp. CFS9; assembly: GCF_041154745.1. Classification (NCBI taxonomy): domain Bacteria; kingdom Pseudomonadati; phylum Bacteroidota; class Flavobacteriia; order Flavobacteriales; family Flavobacteriaceae; genus Flavobacterium; species Flavobacterium sp. CFS9. Next base: position 41,611 of record NZ_AP031573.1, on the reverse strand, counting down.
CGTTCTCTTTGGATCGGAAATTCGGTCAATTTTAAAGGAATTGATTCGATAGAGAAACCTTTTAAAATATTACCAAAGCCCGTTCAGAAAGAAGTGTCTGTTTGGATTGCCTGTACCGGAAATATAGAAACCTATAAAAGAGCAGGAGAAATAGGAGCAGGAATTTTGACAGGATTGTTAAATCTTAGTTTTGATGAACTGGAAGAAAAAATTGCGGTATACAGAAAGGCCTACAAAGAAAATAATCATAAAGAAGGCGGTGACAGAGTAGTACTCATGTTGCACACCTATCTGGATGAAACGGTAGAAAAAGCGCAGAAAAAAGCAAGACCATCCATGAAGAAATACTTGCTAAAATCTCTTGAAATGAATGGAAAAGAAGCTTTGGAACAGAGCAATGATCCCTCACTTCAAAAAATAACAGAAAAGTCAGTTGACGAAATGCTGGATTTTTCGGTTAGCAAATATTTTAAAGAAGGCAGCCTTATCGGAAATGTAGAAAGCAGTTTACCGATCTTAAATAAAGTGGTAAAAGCAGGAGTAAATGAGATTGCCTGTTTAATCGATTTTGGCATTGATAAAACAAGTGTGCTGGAAGGGTTACCTTATATCACAAAATTAAAAGATTCTTTCAACGCGGTACAAAAAGAGATTGGTGCAACTAAAAAGGAGGACAGCGGTAAGCGTATAGAGACTTCGGTACTAAAACTTTTTAAAGAACAATATCTTTTACATTCAAATAAAACCGCAGTTTCAGACGGTACTGATTCGCTAACCTATGAAGCGCTTTACCGGAAATCAGAGAATCTGGCCCGATACTTACAATCCAAAGGAGCTAAAAAAGGAATGATCATCCCGTTGTGCATCAATCGTTCTGTTGATCAATTAGTGGGGATTTTAGGCATCCTGTTAACCGGAGCCGCTTTTTTACCAATTGATTCCGGTTTTCCTAACAAAAGAATTACTCAGATTATAGATGAGGTAAATCCAGAACTACTGGTTACTCAGAAAGAAAATAGCAGTCTTTTTTCTTCCGAAACAGAAAAAATAGATATCCATGAAGTTCCCAATGTAACCGACGGTATTTTCGAAGCTGTAGAAATAAATCCTACTGATTTAGCTTATGTCATTTTTACTTCAGGGTCAACAGGAAAGCCAAAAGGAGTAATGATCAGTCATCATTCGCTTGAGAATGTAATCGTTTCATTGTCTGAGAAATTAGAATTGGATCAAACCATAAAATTTGTGGCAGTAACTCCTCTGATATTTGATATTTCGTTACTGGAAATTTTCCTTCCCTTAATTACCGGAGGACAGGTTGTAATGACAAACGAAAAGGAAGGAAAAGACATTTATCATCTGAATAATTTTCTAAAAGAGAATACAGTGACTCACATGCTTACAACGCCAACAAGATGGAAAATGCTTTTGGATACCGGTTGGAAAAATACAGAAAATCTGGTGGTTATGGCTGCCGGAGAAGATCTGGATCAACAACTGAAAAATGATTTGGCAGCACTTACCGGTACTGGTATCTGGAACCTTTATGGACCAACAGAAACGGCGATCATCTCCAGTTTGCAATTTTTGAAACAAGACGATATCGTAAACATCGGAAAACCAATTGACAAAACGGGACTGTATGTTTTGTCTGAAGAAAAAATGTTAATGCCACTGGGCGCTGTAGGAGAGCTTCACATTGCAGGAAGCGGACTTGCTTTGGGTTATTTTAAGGATAAAGCACTTTCAGACGAGGCGTTTGTTGCCAATACTATTGATCCGGAAATGGGTGATTTGTTGTACAAAACAGGTGATTTAGTCAAATGGCTTCCGGATGGGACTTTGAAATATATGGGACGAAAAAATAGTCAGATAAAAATCAGAGGCTATCGCATTGATTTAAAAGAAATCGAAAATGTCCTGGAACAATACCAATCCGTAAAAAAAGCAATACTGTCGCTGAATGAAGCTGAAAATGGTGAAAAAGAACTGACAGCCTATCTGCACAGCAATGAAAAAATAGATTATGTGTCACTAAGAATATTTCTGAAAGGCTATTTACCGGATTATATGATTCCCGAAAAATTTATGACTGTAAAGGAAATCCCGGTAACCGTAAACGGGAAAGCAGATCTCAAAAAATTACACCTTCTTAAAAACAATTATAACATAAGCAATCAAAAGACTTTTGTATTAGCAAGAAATGAGACGGAAAAGCAGTTAACGGAGATTTGGAAAGACTTACTAAAATTGGAAGAAATAAGCGTAAACGATAATTTCTTTTTTCTGGGAGGAAGCAGTTTGAAACTTGCAAAAATGAAGAATGAAATCTATAAACGATTCGGTATACCGCCAGTTTCTTTAACCTTATTGCATCAGCTTACCATAGCCTCTTTCTCGGTTGAGGTAGAAAAATTAGTCAGACAGACGGAGGAAGTTGACGAAGTGGAATACGAGAAATTCAATATTTAAGATACTCTTTTACTTTTCTAAAATTAAAACCAAATAACCCTTTAAAAATTCAGAAATGATCGAAAAAATAATTTCGCAACCGTCAATTGATGTTGTAAACCCATTATTATTTTCTATGGGCGAAGATGTAATGGGATTTCTAAACGAAGTTCAGTTGCAATATCCTGAGGCAATTTCATTTGCATCTGGCAGACCAGACGCTAAATATTTTAATATGGAGCAATTTTCTGAATGTTTGGACTATTTTGTACAGAATAATGTTCGTGAAAAAGGGATTGACGAAAATATAGTTTTAGAAAATCTGGGGCAGTACAACCGAACCAAAGGAATTATAAATACAGAAGTTGCAAAATATCTGTTTATTGATGAGTTTATAAAAGTAAATCCGGAAGATATCCTTATCACAGTAGGTGCGCAAGAAGCCATCGCCATTGGAATAACAACGCTTTGCGATCGGGAAAATGATGTTATTCTGGTAGAAGATCCCGCTTATATTGGGATCACACATTTTGCAAAAATCAATGATTACAAAATTGAAAGTATTCCGGTTATTGCAAATGAATCTTCCATAAAAGCAATTGAAGATAAAATTTTGGAGTATCAGGAGAAGGGTAAAAAAGTAAAAGTGGTTTACGTAATTCCCGATTTCCAAAATCCAACCGGAAACAGCATGTCTTTGTCCAATCGGCATAAACTTCTGGCATTAGCACGTTTGTATGATTTTGTGATATTTGAAGACAATGCTTATGGTGATTTTTATTATGAAAACGAAAAAATGCCTACCCTAAAATCATTGGATGAAGATGATAATGTAATCTACTTGCGATCCCTTTCAAAAACGATATATCCTTCTTTACGACTTTGCTTAATGGTGGTTACACAAAAAGTAAAAGTGCAGGATAAAATTTTCGCACTGAGCGATTTAATGGCCAAAACGAAAGGATATGTCACTGTAAACACCCCATCAATAATGCAGGCCATGTTTGGCGGTTTATTACTGAAGAACAAATTTTCACTCGAATCTTTAAATGCTGAAAAAAGGGCAGGAATGAAAGAAAAAAGAGATCAGCTTTTAGAAAGTCTGAATCATTTCTTTAATAAGGAAACACAATCCTGGGCAGAAAATATCAGTTGGAATTTACCTGCAGGAGGTTTTTTTCTGATCCTCAAAGTGCCTTTTAAAGTGACCAGGGAAGACGTTATAAGATGCGCAGAAGTCAATAAAGTAATTTTTACCCCCATGTCTTTTTTCTATATGAATGAGGGAGGAGAAAATGAGCTGAGACTGGCTTTTAGTAATGTCACCAAAGAAGAAATTATAAACGGAGTGGAAAGATTGTCCGAGTTTATAAAATCAAAAGTAAAAAACCAATAAAAACTATAAAAATGGAAAACAACAATGAAATAATCGTATCCGATTTTTTTAATATGGAGTACGATTTTGTCGAGTATTATGTGGGTATGGCCAAAATGGTAGTATTCTGGCATGTTAAAGCATTAGGTTTTGAAGTGATAGCTTACGCCGGACCGGAAACAGGTGTTTTAGACAGATGCTCATATTACATCGTAAAAAATGATATAAAACTGGTGATCACCTCAGCATCACAGCCTAGTTCGTATAAGATTGTTTCTTTTGTAGATCTTCACGGGAATGGTATCAAGAGACTGGCCATAAACGTTGATAATGTTAAGGACTTCTTTGAAAGAGCCATGAAAAACGGGGCAATACCGGTTGAACATCCGCATCTAACCTCAGATGAAAATGGATTTGTAGAACAGGCATCTTTAAAAATGTTTGACGATAATGAAATTGTACTCATCAACTACGATAATTACAATGGAGATTTTCTTCCGGGATATAAAAATGTACAGAGTGAATGGAACTTTGAAGGAGAAGATACAGGTTTACAAAAAATTGACCACGTAGCCTGTGCTTTAAGACTTAACGAAATCAATTTATGGGAGAAGTATTTTAACAACATCTTCCTTTCTAAAACCGTGGTTGAATTTGACGAGAGAAAAGTAAAAGGCGAAAAGAAAATCGGGATGTTATTGAAAGTACTTCAATCCGGTAATAAAAGCATTAATAACGTTTTGGTTGAACCGGAACACGGGGTAAAAAATCAGGTACAATTGTTTATCGATCAAAACTACGGAACCGGAATACAGCATATCGCTTTTGAATCAAACAACATTATTAAATCAGTAAAAGCATTGAGAGAGTCCGGGGTGAAATTTACCAGATATCCGGATTCTTATTATGAAAAATTAGCTTCGAAATATCCAGAATTGGATGTAGAACCTTTAAAAAAGCACGGGATATTGTGTGATGTTTTAGAGGGAGCCTTACTCTTTCAAATTTTTACCACACCTATAGGAGACAGAGCTACATTTTTCTATGAAATTGTACAAAGAGTAAATGATTATCAGGGCTTTGGTCTGGATAATATCTACGCTCTGTTTGAAGCAATGGAAGAAGAACTAACACTTTCCAATAAAATTTAACGAGAATGACAGGCTGCAAGACCGATATTATAAATGCTATAATTGAAATAGTGGGGCATGACTATGTAGTAACGAATGCAGAGTTATTGTACAATTATTCCAGAGACTGTACCTCTGATGAAGAGATTATACCCTCGGCGGTAATCTTACCTAAAGATGAAAAAGAGATTTCGAAAATTCTTAAAATCTGTAATGAAACCAAGACTAGTATCACCGTGAGAGGCGGTGGTACCGGAGTCAGCAGAGGAGCATTATCTCATACAAACGGTCTGATACTTTCACTGGAACGGTTGAATAAAATCATCGAGATTAATAAAATCGACAGAATTGTTACAGCAGAGTCGGGAGTGATCACTCAGGATTTGCGTGCTGCCGTTTTAAAAGAAGGTTTAAATTTTCCGCAAAACATCAGCAGTGCCAATGCATGCTTTATAGGCGGAAATATAGCAGTATCGAGCGGCAGCCCAAAATCATTGAAATATGGTACGACTAAAGATTATGTCATCAATTTAGAAATTGTTTTACCTGATGGAAGTATCATATGGACAGGGAAAAATGTAACTAAAAATGCAACCGGTTATAATCTTACCCAATTGTTTACCGGAAGCGAAGGAACACTGGGCATTATTACTAAAGTAGTATTAAAACTAGTTCCTCCCGTAAAAGAACTGCTTCTCATGATTCCCTTTACTAAAATAGAGAAGCTGTTTGAAGGCGTACAGCAATTTTTTGTAAAAGGATATGACGCTTCAAGTATTGAATTTATTGATCAGAAAGGAGTAGAGCTGGCCTCGAAATTTCTGGATAAAAAACAATGGAATTCTAAATTTATTGAAGGGATTTTATGGATTGAACTTGAAGGAACAGATTCAGAAAAACTAATGCAGCAAGCGATTGAAATCAGTGAATTTATCAGTGCTTATACACCGGAAGAAATTAGCATAGCAGATACCCAAAATGAAGTTAAAGTATTGTGGGAAATGCGGTCTAAAATTGGAGAAGCGGTGATTCATCATGTATTTTTTAGAGACATCGACATTGTAGTACCCCGTTCTAAAATTGATGAAATGTACCAATCAATTGCTGGGATAGCCCAAAAATATGATTTTGAATACACGGTTTTTGGACATGTTGGGAATGGAAATTTTCATGTCAATATTTTTCAGGACAAACAAAGCAGTAAAAAGCAGTGGGAAGACCATCTGGCAATTTGGGTGAAAGCCATTTTCCTGAAAGCATTAGAACTGGGAGGAACCATTTCAGGAGAACACGGAGTCGGTAAAATTAATCTTCCCTATTTAGAAGATGCTATGACCAACCATCAGATCACTATAATGAACGGCATCAGGGAGCTATTCGATAAAAACAGAATCATAAATTAGTCCGTTGGGTGAAATTGTTTTAACACATAGATACATAGGTTATTATGTGCAGAAAAGAATGTCTAGAAGAAATATATTTCCTTCACATAGGCTATACGTTTTATTAGAAGTGAAACGCCTTATTTAGACCAGAAAATCTATGTTTCTATGTGTTTAAAAAAATAAATACTACGGATCAATCAACTAAAATCTTTACACAGGACCATTTAACTAACATACACTAAGCCGTTTAGTGTACACGAAAAAATATTATTATGGGTTACGATTTATTTACAAAGCTGAAAAAACTTAAAGTTACTGTCAAAGTAATAAACAATAATCTGGATGTTAAAGCTCCCAAAGGTGTTTTAAATGAAGAACTCTTAAAGGAAATCAAATCAAAAAAGGAAGAATTAATTGATCTGGTTAATAAGTATGCCAAAGATCAGGTTAATGAAAACCATGCTATTCCCGTCGCACGAAAAAGCGAACATTACCCGTTATCTTCTTCTCAGCTTCGATTATGGGTACTAAGTCAGATTGATAAAGCAAACTTCTCTTATAATATTCCCGGAATTCAGGTTATTGATGAAGCGTTGGACACTAATGCTTTTATGCTGGCCATTCGTGATTTGATCCATCGTCATGAAGTTTTAAGAACTGTTTTTAAAACTGTAGAAGAGGAAGAAGTACGACAGTTTATTATAGCTGCGGAAGACTTTGAATTTCCTTTTCAGCAAATAGAGGTAAATGGTGATGAAGAAAAATTAAATGAAATCCTGACCGATATAAGTAATACTTTTTTTGATCTTGAAAAAGGTCCTTTATTCAAGGGAGCCCTAGTAAAGGTTACTGATGACCGATTCGTTTTTGGATATAACATGCACCATATTATCAGTGATGGCTGGTCTATTGGTATCATGATTAATGAGTTGCTTAAAAACTATGATGCCAGACGAAAAGGAGAAACAGTACAGAGTCATCCTTTGCAAATACATTATAAAGATTATGCTGTGTGGCAGCAAAAGCAATTAGCAGACGAAGTGTTCAATAAAGAGAGAAACTATTGGCTGACTCATTTGGAAGGCGATTTACCAATACTATCGCATTTTGGAGATCACCCCCGTCCGGCAATTATGAGTTACAACGGAAATGTAACAAGACAGGATATACCTGCAGCTTTGTATCAAAAGTTTAAATCTTTTTGCAGAGAAAATTCAGGCACTTTGTTTACAGGCTGTCTCAGTCTTATCAATGTACTATTGCACAAATACACCGAACAGGAAGATTTTATTGTTGGGAGTCCGGTTTCAGGCAGAACACATAAGGATATGGCCGACCAGATTGGGTTTTATGTAAATACCCTGGCACTTCGAACACAATTCGGAGCCGCTAATTCTTTTGAAGAGGTTTTCCAGAAAAATAAAAATGTAACCTTAAATGCAATTGAAAATCAGAATTATCCTTTTGATGAATTAGTGAATCACCTTAATCTCAAAAGAGATCTTAGCCGCAGTGCTTTATTTGATGTTATGATTGATATTCAGAATGAAAATCAGGGTGACAATCAAAAAGCAGGTGCGTCCTATAACGAATTATTAAACGGAGGGGTTAGTAAGTATGATTTAACTTTTACGTTCATAGAAAAGTCTGATTCACTAACGGTTGAATTGGAATACAATACAGACATTTTTACTGGAGAAACAGCAGTCGGATTCTTAAAAGATTTAGAAAATATAGTAGAAGCAGTAGTTCAAAATCCGGTGCAGAAAATTGGCTCTCTTCCTTTGAATATAAGCAAAAGAACAGCTCATTCTAAATTAGAATCTCCTGAAGAAATTGTGACAAACGAAGAGATAACCTATACGCTTCCGTCAACGCCGCTTGAAAAAGCATTGGCCGGGTTATGGGAGGAAGTTTTAGGAATTTCGCACATCAGTATGGAAGATAACTTTTTTGATTTGGGAGGACACAGTTTAAAAGCTTCCAGGTTAATTAGTAAAATTCATAAAGAGTTTCGTGTAAAACTACAGCTAAAAGATTTGTTCATTCACACAAGTTTAGCTTCTCAATACGATTTAATAACCAAAGAACAAGAGGTTGATTATAGTGAAATTCCTGTATTAGAGAAACAAAATGGTTACCCGCTTTCAATAATGCAGCGTCGTTTGTGGATCCTGAGCCAGCATGAAGCAGCCAATATCGCCTACAACATGTCCGGGGCTTATGTATTTGAAGGTGAGCTGGATTTTGATGCTTTAGAGAATGCATTCGTACAACTCATAGAGCGTCATGAAATTTTAAGAACCAGCTTTAAAGAAAACGATCAAAAAGAAGTGCTGCAGTACGTTACACCAATTGAAGACATTCTGTTTACAATAAAAAATACAGATCTGAGCCATACCAACGAAACAGTTCTCGAAAAACATTTGTTTGAAGATTTGTCAGCTCCTTTTGATTTGTCTTCAGGAACTTTGTTAAAAGCCAGTATCTACAAACAATCTCAAAATCGTTGGGTATTCAGTACCGTAATTCATCATATTATTAGTGATGCCTGGTCTATAGAAATCATTGTCAATGAGTTGTTGCAGCTTTACAACAGTCTGGTAACCGGAGTTCCGTCAGCATTAACACAGTTGCCTATTCAATACAAAGACTATTCCTCATGGCAGCTTACTGAGCTAAGCGGTTTTAGACTGGAATTACATAAAAACTATTGGCTGAATCAGTTTAAAGGGGATTTACCTACTTTAGATTTATCAGCAGGAAAGCAGCGTCCGCTTATAAAAACATATAATGGAGGACTGTATACTAAGATGATTCCCCGTTCTTTAAGTGACAGATTTGAGGAACTTCTTAAAAATCAGGAAACTACTCTGTTCATGGGATTATTAAGTGTAGTCAATGTACTGTTCTATCACTATACACATCAGGAAGACATTGTGATCGGAAGCCCTGTTGCAGGGAGAGACCACGCAGATTTGGAAAATCAGATTGGTTTTTATGTAAATACGTTGGCACTTAGAACTCAGTTTTCGAAAAAGGACAGTTTCAATGATATCCTGGCTAATGTGAAAAAAGTAGTTCTGGGAGCACATGAACATCAGTTATATCCATTTGATGATCTGGTTTCTTCACTGGATATTCCAAGAGACATGAGCCGCAATCCTTTGTTTGATGTACAGGTTATTGTTCAAAACCAACAAGTGTCAAACTCCAAAGGAATGGAGAATTTATCGGTTAACGAATATCAGGGAAAATTACCGGATTCCAGTGTGTTCGATTTGGTTTTTAATTTTGCTGATTCAGGAAATGGTTTAGCGACAAGTATCATTTACAATAGCGATGTTTTTGACTCAGAGAGAATAGAACAATTTGGAAATCATCTGGAAAATTTATTAGAAGCCTTATTGCAAAATGCAGAATTGCCGGTACAGGAATTGAAATGGTTGCCAAAAGAAGAAGAACAGTTTTTACTTGATTTCAATTCAGAAACATTGGACTATGATCAGTCTAAGAACGTCTTAGATATGATTAGAGAGCAGGTTGAAAAAAATCCGAAAGCCATCGCGGTATCTTTTGAAGGAAATCAATTGACTTACTCCGAATTGGATAAACGTTCCAATCAACTGGCTCATTATTTATTAGAAGAGTATCAGATACAACCTGATGATTTTGTTGGAATGATGCTGGATCGTTCCGAAGCGATCTTCATAGGTATTTTAGGAATATTAAAGACAGGAGCTGCTTATGTTCCTATCGATCCTGATTATCCGGTTTCGCGAAAAGAATACATCCTGAAAGATACAAAGGTAAAGACCCTGCTCACACAATCTGATTATATGTTTGATCTGTCGTATTATGAGGGTGGAATATTTGCCATGGATGTACAGTTAGACAGTTTGACAAATCCAACAACTGCCCCTGAAATAATAGTTTTACCGGATCATTTGGTTTATATCATTTATACTTCGGGATCTACAGGAAATCCGAAAGGGGTTATGGTAACTCATGGCAACCTTCAGCATTCTTTGGCACCACGAGGCAATACTTACTCCCCAATAAAATGCTTTTTGTTACTGTCTTCAGTTGCTTTTGATAGTTCAGTGGCGGGAATATTCAGTACGTTGACTACGGGAGGAACATTATGTATCACCGGCAGCTCAGATATTGCTAATGTTAGTTTGATCGCAGATCTTATTGTTACTCAAAAAGTAAGTCATTTGTTAACCGTGCCTTCATACTATAAGCTGCTTTTGAATGCTTTAGCAGATAAAGAATCTTCTATTGAACAGGTTACTGTCGCAGGAGAAACTTGTCCTATAAGTTTGATCGAAGACCATTTTAAAAGCAAAATAGGTCAATCAGGCTGTGATTTGTTTAACGAGTATGGTCCAACAGAATGTTCGGTTTGGAGCAGCGTTCACCAATATGAAGAAGGAAAACCGGTAACCGCTACTATCGGGAAACCTATTGCCAACAGCCGTATTTACATCTTAAACGAAAAAGAAGATTTAGTTCCGCTTGGTGTAATTGGTGAATTGCACATTGGAGGTAATGGCGTAACCAAAGGATACCTGAACAATCCGGAATTGACTGCCCAAAAGTTTGTCAAAGATCCTTTTACTGAAACAGGTTTAATGTATAAAACAGGTGATTTAGGGAGATGGAATGCAGCCGGGGAAATCGAATTTTTAGGCAGAAAAGACAATCAGGTAAAAGTTAGAGGATATCGTATCGAACTGGGCGAAATACAATATGCGGTTGAACAGTACAACCTTGTAGAAGCAGCGGTCGTTTTAGTAAAAGAAAACAAAACTGGTGATAACGAACTGTATGCTTATTTGTTAGAAAAAGAAGTAATCAACACTTCAGACTTAAAACACCATTTAAAAGATTTGCTGCCTTCTTATGCCGTACCTGCTCATTTTATTACTCTGGATGCATTTCCGTTAACACCAAACGGGAAAATAGATACCAGGGCATTACTAGAAATTGGCGGTTCAGAAACAGGAAGAGGAGCAGAATATGCAGCTCCGCAAACAGCAGAAGAAATAGCCTTAGTAAACATATGGGAAACCGTTCTGGACAAGAAAAAAATTGGTATAAACGATCGATTTTTTGATTTAGGAGGAGACTCTATTAAAGTGTTGAAAATTGTGAATGGTATTTATAATGAAATGCAGTTGGAAATTACAATTTCAGATATCTATACCCATGATTGTATCTCGCAATTATCAGATTTTATAAGAAACAACAGGGCATCAATTGATGTTAAAAAAGCCGCTTTTACAGGAACCGGGAATCAGGGATTACAAGCTATTGATTTCATAAAGAACAGCGTTTTAGCCTCTTTAAACGAAAACAATGCCGATGCTGTTGAAGACGTTTACCCAATGAGCGACATTCAAAAAGGAATGATCTATGAGTCATTGAAATATGAAGGAGCGAGCATATATCACGATCAGATGATCAATCACCGTGAATTTAAAGATTTTGATGTTTCGCTTTTCAGAAAAGCCATTCAATTAATGACTGAAAAGCATGAAATTCTAAGAACAGGATTTAATTTACAGGATTACGATCAGGAAGTTCAAATCCTATACAAACAAGCTGAAATACCTGTTGTGTATGAAGATTTGTCTCAGTTACCGTCCTTAAAAGAACAGGAAAAAGTTATCGCAGCCTTTCTTCAGTCAGAATTGCTCAATCCGTTTGATGTGACTCAGGCACCATTATTTCGTATGGCTGCTTTCAATCTGGGCAACGATACAATCGTTTTTGTTTCGCAATGTCACCACGCCATTATAGACGGCTGGAGTGATTCATTATTACTGACGGAAATCAATAATGTATACCTTAAATTGCTTGAAAATCCTTCATTTAAACCTGCTAAATTACAATCAAGTCATAAAGATTATATGCTGTATCAATTGCAGGACAAACGAAAGGAAGAGACTGCAGCATTTTGGACTAATGAATTAAACGATTACAACAGACTGGATCTATTTGCCGAAAAAGAAACCGATGATTTTAAATTGTTCAGCTTTGAAAAAGAAGAGTTAGCAAAAATTGAAAGTCTAAAAAAGGCGTATGGTGTCCGATTAAAAGAACTGGCGCTGAGTGCCTTTGTGTATACTTTAAAATTATACTCGTACAGCAACGACATCACAATTGGTCTGGTGGTAAATACAAGACCTGCCTTACCGGATGCTGATGAAATGTTAGGCTGTTTTCTGAATACGATACCTTTCAGATTGGAAGTAAACAGAGATTTAAGCGGCGAAGATTTACTGTTGTTAGTAAAGCAAAAACTGATCGAAGTAAGTAATTTTTCGGATATGAGTTTGGCCAGTATCGCTTCTGTAACGAATGAGATTAAAGGCATGAACAATCCTTTCTTTGATATCATTTTCAATTATGTTGATTTTTATTCTTATGATGCGTTAGAAGAACAATCTAAGGAAAAAGAAGAATCCTATCTGGAGAATCAGGAATTAACCTTAAACGGAAAAGGAGTTACCAATACGTATCTCGATTTTACAGTTAACAATACTAATAGCGCAGCATTGTTTGACTTTGCACAAACGAGAGAGTTCGTTAACCAAATCGAATTGTCTGAAATAGAGTCTGTTTATAAAAAAGTTTTCAGATACATTGTGGAACATCCGGAATCTTCTTTAAAAGAACTGGATCATTTATCCGATGAAGAAAAGAAAATCTATGAGAATAAAAAAGAGAATGGCGCTGTAACCGAAAAAGAAGATCAGACCGTATTGGATTTATTTAACAGACAGGTTCTTTTAAACCCAGACTATCCGGCGCTGCATCACAATGGTATAAATATCAGTTATGCAGAATTAGATCAGAAATCAAATCAATTAGGAAACTATCTTAAAAAACAAGGTATAGGTAATGAAGATTTTGTTGCAATACTGCTGGATCGTTCAGTAGAAATGCTGATTTCAATTTTTGGAATATTTAAAGCAGGTGCAGCTTATGTTCCTTTAGACGAAGGCTATCCGCAGCAACGAATTGATTTTATTTTAAAAGATACAGCCGCAAAAGCTATAATCTCAAAATCGTATCTCTTAGAAAACTTTTCAGAAGAAGCTTTTCCAAAAACGATATTAATCGACACAGACTGGAATACAATCTCTCAGGAAAATGGAGCAGAAACGGATCATAATCTTACTCCAAATTCTCTAATATACAGTATATATACTTCCGGAACAACCGGAAACCCAAAAGGGGTTTTTATTGAACACAAGGGAGTAGTAAATCTGGCAAAATCGTTAATTAAAAGATATAAAATACAGAAAGAAGAGAAAGTTTTAGCCTTTTCTAATTATGTATTTGATGCTTCAGTAGAGCAAATTTTTATTGCACTAACCAGTGGGGCAACTCTGGTGTTATGTGATAAAGAGGATTTACTGGATAATGAAAAATTTGCGGACCTATTGATGGAAAAGGAGATCACACATATAGATGTAACACCAACCTACCTCGAAAATGTGATCCCAAATAAATACCATCTGAACAGAGTTGTGGTTGGAGGTGAAGAGTGCTCCATAAGTCTAGCCAGGAAATGGGCAGCTCACACTGACTTCTACAACTCTTATGGTCCTACCGAAACCACAGTATCTTCGACGATATATGCCTATGACAAAGAGAAGGATAAAGATCTAAATCGCCTGCCAATTGGAAAACCAATTGATAATACTACGATTTATATTTTAGACAATGCTTTGCAAATTGCAAAAAACGGAGTAGTCGGTGAAATGTATATTGGAGGTATCGGAGTTTCCAGAGGATATATCAATCAGGAAGCACTTACCAAAGAGCGTTTTGTGACCAATCCTTTTGCCAAAGAAGAAACCTTATATCGAACTGGTGATTTGTGCTGCAGGTTATCAGACGGGAATATTCAGTTTTTTGGCAGAGCCGATGATCAGGTAAAAATCAGAGGCTACAGAATTGAGTTGGGCGAGATCGAAAATGCATTTCTTCAGCAAAAAATAACAACTTCTGTTGCGGTACTGGCCAAAGAAAACAAGTTAGGAGAAAAAGAAATTGTAGCTTATCTGGTACCTGATGAACATTATGATGTAAAAAATATCCGAACCAGGCTAAAAAGCATTTTGCCTTATTTCATGATTCCGTCCTATTTTGTTCCGATAGAAGAAATTCCGTTAACAAAAAGTAGAAAAGTAGACCGAAATAAATTATTAGCCATAGAAATACACAAAACAGACAGTCTGAAATCACTTGTTCCGCCGGAAAATGAAACCGAAAATACGATCCTTCAAATATGGCAGGACATCTTAGAAAAAAGAGACATCAGCGTTACTGACAATTTTTTTGAAATTGGAGGTTATAGTCTGAAGGCGATTAAGCTAAAAGCAATGCTAAGACGAAAATTAGGCTTAAATATTTCGATAAAAGATCTTTATAATGCCCCAACGATCAGAGAATTGGCTCAGGGTAAAAAAACATCCGATGCGGCGGTGATCCATTTACATGCAGGAGATCCTCAAAATACAATTTACTTCATACCGCCAATTTTAGGTAATTCTATAATGTATCATTCTTTGGCAAAAGTATTAGGGGATGCGTTTAATTCGATTGGTTTGCAATACAAAGGATTAGAACCTGATGAAGAACTTTCTCAGTCTGTTCAACAAATGGCCAGTTATTTCAGCGAAGAAATTAAAAAACGTCAAAGCAATCAGCCGTTTGTGGTTTTGGGATATTCAATGGGCGCTTCGATTGCTTTTGAAGTAGTAAAAGAACTGGAAAAACACTATGATGCTATTGAACTGGTTTTGGTAGACAGACCAACGTCTCTAAATGAAATTAGCGATACGAAGAATATTGACGAACAAGCCAATTGGCTGCTCAATGAATATCAGAAGATTACGGATTTAAGTAAAGACCAGCAAAAAAGTGTTTTGTCTTTTATGAAAAACAATCTACAGATAGACAATCAATATACACTTCAGGGTAAAATTTCCAGTACGATACAGGTTCTTGAATCTTCTGAAAATGAATTGAAAAGCAATATGAAAGACTGGCAGGATTATACCAATGGGGAGTTAGTGCACCATTACCTGTCAGGGACGCACTGGGAAGCTTTCGATGAGAGCAATTTTGACAAGTACGTAGAAATTTTTAAAAGTATCATTCAAAAAACAAGTATAGAAACCAACTAAAACTATAAAACTAAATAATCAAACAGAATGGAAAACACAGAAAAGTATTATTTTAAACCAAATGTAATTATCGGACCATTAGTAGATAAATGGTATGCATGGACACACTTAATTTCTCCTGCCACAGCAGCAATGAACATTGTCGAAAGACATTTAAAAATAATGAACTCCTATATTCAGGCTCCTGCAATTCATGAGGCTGCCGTAAAAAATCCTAAAATGTTAGGAGGCCCTTTTATGGATTATGAAACCAGAAGAGTAGAAGAAGTAAAAGAATTAAAAGCTGAAATTCTCGAAAAACAGGCAAACGCAATACAATTATCAGATGCAATAAAAGAATTGGATCAGTTGCTGAAAACCAAAGCAAAAGGAGCATCTTTAGAGCCTTTGTACAAAGAAGTTCCGGAAATATTAAAAGGATATGTAGAATTGGTTTACGATTTAAACAACCATCCGTCGTATCGTTTTTTTGAGTCCTTATTGTACAACAGCCCTTTTTATTCCAAACATTCTCAATCCATTTCTCTGTGGGAAACACTAAATGATGAGCGTCCTTTTTGTTTGAGTACCCCACAATTAGAAGATCCTAAAGTATTACAATTGGATATTCCGTTTGACCATAAAGGAATCGATACTTTGAGTAGAATGAAGAGAAACCCAGGATCTATTGAAGCCGTTGCCGAAGAATTGGGAGTGCGCGAAGATCAAATGGAACTGTTTAAAACTTTCTTCACCAAAAAAGAACATCCCGTTTATCAAAAGTATACGGGAGACAAAGCCAGAATGCGTTATTTGGGACATGCCTGTATTTTAATTGAAACCAAAGACGTTAGTATTCTTGTAGATCCTTTAATCAGTTATTACGGCTACGAATCTACAGTAGAGCATTTCTCAGATATTGACCTTCCGGACGTTATCGATTATGTATTGATTACACACAATCATCAGGACCATATTGTATTAGAAACTTTATTGCCGTTAAGACATAAAATCAAAAATCTAATAGTTCCTGTGACCACCAGCGGAGCACTTCAGGATCCAAGTATCAAATTGGCATTTCAAAGTATGGGATTTAACAATGTCGTAGAAATTGATGAAATGGAAGAAATAAAATTTGAAAATTGTACCATTACCGGACTTCCGTTTACAGGAGAACACAGTGATCTTAATATCAGAGCAAAATCATGTTTCCATGTTGCGATCAATGAGCTAAGCTTCTTGTTTGTTGCCGATTCCAGAGTAATGGAACCTAGATTGTACGAACATATTCATAGAGTTAAAGGCGACGTAGATGTATTGTTTTTAGGAATGGAATGTGCCGGAGCACCATTAAGCTGGTTATACGGTTGTTTAATGACGGAAGCGATTAACAGAGAAGACGATCAGTCTAGACGACTGGCGGGCTGCGATAGCGAAAGAGGGTTATCGTTAGTTGACATTTTTAATCCGAAAGAAGCCTATGTCTATGCCATGGGGATGGAGCCTTGGTTAGAATTCATCAGCAGTATCAAATACACCGAAGAATCTCTTGCCATTATTGAATCTAACCGATTGATAAACCACTGTGCAGCTAAAGGAATCATCGCCGAAAGATTATTTGGAGAGAAAGAATTGTTATACGATTATGAATTAAAAAATGAATTAGTGACCAGTTAATTTTAAATGGAAATCTAACAGCATAACCCATGTGAGACCTTCTTTGGATTTTTTTAAAGAAGGCTCTCACTAACCAAATTATAATAAGCAGATGAATAAAAAGCAACTATTCTTATTACACTTCGCCGGTGGCAGTATATACTCCTTTGAGTTTCTGAGATCATTGTGCACCGATTTTGAAATGATTCCACTGGAACTTCCCGGAAGAGGAAAAAGAATCAAAGAAAAACTATTGACTTCCTATCCGGACGCTATTAAGGACCTGTTTTTACAGATAACCGATAAGCTTAACGGGAGTCCGTTTATCGTTTACGGGCACAGTTTAGGTTCGTCTCTGGGTTTGGGAGTAACCGATTTATTAGAGAAAAACAACACTCCGCCTCAATGTCTGATTGTAAGCGGTAATGCCGGACCCGGAATTGCAACAGAAAACAACAGGTCTGACCTGGAGCGTGACGATTTCATCAGCATGCTTACCGAATTAGGCGGGATACCGGATGAGTTATTAAAAAGCAAAGAACTGCTCGATTTTGTATTACCCATACTTAAGGCCGATTTTAAAATAGTAGAAGAAGATTTTTTCATTGAAAATACCATTGTAAAAGCTCCGATTGTGGCCGTAATGGGGAACTCAGAGAAATATGTAGACCGGATAAACAATTGGAGAAAGCACACGTTTTCCGGTTTTAACTCCTACGTACTAAAAGGAAATCATTTTTTTATACTCGATCATGGTGATAAATTGAAAGAAATTTTTGATATTAGTTTTAAGGAATGTACGAGTCTTAATTATAATAATGTACAATAGCCTTGCTAAAAACCAAATCAATTATGAAAACAACCAAAACCCTGATTACCGCTGTGATGATACTATTAATTTCAATTGGCAGTATGGCACAAAACAAGAAAAAAGAACAGACGGAAAATCAATTAACGATTACAGGAATTACCGGACAATCTATCAAAGAATCTGCTGATGTGAACAATGTTGAAAAGCTAATAGCGGCAATCAGCAATCAAATAGTAAAAGAAAAGCTGGCGCCGGCCAATACGACCGGTTTGTCTTATATGCTCAACAGCAAAGATTTTATAATAAACGGAGTGAAGCAGAAGCCGGATGTACAGTTGAAATATAAAAATAAATATATCGGAAACAATACCAAGTGGAATATTTGTAAAAACTTCAAAGCAAAATAAAATTTATCACTAGCTGAGTTTCTGTTTTAGTATGCGCTCTCATTTTACAAGTCAGAGCGATTATCCTATTCTTCAAATATTGCTATTCTTTAAATTTCTTAAATTTTATCAATTCAAAAGAGCTTGAGTTTACATATTGTATTCCTCACAGGCAATCTTATTTAATACATAAAAAAAATAATGAAGTATAATTATATGCATTTAAATTATATCGCTTTACTATGTGTGTTTGTTTTTCTGGGTAATTCAGTATACGGACAAGGTTCAAAAGTAGCGGGTAATGAAATATACAACCAAGTATCAACAGCATCCATTTCAGGAACCATTATTGATGCTGAAAATAAAGAGCCTGTTATTTTTGCAACCATTCTTTTGCTGAACGAGGAGCAGGGAACATTAGTAAAAAGCGAATTGTCTGAAACGAAAGGAGAATTTAATTTTAAAAACCTGAAAAGCGGGAACTATAAAATTAAAATTACCCATGACGACTATAAAACGTTTAGTACAGGAATTATAACCATTAAAACAGACAATCAAAAAGAAGTACTGCCGATAGAATTGTTTAAAATCACAAAAAAGGAGAGTTTAAAAGAAGTCGTAATACTTAAAAAGAAAAAGTTCGTTGAGACTAAAATCGATCGTACCATTTTAAATGTTGACGCTTTAGAATCTAACACGGGAATTACCGCTTTAGAATTGTTAAAGAAAGCTCCGGGAACCAGTATAAGCGATCAGGGAGTGGTAAGTCTGAATGGAAAAGCAAATGCGACTATTTTTATCGATGACCGTCCAACCTATCTGTCAGGCGCCCAATTGGAAAGCTATTTAAGCGGATTAGCTTCAGATAATGTAGACAAAATTGAAATCATGACCAATCCGCCTGCGAAATATGAAGCAGCAGGAAATGGAGGAGTGATAAACATCAAACTAAAAAAGAGCAAAAAAGAAGGAGAAAACGGAAGTGTTATTTTGGGCTTAAGACAGCATAAATTTACAGAATACAATGCCACTTTTGCTCTGAACAAAAAAAAGGAGAATTACAATATCTTTCTGAATGGAAATGCAGGTTACAAAAAACGCTTTCAGGATCTTTATATCAGCAGAAACTATACCGATACAGGCAGCTACAGCAAACAGGAAAACAATAATGTAGGAGATGCTATTGCAACAAATCTTAGATTTGGTGCAGACTATAATCTGTCAAAAAATACGGTGATCGGAGTATCCGCAGACGGTTCAATCTGGAATGGAAATGATCTTGATAATAGTCTGAATTACCTTTATAACAGAAACCAAACGACAGATTCTATTGTAAAAACATTGGGCAGCTCAGATGCTAAATCTGTAAACAGCGGAATAAATCTGAACATTAATCACAAGCTTAACGAAAAAAGCGATGTGAGTGCCAATTTAGATTATTTGCTATACGATTCTTTTCCCTATCAGGAGTTTAAAAATTCGATCATTTTTTCGGATGCAAGTAAAAATTATTCCGACATGCTGGTAGGAGGAGCGGCTTCTAAGGTGTATATTTATTCAGGAAAAGCAGATTATTCCAATCAGTTGACCAAAAAAACAAACCTGCAGACCGGATTCAAATACAGTAATATCAAGACCAACAATAAGAGTGAGTATTTCGATATTGTAAATGATATTTCGACTCCAAACTTAAATCAGAATAATAAGTTCTTATACAATGAGAAAATAACAGCTTTATACGTAAGCTCCAATACAACCTTAGACCGACTTTCTGTGCAGTTAGGACTCCGCTATGAAAGTGTAAAAATTATCGGAGATCAGTTAGGAAACGAAATAAAACCGAGAACAAAAAATACGACTAAGTACGATAATTTATTTCCAACCTTATACCTGTCGTATAAACTGGACTCTTTAGCAAACAATACGGTAGGAATCAATTACGGGAAAAGAATTGACAGGCCATTCTATCAGGATCTTAACCCTATTGTTATTCAGGTTGATAAGTTGACATTTTACAAAGGAAATCCCTATCTGCAGCCTTCCATTACAAATTCCGTTGAAGCTTCTTACGCACATAAAAACTTGTTGAATTTTACTCTTGCGTACAGTAAAATTGACGATCAGATTATGGAAACCATAGAAATTATAAACAATGTCTATTACAGTATGCCCGGAAACATAGGGAATACTCAGGTAACCAATCTTAGTCTTAGTTCCACATTTAATCTTGCCTCATGGCTAACTTTTACCGGAAACGCACAATTGTCTTATACCGATACCAAAAGTGATTTCTTTGGAGGTAAACTGCACACGTACGGCTATAATTTTAGAATCGATCCAGTACTGCAGGTAAAACTGAAAAAAGATTACAACATCGAACTTTTTGGACGATATGTTGGGAAAGCTTATGTTGCTCAATTTACGTTGGATCCTTACTGGTTTTTGGATGTGACAATAAGTAAAAAACTTTCAAACAGAAGTTCACTTAAGTTAATAGGGATGGACATCTTCAGAACCTATATCACCAAAGGACAAATTAATAATCTGGTCAATGCAAATGCAGACTTCCGAACATTATCGAATACGAGACAGGTCAGACTATCGTTTACCTATAATTTTGGAGATAAGATGACTACTCAGGAGAGAGAAAATAACAGTATCGATACCGAAAAGAACAGAATCAAGTAAATCATAATCGTTTATCTTTTCTAGTTGCTGATTCTTACCCGGCATCTAAAAACAGCATTTAATTTTCAGGTTAATTTCAGAATCCGAATTTAAAAAGGGTTACAATCTCTATTAGACTTTATCAACCACAACAAAAACTTTTAAGATGTTTAAAATATCACTAAAAAATTCAATTCTTCTGGCAGCCTATGCTTTACCAAATACAATTCTTAGTTTCGGAATAGTGTACATTATAAACAATACTTTGTCAGGCAACAAGTCGTTTATGACGGATTATACCGGAATGGTTTTTTTTGCAATTGTTGTATATACGTATCTGCTAAACATCATTTTTCAGAAAGGACTCAATGAGTTTTCCTTTAAAATGTTGTACGACAACGAGAAAACAATATTCTCAAAAATACTTCAAACTTCACTTATAAAACTAGAAAATTTAGGTTCTCAGCGTTTTTTTACCGTCGTAGAAGATTTACGGGTGTTTGGGCTTTTGCCTTATACCGTAACTCATACCGTAAATTCCGTTTTAATGTTAGTGCTTTGTTTGATCTATATGTTTACCATTTCGGTAAGTTCTGCTCTTATTGTGGTAGTATTAATTATAGCCGTTGCCGCTTCCTATTTTGTTGTAATCAACTCTATGTCTAAAAAAGTAACCAGTCTCAGAGAATACAACGACGACTATTACAAGTACGTGGACGATGTTATGAAAGGGTTTAAAAAATTAAAACTAAGCTTTTTCAGAGCTGAAAATCTAATGAATAGATTCTTAATTCCGAATCGGGACCAGGCAGGTGAATTAGATTTTAAAATCAGTTATATCTTCTTGTCCATTAATCTTATTAGTCAGTATGGTTTATATGCCATTATTGCGACCATTTTGTTTGTATTACCGTCATGGGGATTATTGAGTCAGTCTGATGTGATAGCCTATGTGGTGATTGTTTTATTCATCTCAGGACCAATAAATAACCTGATAAACTTACAGCAAACCTATACACGTTTTATCGTGGCCAATAAAAGAATTAAGGATTTCTTAAAAGATTTTGAAGTAGATGAAGAGGTAAAAAAACAATTGCCAATTGCTAATACTTCTTTTGAAAGTATCGAATTCAAAGACATACATTTTTCATACAATAGCGATTCCAACGACAGCGCTTTTGCATTAGGACCAATAAACTTAGCCATTAATGAAGGAGAGACCATCTTTATTGTAGGTGGAAACGGTTCGGGAAAAAGTACTTTTATCAATACCTTCACCGGATTGTACACCCCTTCTAAAGGAGAAATCCTTTTAAACGGAAAAGAAACAGAGTCCGGTCAGGAAAATCAAAATTTAATTGCAGCCGTGTTCACAGACGATCATATATTTTCTCATAATTATGAAGAGTACACCGTTGAAAACAATCCCGAATACAAACAGTTATTAGAAATGATGAAGCTGGACAAAGTCATTTTGGATGATAAAGAGAGCTCTGCCAGAAGAAAATTCTCCAAAGGACAAAGTAAAAGAATGTCCCTGATTTTTGCCTTAATGGAGAAAAAACCAATTCTCGTTTTAGATGAATGGGCTGCTGATCAGGATCCGTATTTCAGAAAGTTTTTCTACGAAGAGCTTATCCCAAAGTTAAAAGCAGAAGGCAAAACAATCATTGCAGTAACACACGATGACGCCTATTTCCATCTGGCAGACCGAATTATAAAATTCAATTACGGTAAAATAGAGACAGAGGTAAAAGTCGATAAATCAAAAGAATACAGTAAAGAGCTATTCTGGGCATAATTAAGGTGTGCAAACTTAGCATACGGATTAAACAGATTCGCTAAAGCGAAAACGCGGATCAACACGGATTTTTTTATTTATGTTTTATTCTGAAAATAAAATTTTAAATTAAGCTCCGAAGGAGCGATATATGTATAGCGAAATATCCATAACGATATATTTATAAAGCGAAATACCTATGGCATCCTATTTTTCAAAAGAAATAAATCTTTGATTATTACAAGGCAAATACATTTCCTTACACCAGCCCCACGTTAAATAATTCTTCTTTTTTTAAGTTCCAGATTGGAAAAATCAATTTGTTTAGTTCCTGAAAATTAAACGAAACAAGATATCATTTAGTTCTAATTGCGTAAAAATATTTTAAAATGAAACTTACCCTTCCTCAGCAAGATGTTTATTTCGAGCAGTTATTATATCCCAATGAACCCATCTATAACATTGGAGCTAAGATTAAAATTAAAGGACAAATAAACCATGATGCATTTCAAAAAGCATACGTGGCCTTAATTGATCAGCATGATTCGTATAGAAGTATACTTACCAGTAAACATGAAAATGTTCGGATTAAAATTGTTGAAGGTCATAATTCAACTCTGGGATTTGTTGATTTTTCTCAATCTGTAGAGCCTTTTGAGGCTGCAAATGTGTACATGCAGGAAGAGTTTGCAAAGCCTTTTGATTTATTTGGAGAGCACCTTCTGCATGTTTTTACACTTGTTAAAGTTCAGGAAAATTTTCATTATTTATTTTCTGTTTACCATCATATCATAACCGATGGCTGGGGCACGTCGTTAATGTTCCAGAGATTGGTACAGAATTACAATGAGATTCTCGAACATGGGAAAATTCAAACCATATATCCGTTTAGCTACAAAGACTTTGCAGCTGATGATGCCGCTTATCAGCAATCAGAATCGTACCATCAGGACAAAATCTATTGGACAAAAAAGTTTGAGTCCTTACCTCAGAACTTGTTTGATAAATTAGAAGATAACATTCAAATCAACGAGAGTGATCGAAAAGAATTAGTGATCAAAAGAGAAGTGTACAATCAGTTAAATTCGTTAGCAGTACGTTATAAGTGTTCTACTTTTAACGTCATTCTGGCTATTTTGTACGCCTATTTTGGCAGAAAACACCAGAATAATGATTTTGCCATCGGACTACCAGTTTTAAACAGAAGCAAAGCCAGTTACAAAAAAACAGTTGGTCTTTTTATGGGCGTATCCCCACTAAGAATTTCGATCGATTTTGAAGCTTCTTTTGAAGAATTAATTGCAGAAATAAAAACTACCCTAAGACATGATTATCGCCATCAGCGTTTCCCGTTAGGCAAGTTAATTCAGGAACTTCAGGTTTTTAACGAAAAGGAAAGACTGTTCAATATTACACTTTCTTATGAAAAACAGAATTATTCTAATGATTTTTTTCATACCCATACACAAGTAATTCCACTCACACATAAATCCGAACGGGTAGCTTTAGCCATTTATATCAGAGAATTTGATGAAGACGAAGACGTAAAAATTGACTTCGATTACAATTTAAATTATTTTACAGAGGCACAAATCACACAGGTCGTTCATCAATTTGAGAATTTAATTCACGCTATTTTAGATGCTCCTGATCAGGTTTTAAAAGAATTAAACTATTTGGGAGAAGACGAAAAGCGGCAGGTTGTAGAAACCTTTAATACCACAAA
The DNA here is from genome assembly GCF_041154745.1 of Flavobacterium sp. CFS9. Taxonomy (NCBI): domain Bacteria; kingdom Pseudomonadati; phylum Bacteroidota; class Flavobacteriia; order Flavobacteriales; family Flavobacteriaceae; genus Flavobacterium; species Flavobacterium sp. CFS9. The sequence continues at coordinate 17,056 of NZ_AP031573.1, read as the reverse complement.
AGCTGACTATCAAAAAGAGAATACCATTCTGGATGTGTTTCAGGATCAGGTGATAAAGTTTGGCACAAAAGGAGCCCTGAAAGACGATCACAAAAATTATACCTACGCCGAACTGGACCAATTATCAGGTCAAATTGCGGAATACTTAATAACTAATTATGGACAAGAGGACAAATCACCAATAGCAGTTTTATTAGGACGTTCGGCAAATATTGTCATTGTTTTATTAGGAATACTAAAAGCAGGCAGAGCTTATATTCCGCTAGATCCGTCCTTCCCTGAGGACCGATTGAATTACATTATTGAAAACAGTCAGGTTAAATTGCTTGTCAATGAAAAAGGTTATGTGCTGAATACAAACGATGAGGTGCAGGTACTATCTTTAGAGACGATCCTGGAAAAGACAGCGGGACTAGAAGGAAAGCTGCCTTTGAAGGTTTCCCCTGAAGATACCGCTTACATTCTTTACACATCAGGTTCAACAGGCAATCCGAAAGGAGTTGAAATAGGACATCAGTCCCTGTTGAATTTCCTAACCAGTATGCTGCAGGAGCCAGGTGTGAGGCCGAACGATGTATTGTTTTCGGTTACAACTTATTCCTTTGATATTTCAATTTTAGAGTTTTTTGTACCGTTATTGTCGGGAGCCTCTTTATACATTGCTAATCAGAAAATTTTAGCAGATCCAACAGTTGTTATCCAAAAAATAGAGGAGATTCAACCCACCATAATTCAGGCAACACCAAGTTTTTACCAAATGCTCTTCAATGCCGATTGGAACGGAGACAAACGATTAAAAGTACTTTGCGGCGGAGATTTGTTAAGCGAAGCATTGGCCGAAAAGCTAATCAGTCATTGTTTAGAAGTTTGGAACATGTATGGTCCGACAGAAACCACCATTTGGTCAAGTTTAAAAAAACTGGAACATCCAAAAGAAGCATCGAACATTGGAAAACCAATCCACAACACACAAATTTACATACTCGATTCATTTTTAAGTCCAAAACCAATTGGAACTCCCGGAGCAATTTATATTGCCGGAGATGGATTGGCAAAAGGATATTATAAAAATGCCATATTAACTCAGGAAAAATTCATAAAAAATCCGTTTCAGACGAATGGTTTATTATACGAAACAGGAGATGTGGGTCGATGGAACGATAAAGGAGAAATTGAATTTTTAGGACGAAACGACAATCAGGTCAAAATTAGAGGTTATCGAATCGAACTGGGAGATATCGAATCGCATTTGAATCAGATTTCCGGAATAAAAGAATCGGTTGTAATTGAAAAAAAAGAGAACCATCAGGAAGCTTTTTTAGTAGCGTATATTGTAAAAACGGAAGAGATAACGGATACAAGAGAAATTTTAGCCATATTAAAAATGCATCTTCCATACTATATGATTCCAAATACAATTGTTCTTTTGAAAGAATTTCCGCTGACACCGAATCAAAAAATAGACAGGAAAAATTTAGCGCAAAGAGCCATCGAACATGATACAATAGACGATGATTTTAAAGCGCCGGATTCCGATTTAGAGAAAAAACTGGCAGCTTATTGGAAAGAAATTTTAAACAGTAAAAATGAAATCAGTACCAATGACAATTTCTTTGCACTTGGAGGACATTCCCTAAACGCAGTTAGATTGGCGGGGGCAATAGCAAAAAATCTTGGGTACGACGTTAACCTGAAAATGATTTTCGATTATCCAACAATCAGACAAATGGCAGATCATTTGGTGGCTTTAAAACCCAATGGCAAATCGGGTATACCATTTACAACCCTTAAAAGTGATTTTGCAATAACAGCTTCACAGCAAGAATTATGGGTAGCCAGTCAGGATCAGCAAAAATCGATTGCTTATAACATGGTAGCCGTTTTTGAGATTAATGGGACCGTATTTCCGGATAAAATCAATCATGCGATGTCTCAGTTAATTTTTGAAAATGAAATCCTTCGAACCAATTTTGTAGAAAGTAAAGGAGCCGTGTTTCAAAAAATAGCGAAACAAGAGGATATCGCTTTTAAAATCACTCAGCTACAGGTTGATAACGAGCAAAAAGAGCCGACTATTCAGCGATATATAGAAACACCGTTTGATTTAGAGCATGATTTATTGGTAAGAATGCTGCTTGTACAAACGGGAGAGACAACATCATCGTTGGTTTTTTGTACCCATCATATTATTATGGATGGAGTTTCATTAGAATTTTTTACCAAAGAGTTTATTCAAAAATACAATCATCCTGACTCCTTAATTAAAAATTCAGGTATTCAGTTTAAAGACTATACAGCTTGGTTAACTTCTGAAAAAGACGACAAAACCACTTTCGATTTTTGGCAAAGATATTTGGATGGATACAGTATCAAAGAAACGATCAATAGAGATTTTGATCAAAACGGGCCATTGCAAAACGGAGCGTATTATGATGATGAGTTTACCATTGAGGATACAAAAGCGTTGAAAAATTTCGCTCAGGAACAAAAAAGTACGCTTTATAATACGATTGTTTCGCTTTTGAATGTGCTCATTTATAAAATTAACGATCACAAAGATATTGTAATTGGAACCGTTAATGCCGGAAGAAACAATGCAGATATCGCAACAATGATAGGAATGTTTGTAAAAACGCTGCCCCTTCGTGTTCGGTTAAACGAAGACATCAGTTTTTTAGCACTCTTAAAACAAGTTCAGGAAGACGTTCTCTTAATCAATGCACATCAGGATTTTCCATCACAACTCAAAAAAGAAACGCTGTTTGATGTTTTAGTAAGCTATCAGAATCCCGATTTCTCCTTTCAGGAAACGATTAAAATGGATCATGCTGAATTAAAATACGTGACTGCCGATACCAATTACAGCAGATTTCCTTTGTTGTTTAATTTTTTTGAAAGTGGCAATACTCTAAAAATCAGCGTTTCATACGATAAGAATAAATATGAAGAAATCAGCATACAATTTCTTCTCGCTACGTTTAAAAATTTGTGGTCTCAAATAATAGAAAACCCTTCGGTTAAAGTATCAGAAATTGAATATCCTTTAGTGAATACAGCGAAACTTCAGGAAACCGATTTTGACTTTAATTTTTAAACGTTTTTAACGACTAAAACCCCAGTACTTTTGATACATATTTATTACTCTTACCTGTCTGAAGAAAAACATCAGAGTTTGCTGCAGAATGATTTGCCGAAATTTCCGGCCGATTATCAGGATAAAATTATGCGTTATCGAAGATGGCAGGATGCACAATTATCGCTTTTAGGACGGATACTCCTGTTTAAAGGAATCGAAGAAACCTATAAGCAGAAGCCTGATGCTAAAGAGATCATGCAAACCCTTTATAACAAACCTTATTTTGAAGATAATCCGGTTCTTTTTAATATTTCACATTCAGGAGATATCGTGGTTTGCGCCTTAAGCGATCAGCATGAAGTTGGGATTGATGTTGAGATTATAACTGATATTGAAACAGCTGATTTTAAATCGCAAATGACAGAAATAGAATGGAACAAGATTGTCCTGTCTGACAATAAAAAAGAAGCCTTTTTTGAGTATTGGACACAGAAAGAAGCTGTTCTGAAAGCTCAGGGACATGGTCTGATCGTTCCGTTGAAATCATTTGAAGTTTTAGATAATATAACCGAAATCAACGGAGAAAAATATTATTTAAGCGAAGTAAAAATAGATAAAAACTACAAATGCCACATCTCTTTAAAAACAGATGCCACAAAAATTTACCTGAAAAGAATCATACTATAAACCTAACAATTTAATTCAACCAAAATGAAAAAAATAATAAGTCTGTTTTTATTACTATTGATTGTACCAAACTTTGCATTTGCTCAAGCGAAAGCTTTTACGTTAGAGAGAGTAAAGACCTTTTTTCCTGAAGATCAAAATCTCTCTAAGGAAAATATAGAATGGGCATTTTTAACCGTTCCTGAAAACTGGGAGAAACCAACAGGGAAAACAGTTAAAATTGCAGTGGCAGTTTTAAAAAGCATTTCAAAAAGCAAAGATTCAAACCCGGTGGTATACATCGATGGAGGACCGGGATCAGGTGGTATCGAAGGAATATGGGCCTGGTTAGATCATCCGTTAAGAAAAAACAGCGACATTGTCTTGTTTGATGTGAGAGGAACGGGTCGCTCCCTGCCAAAATTCTGTCCGGACCTGGGTAAAAAATTCTTAGAAATATTAGCAAAAAATCAAAACAGCACACAGGACGAACAGCAAAAAACAATGGTATCATTAGAGTGCAAACAAGATTTATTGAGCAGAGATATTGACATAAGTGCCTATAATAGCAAGTCTATAGTTAAAGATTTAAACGCCTTAAAAAATGCTCTGAAATATGACAAATGGAATGTTTATGGGGTTTCGTACGGTACTTATACTGCACAGGTTTATGCAAATGATTTCCCTGAAGATATTAAATCATTAACACTGGATTCTTCCATTTCAGATATTTCTCAATATTACAATCGCAATACAGAGAATTATATGAGCAGTCTTAAAAAGGTTTTTAGTGCCTGCGAAAATGATCCTAATTGCAACCAGCAATACCCTAATTTGCAAGCCGCCTATTATGAAACCATTAAAAAACTGGAAAAAAAACCTATCACCGTTAAGGTCGATCAAAGAATAATTCCAAGTGGGACGTTTACTTATAATGCTGAAGATTTTAAAATTGCAATTCAACAGTCATTGTATCAAAAAAGACTGATAGAAGTAATTCCATTATTAATTACCGAATTTAATAAAGGAAACAAAAGTACTTTAAGTTCATTGGTAGCAGCTTTTTCAGGAGCTTTAGGCTTAGATTATGGACAGTATTATTGTGTGAGCTGTAATGAAGCTGTTCCAAACAATTCAATTTCAGAGTTTAATAAGAACGCACGTAATTACAAAGAACTGAAAGGAGGACTTTCCTTTTACAAATCAGATTTTGTAGTTTGTGATAAATGGAATCTGGGAGTAAATAAACAGCCTGCCTTGGTAAATTTATCCAACCTGTCCAAATTAACAATCCCGGTATTAGTATTTGCAGGAGCGTTTGATCCGATAACACCGGCCTTAAATGGTAAAATTACCGTAGACAGATTTAAAAATGCATTTTTGGTAAACGCCCCAATTTCGGGCCATACACCGGGATTTTCGTTAGTAGGAGTGCAAATCGCTGAAGAATTTATAAAGAATCCGCTTCAAAGACCTAATACAAAGGAATTTGATACAGATAATAAAGTTCATTTTGTGACCAATATAAAAATCAGTGGTGGAATTTCGAATTTTGCCAATAGTCTAAACGAGTTTAATCTGCTCTTTTTTGCGCCTTTTTTCACCGCTTTGATTATCGCCCTGATCTCCATTTTTATTTTTGCTTATGTGCTCATTAGAAAAAGAGAAGAGAAAACACCGGATAAAATTTTGAAATCATTAATCATAATCACCTCTTTATTAGGTTTGTTTACTTTCATTGGATTTGTTTTAGCGATAAACCAGACAGCCGAGAATAACTTCTATATACTTGCATTCGGAATTCCAAATCAGTTTAATTACCTATTTTTAATACAATGGATCTTTATTGTGTTTACCCTGATTTCGATACTTTATTTTATTCTTAAATTGAAGTTCATCTCAAATACTGGAATTATGGCGACAATTTTGTTTTCGCTGCTGCTAGTAGGCATTTATTTCCAGTATTGGGGATTCCTATTTTAAAAAGATATTAAAATTCCAAAGAGCTTCAGCAGATAATGAAGCAAAAAAAATCTGCAAAATCTGCAGACCCGGGCGATAGCGAACAGGCGAAGCAATCTAAAAAAGAGAGAGGTTGTCAGATACAATTTGACAGCCTCTCTCTTTTTATTTAATTATATACTCAAAATAATTTTTAGTAGAATAATGATATTTTATGTTTAGTACTTTAGTATCCGTTTACGATCCTTCATACCAGCCGAATTTATCTTTCACTATACTGTCTTTTTCCTGTTTCATATATTCCAGAAGCGACGCAGAAACAGGAGAATGTCCTTTTCCTTTCAGCCATATTAAACTCCATGTCGTTTTAATAGGCAACCCTTTAAACGGAATAATTTGCAGCTGATGCTGATGCAATTCATTCTTGATTCCGATTAAAGGCATAACAGAGCAGCCTAAGCCCGCAATTACAGCCTGTTTAACCGCTTCATTAGAGGTGAGTTCCATTTTTTTCTCGACAACAATAGCATTTCGGTCAATAAAACGCTCCATCGTTTGACGTGTACCCGATCCTTTTTCCCTAAAAATCAAAGGCATATTTTTAAATACCTCCTGTGAGTTTTTAGTGTTCCCGAATTTCGTTTGAGTGTTGCTTACCAGATACAGTTTGTTTTGCAGTAAATCTAATTTTTCGATATTTAAGTTCGAAGGAAGAATAGACACCAAAGCAAAATCCACTTCGTTTTTTTCTAAACTGCTAATCACTTTACTTTTATTGGTCACATCCATTTGCAGTTCAATTCCCGGATGTTCCTTAATGAAATCGGTTAAAAAATAAGGCATCACATATTTGCCCGTTGACACAACAGAAATTTTTAGTTTTCCCGTCAATTGTCCTTTGTAAGCCATTGTTTTGAAGTTGATAGCCTCGACCTGACTTACTATTTTCTCTGCAATTTCTGCAATCTCCCTTCCAAAATCGGTAATGCACAACCGTCGGCTCACTACTTCAGTTAAAGGAATATCAAACTGATCCTGAAGATTCTTAAGCTGAATAGAAACTGCAGGCTGCGTCAAATGGAGCTCTTCTGCCGCTTTGGTGACACTCTCTGTTTGAACAACTTTTAGAAAAATCTGAAGCTGATGTAAAGTATAATTCATAAAAATATTTGATGTAAGTCATTACAAATATAAATAAAAACTTATGAATATAAATAATCAACTTTGCCAACGTTTAAAAGCCGGATTTTTTAGGAATAGGAATGGGTAAGAAGTATTAAGAATTGCCTAACGTAAAAAATACCTTTTTTTTAAAGCAACATTAAATAACATAGAAAAATGAAGAAAAAATTAGCTGTTTTTAAGATTCTGTTTTGTACAGTTAGTCTGATGACTGCAATAATGGGAGCTGTATTTTTTGAAAATCTGATATTAAGAAGACTTTCAGATGCCATAATCATTTTAGCGTTGCTAAATCTTATTCGGTTATTAACCTGTAACAACATTATAAATTTAATTCTCATACATGAAAAACACACAAAAAATTCAATTAATTAAAGGAGACTTCACTAACGAAGAAGCAAAAGAAATTTTACTCAACCTGATCAACGCGAAAATTAATTTTCACAATCTTAAAAACTTCAGTGATGACGAGCGTTCAGGAGAGCAGGATGAGTTTAGTTTGAAGAGAATAGCCGAACTCACAGAAAGTAAAGAAGCAATTTCCGAAATGATACATCACGCAATTGAAAAGAATCTAAAAATTAAAGTAGAAAGCGACATCTTTTTAACGGTTGAAGTTCCATACACAATAAGTGAAAATTAAGTACAATCACCTGAACGGAACTAAAAAATATGATAAGCAAAGATATTGAACTCGCAGCCGAAATAGTAAAAAATGATGGTGTTATTGGTTTTCCAACCGAAACCGTTTATGGTCTGGCCGGAAACATTTATAGTACGAAGGCGGTTAACAAAATATACAGTATCAAACAAAGGCCATTACATAATCCACTAATTGTGCACATCAAAGAAGTTGGAGATTTAGATCAAATTGCCATCGAAATTCCGGAGATTGCTGGAATTATGGCACAGAAATTTTGGCCAGGGCCTCTGACACTTGTATTAAAAAAGCATCCCAATATTTCAGAACTCATCACAGCAGGACATCAGACAGTTGCTGTTAGAGTTCCAAATCATCCAATAGCATTAGCACTGTTACGGCAATTAGATTTTCCCTTAGCGGCTCCCAGTGCTAATCCATTTGGATCCATTAGCCCAACTACTCCTGAGCATGTTGAGGCTTATTTTAAAGAAAAGGTTCCGGTGGTTTTAGATGGAGGTAACTGTAAAGAAGGAATAGAATCAACTATTGTGGGGTTTAAGGGAGAAAGCGCAGTAATCTACCGTCTGGGATCACTTTCTAAAGAAGAAATAGAGAAAGTTACAGGACCGGCAATCTTGTTTAATAAAGCAGAAGAGGCTCCCGAAGCTCCAGGCATGCTGTCAAAACATTATGCTCCACAATCAACTTTGTATGTAACCGATAATCTTTCGGAATCTATCAGTAAATTTTCGGATAAAAAAATAGGTTTGCTGACGTTCAGGCAGCACAGGGAAGAACAAAACAGTAAACATCAGGTCATTCTTTCTCCTATTGGCAGCCTGAAAGAAGCAGCTTCAAAGCTATATACCGCACTTCATGAATTAGATGCTATGAAAGTAGACATCATAATTGCAGAGCGTTTTCCGGATCATGATCTCGGACGAACCATTAACGATCGTCTTGAAAGAGCCTCAAAACAATAAATAAAACAATTTTTAATGAAAGACACCTCTCGCATGAAACTCAGATAACAATATCGCTTTTTTTTTAGAGAGAGGCTAATCACAGTAAAAAATACAAAAGTCCAAACATATGAATCTAAATTTATTGCTTGAAAACCTAACCAATCCCGCACTGCTTTTTTTTGTACTAGGAATTATAGCGGTCTATTTAAAGAGTGATCTCGAAATCCCTAAAAACTCTTCGAAGTTTATTTCGCTCTATTTATTATTTGCTATTGGTTTTAAAGGAGGTCAGGAGCTCTCGCATGAAGCTTTTACAAGTGAAATTGTCTGGTCAATGTTATTCGGGATTTTTATTTCAGGAATAATTCCGGTCTATACCTTTTTTATTCTCAAAAGAAAATTAAATGTTTACGATGCCGGTGCTATCGCTGCGGCGTATGGTTCAGTCAGTGCTGTTACTTTTGTCACAGCCGTTTCGTTCCTGGAAAGCCAGCAATTGGCGCTACACGGACATATGGTTGCTATTATGGCTTTAATGGAATCTCCGGCGATCATCATTGGATTGGTTTTAATCTCCTTTTTCAATAAAGACAAAACGAGTTCTATTCAAAAACGTTCCGCACTCAAACATTCTTTAACTAATGGGAGTGTCCTTCTTATTTTAGGAAGTTTGATTATAGGGTATCTTGCAAGTGAAAAACAGGCACAAGGTATAGAACCCTTTACAAATGATTTATTTAAAGGATTCTTAGCTATATTTTTACTGGATATGGGAATAACAAGCGGACAAAAAATGAAATCCTTCTTCTCTTTCGGATGGTTTCCTTTTCTTTTCGCTATTTTGATTCCTTTGCTTAATGGCTGTGTTTTTGCAGTATTGAGTTCGTTTGTGACTGTAGATATAACCAATCGTTTCGTTTTTGCGATACTGGCAGCAAGCGCTTCTTATATTGCAGTTCCGGCGGCAATGAAGATTACAGTTCCTCAGGCAAACCCGGGACTGTTTCTGCCCATGGCACTGGCTGTTACTTTTCCAATAAATATAACCATCGGATTGCCTCTTTATTTTCTTATTGTGCAAAATTTTTAAAAGTGTTCCATGATTTGGTTTGATGGGAATTAAAGGGAGAAAGAGTCAGCAAGCTTTAAATAAGTAATTTTACTTGTAAACAGTACGCATTGTGTCTATAAGTATTGATTATCATTAAAGGACCACCTCCCTTTAGTTTCCTATTAGTATGTTCAGTTAGGTTGTTTTGAAATTCTCAAAAACAAAATAAAAAGAGAGGATTAAGTTTGATATGGAATGATTTCTTAGATTTGTATAGCACCATAAAACTATTTAATCATGCCATTAATTGAACAATCAGAATATAATCTGCCTTCTGTTATGCATCGCAACAGGCATATTTCTACCATTTATGCTGCTTTGTTTAAAAAGTATGAAGTTCCCGAATATACAAGAGAAAAGCATGAATTAAGTGACGGAGATTTTATAAACATCGACTTTATTATAAATGATTCTAAAAAAGCAGTCATTTTATGTCATGGTCTAGAAGGGGATTCGCGCAGAACCTATAATAATAGTTGTGCTGATTATTTTCGAGAGAGAGGTTTCTCTGTTTTTGCATGGAACAATCGTACCTGCGGAGGCGAGATGAATCGTCTTCCCAGACTTTACCATCATGGTGCTGTAGATGATCTTGATGAAGTAGTCCGTTTTGTTTTTCAAAAAGAATTCGAAGATGTCTATTTGATTGGATATTCAATGGGAGGAGTACAGCTTCTGAATTATTTAGGCTGGACTAAAATTGATGAACGTATTAAGGCTGCGGTTTCAATTTCGGTACCTACTCATATTGCTACAAGTGCCGCTGTACTCAAACAAGGTTTTAACAGAGTTTATTTAAAGAACTTTACAATTGATATCAAAAGAAAGCTGAAATACAAAGCAGCTCAGTTTCCGGATTTCATAAACCGGGATCAGATAGATAAAATTACGTCGTTTGATGAAGTTGATCAATACTTTACAGCACCGCTGCATGGCTTTGCAAGTCGCGATGATTATTATCAGCGTGTATCTCCGGAATTCTCCCTTCAAAATATTACCACCCCCGTTTTAATTATTAACTCATTAGACGATCCTTTTTTGGGAGAAAGATGTTATCCCAGAGCGATAGCAAAGGAGAGTGCCTATGTGTATTTGGAAACACCAAGATATGGTGGGCACTGCGCTTTCCCATTACGTAATTCAGAGTATTCTTATGCAGAAAAAAGAGCTTACGAATTTTTTGAGTCCTGTAAAAACTTCGCATAAAGTTTATTAAGTTATGTAATTGAATAATTATCATAAAAGCAGTAATTGACAGTTTAAATTAGTATATATATTAATGAAGAATACGGCTCTACAACCCGACAGTTTTTCAGAACCTGTCGGGTTTGCTTTTTACTTATTCTATGATATAAGAGTAGTTTTTGTCTAATAGAGACAAATGCCCGGCTGGGGCGAATGTCCGGCTGAGCGAAGTCGAAGCCTTCAGGTTTGTAATTTAAGTATTGGGGAGCTTTATCCCGCTATCCGTTTGTATCTTTTGTGTCGAACCCCGCCACAAAAGGATGTCCACTTCTATCGGGGCTAGGAGGTGAGGTTATGATAAAGAGTCAAACCCGACAGTTTTTCAGAACCTGTCGGGTTTACTATTTACAACAACAAAAAAAAGATTGTTTGTAAAAAACGCCAAACCAGCCATTTAAGAAAAACTTTAAAAATAAGTGTAGAAAAAGCTTGTAAAAGCGGATAAAGTGGCTACTTTTGCACCCGCAACAGCGATAAACGTTCACAGAAATACTGATAAGTAAAACGAATCAAAACGAAAATTTATTTTCAAAAAAGATTCCAAAAAGCTTGTGAGTAAAGAAAGAAAGTTTTAAGTTTGCACCCCGCAAAACATGGGAAGTTCATTGAAAAATTGGTAAGGAGAGAGGTTGAAAAGGAAAAGAAATTTTCTAAAAAAAACTTCAAAAATCTTTTGCCAGTTTGAAATAAGTTTTCTACTTTTGCACCCGCTTTGAGAAACAAGCGATAATAAGAAAAAAGAATACGTTCGTAGACATATTGAATTGACAGCCGTCCCGATTAATCGGGACAAAAGAATAAGAGTAATAGAGTCGTAAGATTCGAAAAGAACCGATAAATATTCATCGCGATATAATATAAAAAATATACGATGAAGAGTTTGATCCTGGCTCAGGATGAACGCTAGCGGCAGGCTTAACACATGCAAGTCGAGGGGTATATGTCTTCGGATATAGAGACCGGCGCACGGGTGCGTAACGCGTATGCAATCTACCTTTTACAGAGGGATAGCCCAGAGAAATTTGGATTAATACCTCATAGTATAACACAATCGCATGATTGAGTTATTAAAGTCACAACGGTAAAAGATGAGCATGCGTCCCATTAGCTAGTTGGTAAGGTAACGGCTTACCAAGGCTACGATGGGTAGGGGTCCTGAGAGGGAGATCCCCCACACTGGTACTGAGACACGGACCAGACTCCTACGGGAGGCAGCAGTGAGGAATATTGGACAATGGGCGCAAGCCTGATCCAGCCATGCCGCGTGCAGGATGACGGTCCTATGGATTGTAAACTGCTTTTGTACGAGAAGAAACACCTCTACGTGTAGAGGCTTGACGGTATCGTAAGAATAAGGATCGGCTAACTCCGTGCCAGCAGCCGCGGTAATACGGAGGATCCAAGCGTTATCCGGAATCATTGGGTTTAAAGGGTCCGTAGGCGGTTTAGTAAGTCAGTGGTGAAAGCCCATCGCTCAACGGTGGAACGGCCATTGATACTGCTGAACTTGAATTATTAGGAAGTAACTAGAATATGTAGTGTAGCGGTGAAATGCTTAGAGATTACATGGAATACCAATTGCGAAGGCAGGTTACTACTAATGGATTGACGCTGATGGACGAAAGCGTGGGTAGCGAACAGGATTAGATACCCTGGTAGTCCACGCCGTAAACGATGGATACTAGCTGTTGGGAGCAATTTCAGTGGCTAAGCGAAAGTGATAAGTATCCCACCTGGGGAGTACGTTCGCAAGAATGAAACTCAAAGGAATTGACGGGGGCCCGCACAAGCGGTGGAGCATGTGGTTTAATTCGATGATACGCGAGGAACCTTACCAAGGCTTAAATGTAGTTTGACCGATTTGGAAACAGATCTTTCGCAAGACAAATTACAAGGTGCTGCATGGTTGTCGTCAGCTCGTGCCGTGAGGTGTCAGGTTAAGTCCTATAACGAGCGCAACCCCTGTTGTTAGTTGCCAGCGAGTAGTGTCGGGAACTCTAACAAGACTGCCAGTGCAAACTGTGAGGAAGGTGGGGATGACGTCAAATCATCACGGCCCTTACGCCTTGGGCTACACACGTGCTACAATGGCCGGTACAGAGAGCAGCCACTGTGTGAGCAGGAGCGAATCTATAAAGCCGGTCACAGTTCGGATCGGAGTCTGCAACTCGACTCCGTGAAGCTGGAATCGCTAGTAATCGGATATCAGCCATGATCCGGTGAATACGTTCCCGGGCCTTGTACACACCGCCCGTCAAGCCATGGAAGCTGGGGGTGCCTGAAGTCGGTGACCGCAAGGAGCTGCCTAGGGTAAAACTGGTAACTAGGGCTAAGTCGTAACAAGGTAGCCGTACCGGAAGGTGCGGCTGGAACACCTCCTTTCTAGAGCCTTAGTGTTAGTTTTCGGACACGCTAAGGAAAAAAGATGATTATTTATAGGATTCTGAATTGAAGATTGTATTACTCTTGCTGTTAATTTAAAAAATGAAAAAAGAATTAAGTAAAAACAGAGTCTCGTAGCTCAGCTGGTTAGAGTACTACACTGATAATGTAGGGGTCGGCAGTTCGAGTCTGCCCGGGACTACTTTTTTAAAGAGTTATAAGTTATGAATTATAAGTTATAAGTTTAAAAAGGCTGAAAAACTTGATTTAAAAGGAAATTTTAGAGGTTGAGTAACCGTTTTAAGTAGTGTTAACTGAAAACTGTTAACTGACAACTAAAAAATGGGGGATTAGCTCAGCTGGCTAGAGCGCCTGCCTTGCACGCAGGAGGTCAACGGTTCGACTCCGTTATTCTCCACAAGGCCTAAAGCTTTAAGCTATAGGCAAAGGCTAAGAAAGCTTAAAGTGTATTGCTTAAAGCCTAAAGCGAAACAAAGTTCATTGACATATTGAGATAAGAAAATAATAAGAAAGTAGAAAGCGTTTTTTATTAGCAATAATAAGAAACAAAAAAAACGGTCTTGTTTTAAATAACAAGATTGGTACAATAAGCAAAATAAGGGCGTATGGGGGATGCCTAGGCTCTCAGAGGCGAAGAAGGACGTGATAAGCTGCGAAAAGCTACGGGGACGAGCACACATCGATTGATCCGTAGATATCCGAATGGGGCAACCCACTATGTTGAAGACATAGTACACCGATAGGTGGGCAAACCCGCTGAACTGAAACATCTAAGTAGGCGGAGGAGAAGAAAACAAAAGTGATTCCGTAAGTAGTGGCGAGCGAACGCGGATTAGCCCAAACCAATGATGTTACGGCATTGTTGGGGTTGTAGGACCACGACATTTCATGTACAAGGAACCGGAATTGACTGGAAAGTCGAGCCATAGAGAGTGATAGCCTCGTATGGGTAACAAGTATAATGGATAGTGGTATCCTGAGTAGGGCGGGGCACGTGAAACCCTGTCTGAATTTGGCGGGACCATCCGCTAAGGCTAAATACTCCTGAGAGACCGATAGTGAACCAGTACCGTGAGGGAAAGGTGAAAAGAACCGTGAATAACGGAGTGAAATAGATCCTGAAACCATACGCTTACAAGCGGTCGGAGCCCTTTAGTGGGGTGACGGCGTGCCTTTTGCATAATGAGCCTACGAGTTAACGTTGCTGGCAAGGTTAAGTGATTAAGTCACGGATCCGTAGCGAAAGCGAGTCTGAATAGGGCGCTTTAGTCAGTAGTGTTAGACGCGAAACCGTGTGATCTACCCATGGGCAGGATGAAGCGCTGGTAACACAGTGTGGAGGTCCGAACCGGTTGACGTTGAAAAGTCTTCGGATGACCTGTGGGTAGGGGTGAAAGGCCAATCAAACTCGGAAATAGCTCGTACTCCCCGAAATGCATTTAGGTGCAGCGCTGATAATAGTTATATAGAGGTAGAGCTACTGATTGGATGCGGGGGCTTCACCGCCTACCAATTCCTGACAAACTCCGAATGCTATATAATGTTTTACAGCAGTGAGGGCTTGGGTGCTAAGGTCCAAGTCCGAGAGGGAAAGAACCCAGACCATCAGCTAAGGTCCCCAAATATATGCTAAGTTGAAAGAACGAGGTTTGTCTGCCCAGACAGCTAGGATGTTGGCTTGGAAGCAGCCATTCATTTAAAGAGTGCGTAACAGCTCACTAGTCGAGCGGACGAGCATGGATAATAATCGGGCATAAGCATATTACCGAAGCTATGGATTTTGCAGCAATGCAAAGTGGTAGGGGAGCATTCCAGCAGGGTTGAAGGTGTATCGTAAGGTATGCTGGACTGGCTGGAAAAGAAAATGTAGGCATAAGTAACGATAATGCGGGCGAGAAACCCGCACACCGAAAAACTAAGGTTTCCACAGCTATGCTAATCAGCTGTGGGTTAGTCTGGTCCTAAGGCGAACCCGAAAGGGACAGTCGATGGCCAACGGGTTAATATTCCCGTACTACTAATTACTGTGATGGGGTGACGGAGTGATGAAAGCGCCGCGAACTGACGGAATAGTTCGTTGAAGTACCTAGCTATATTCTCTATAGGCAAATCCGTAGAGAATGGTGAAATACGATAGTACTCGGAGTCTTCGGACAAAGAGATAGTGCGCCTAAGGGCTTCCAAGAAAAACCTCTAAACTTCAGGTAATTAGTACCAGTACCGTAAACCGACACAGGTAGTTGAGGAGAGAATCCTAAGGTGCTCGAGAGATTCATGGCTAAGGAATTAGGCAAAATAGACCTGTAACTTCGGGAGAAAGGTCGCCCCGAGCAATCGGGGCCGCAGTGAAGAGGTCCAGGCGACTGTTTATCAAAAACACAGGGCTCTGCAAAATCGTAAGATGACGTATAGGGCCTGACACCTGCCCGGTGCTGGAAGGTTAAGAGGAGATGTTATCTTCGGAGAAGCATTGAATTGAAGCCCCAGTAAACGGCGGCCGTAACTATAACGGTCCTAAGGTAGCGAAATTCCTTGTCGGGTAAGTTCCGACCTGCACGAATGGTGTAACGATCTGGACACTGTCTCAGCCATGAGCTCGGTGAAATTGTAGTAACGGTGAAGATGCCGTTTACCCGCAGTGGGACGAAAAGACCCTGTGCACCTTTACTATAGCTTAGTATTGACCTTGGATAAATGATGTGTAGGATAGGTTGGAGACTGTGAAGTGGCGTCGCCAGGCGTTGTGGAGTCATTGTTGAAATACAACCCTTTGTTTATCTGAGGCCTAACCCCGTGTTGCGGGGGACAGTGCTTGGTGGGTAGTTTGACTGGGGTGGTCGCCTCCAAAAGAGTAACGGAGGCTTCTAAAGGTTCCCTCAGTACGCTTGGTAACCGTGCGTAGAGTGCAATGGCATAAGGGAGCTTGACTGAGAGACATACAGGTCGATCAGGTACGAAAGTAGAGCATAGTGATCCGGTGGTTCCGCATGGAAGGGCCATCGCTCAAAGGATAAAAGGTACGCCGGGGATAACAGGCTGATCTCCCCCAAGAGCTCATATCGACGGGGGGGTTTGGCACCTCGATGTCGGCTCGTCACATCCTGGGGCTGGAGAAGGTCCCAAGGGTTGGGCTGTTCGCCCATTAAAGTGGCACGCGAGCTGGGTTCAGAACGTCGTGAGACAGTTCGGTCTCTATCTACTGTGGGCGTTAGAAATTTGAGTGGATCTGATTCTAGTACGAGAGGACCGAATTGGACAAACCTCTAGTGTATCTGTTGTCCCGCCAGGGGCACCGCAGAGTAGCTACGTTTGGAAGGGATAAGCGCTGAAAGCATATAAGCGCGAAACCCACCACAAGATGAGATTTCTTTTAAGGATCGTGGAAGATGACCACGTTGATAGGCTATAGATGTAAAGGCAGTAATGTCATAGTCGAGTAGTACTAATAATCCGTAAGCTTATGTACGCACTTTTCCCTCCGAGCAATCGGAGGGAGGAAACTTTCTAAAACTTAAAATACTTATTTGTTTCTTTATCTCAGTATGTTAAAATATTTGCAGCGAAGCTGCAGTTGAAAGTTGAAGGTTGGTAGTTGATGGAAACACCAACAACCATAAACCAACAACCGCCAACAATAATCTTAAGGTGGTTATTGCGGCGGGGCTCACCTCTTCCCATCCCGAACAGAGAAGTTAAGCCCGCCTGCGCAGATGGTACTGCAGTTATGTGGGAGAGTATGTCGTCGCCTTTCTTTTGAAAACCCTATCCAAATCGGATAGGGTTTTTTGTTTTTATATCTTTTT